>USAB01000054.1 GCA_900552585.1 uncultured Coriobacteriaceae bacterium
CTCGATTCCTGATCTAGGAACCGAGAGAAACGATGCACGCGTGAGAGGAAGCCGATTATGGAATTCTTCGTTGAGAAAGCCGTGCTAGATGCCGGCGTAAAAATACGATTTGCCGTGGTAGAGGGGCTGGACAACACCGTCGAGAGCCCTCTCTGGCACGATGAGCGCAAGCAGATGCTGGCAAGACTGCGGGAACGCTATCGGGATTTCGACGTCCATGCCGACCCCATCCTAGAGGGCTACCATCTGCTGCACGACAAAACAGGCGTGAAGCGCCGCAAGAACGTGCCCGCCAGCATCAACCTCATCAAGCAGCTGGAAAAGAACGGCGACCTGCCCTTCATCAACCAGGTGGTGGATATCTACAACATCATCTCGCTGGATACGAAACTGGCGCTGGGCGCCCACGACATGGATCGCGTGGACGGCAACGTTATCCTACGCTTCTCGAACGGCACGGAACGCTACGTGCCGCTGGGACAGACGGATCCCGTCCCCGTGGCCCCGCATGAATACTGCTACTGCGATGCGTCGAACGAGGTGCTCTGCCGCTTGGAGGTACGCCAGGTGAATAAGACGGCGGTAAGCGAACAGACGCACAACGTGTTCTACATCGTGCAGGGCAACCAGGCCACGCCCGCCGTGCTGCTGCGGCAGACGGCGCAGCGCATCGTGGACACCACCACGCGCCTGTGCGGCGGCGTGGGCGGCGTCGTGACGCCTGCCGTGCTCTCGTAAGCGAAAAGCCCGCCGTCCCAAGTCATCGGGACGGCGGGCCAGGAGGGTACTGCCCTATCCGGAACCGGCGGAATCGAATCGCAGAATCAGTGGTAGAACTTGCCCATCTTATGGTCTTCCGCCCACAGCTTCTCAGCGGTGGGCACCCAGTTCCGCGCGTACTCCTTGCAGCGGTCGCTCAGCATCTCCGCCGTCTCCTCGCCTTCGAGGTTCGACGAATGCGCGCCCGTCTCCTTCACCATGCGCGGTAGGATCTCGGGATTCTCCAGCATGGGGCAGGGGCGCAGCATGTTGTCATTGAAGGGCTGGCCGTCGTGGTACGCCATGAACAGCGGCCGGCGCAGCGCGTCCAGCAGCGGCATGTCGTGGATGTTCGAGTCGCTAAAGTGCACGAACACGCACGGATCCACGTCGCCTGCGGCGTTGATGTGCAGGTAGCGACGGCCGCCGGCAATGCAGCCCTGCACGAACTGGCCGTCGTTCTGGAAGTCCATGGCGAAAATGGGCTTCGTCATGCGGATCTCGCGCGAGCGATGGTACATCTTCTCGCGCTGCTCGGGCGTGCACATGAGCTGGATGTTCGCATCGGACCCAACGGGCATGTAGTGGAAGTACCAGATGAACGACGCGCCCAGCGAAACCACCCTGTCAATGAATTCGTCGCTGGAAACGGCGTCCACGTTCTCGCTGGTATAGAACGCGGAGATGCCGAACGGCAGATGGTTCTCATGCAGCAGGCTCATGGCCTTCATGACCTTCTGGTACGTGCCCTGGCCGCGACGGAAGTCCGTGGTCTCCTCGTTGCCCTCAAGGCTGATGGCCGGCACGAAGTTGCCCACTTCCAGCATATCGTCGCAGAATTTCTGGTCGATCAGTGTGCCGTTCGTGAAGCACAGGAACACGCAGTCATTGTGCTTGCGGCACAGCTCGATGATGTCCTTCTTGCGCACCAGCGGCTCGCCGCCCGTATAGATGTACAGGTAGACGCCCAGGTCCTTGCCCTGCTGGACGATGCTGTCGATGTCGTCGAAGCTCAGGTTCAGGCGATTGCCGTAATCGGCCGCCCAGCAGCCCTTGCAGTGCAGGTTGCACGCACTGGTGGGATCCAGCAGAATGGTCCACGGAATGTTGCACTGGTACTTCTTGCGCATCTTCGCCTGCTGCTGCCATCCCAGCACGCCGGCGTACAGCAGGAAGTTGATGACCAGCTTGTTCGTGACGTCCTCGTCGATAGTGTCGCCGAACGTGTACATCATTTGGTACACGTTGTCGTCGGGATTGTCCAGATGCTCGTGAATGGCATCCATCTGATGCGGGAACGTTTTATAGGCAACCGCATCGGCGATCTTCGTCAGCGTGCCCAAAGAAGGATCGTTGCTTTCCCGCAAGCGATTGAGTTCATTCAAGATGATCTTCTCAAGAGCCTTGTGCCTGCGCATACATTCCCCCTTTGCGGTCTGCCCCATGCATCCGGCAGGCGAAAGGCGCCCGTCGGAAGGCACCGGGCGAACCGTCCCGCGCCTTACGTATTGGTCTTTACAATGATCGATTTTACGACAAGCTACGCCCCAGATATGGTTTGTAAGAGAATGGAAAACTTTGTTACTTTACGCGGCGGCACGGGGTTCGCGAAGCGGGGCCGAGAGCGCGGCTAAGCGGCAGCGCGCTCGCCGGAACGGCAAGCTCACAGCTTGTCGGCGCGGAATTCGGTATGCACCATGAACAGCTTGTCGCGTTTCGAGCGAATGTAGAGCCGCGTGACAGGGTTGTAGCGTACGCCCTCCACGGGATACCCCTCCAAGTAGCTCCTCTGCATCGTGTTCACCAGGCGGTCGGACCAGGCAGGCAGTTGCTGCGGCGCATCGTCAAGGCAGAACGCCATACGCGTGTCGTTATCCGTGTTGCTCACGTGCCCGTTGCCGTCCTTCAGCTCCTTCTTGCTGACGGTATCGAAGACGAGCGTCGCCCCGGGGAAACGGGCCGCCATGTCCGTCACAAGGCGCTTGATCTCCGTGGATGCGAAATAGTGGAACACGCCCCCGGCAATGAAGATGGCACCGCAGGGCGGATTGAACGGAATCTCGTCGAACCAGCGGTGGTCCGTAAGATCGCAGGCGATGTTCCGCTCGTTCGCACCCGCTTCTATGTACTTCTCGCGGCACGCAATGACATCGGGAAGATCAAGGTTCACCCAGACATTGCGCGTATTGCCCATCTGGCGGCGAAGGCACGAAAGGCCCGCGCCCATTTCCACCACCACGGCATCGGGATGCTCCCGCAGGTACCATTCGATCTCCTTCGCGAAATCGTACTGGCGTATCGCGCCGGCCAAGCAGGCGCACTCCATGCGGTAGAAGACCGTGGGCGGCTTCGTCTGCCCCATCTCCCGCAGGATGCGCGCGGCATCATGGTCGGGCAGGATCTGCGGCAGCTTCTCCACCGCCAGCGCCCGGCACCACAGCGGTATGCAGAGCGTGCGCTCAACGCTGTTCTTGTCGAACTCTTCCTGTTGAACCGCCATGGAAACGCTCCTTCATCCCCGTCCGCGATACCAGGTGACCGCGGCCAGCACTGCCAATGCCGCCGAAAAAGCCAGGATCTCCGCAGGCGCCGCGACAACCGCCAGCTCGGCCGCGAACACGCAGACAATGAGAAGCGCTGCCACACCCAGCCGATGCGACGCCGCCACCACCGCCAGGCCCACCAGGCAGGCAAGGCCGCCCAGCACCGGGTTGAACAGGATGACGGCAGAGCACGTGGCGGTCACGCCCTTGCCTCCGGCAAAGCCGTGCCAGAAGGGGAAGTCGTGGCCCAGCACCGCGCCGATGCCGGCATAGACCGTGGACAGGCAGCCGGAATGCGGGAACGCAATGCCCCCGGGGCATCCCACCAGCGGCTGCAGCATCTCCCCCGCATACGGAAGGGAAGCGCACGCGGCTGCTGCAAGCGCCACGGCCAGGATGGTTTTCGCAATGTCGCCCGCCAGCACAACGGCCGCCCATTTCGCGCCCAGCTGGGCGCCTACATTCGCCATGCCGGGATTATGCGAACCCACGGCGAACGCGCTCTTTCCCACATGCCGGCACATCACGGCATCGGCCGTAAGGAAGCACCCGCACGCATACCCGATAACCAGGCAGATTACCCGCGCAAGCATGGCCGCACCTCCTTCGATCCCCCGATGCGTCCAGTGTAGTCCTTGCCGGGAAGCCGGTCGGACACGCGGCGGAATAAGTCGCGCGTCGCAGCCGCGGGCGGAATCGCCCTCGCGCTGCGCACCGTGCGCGCGTCGCCCGTGCGGCGCGCCGGCACGGACGCCAACGCATTCAGCCGCGAAGCTGCTTTGGAAACGGTAGCCTACCTTGTTCGAGATCTTGCCGATGACATCGTCCGACTCCACCAACAGGCGCTTCGCCTCTTCGATGCGCAATTCCGTCAGACGGTCCCCGATGCTCTTTCCCGTTGCGTCGCGATAGTCGCAGCAGAGCTTCGTGCGGCTCACGAACATCTGCCGCGCCAAGTCATCCAAGCTGGGCGGATTGGCAAGAGACTCCGACAAGATGGCATCCACCTTCGCCGCCAATTCGTCTTGCCGCTCTGGGCCCACTCCTGCACCTCGCTTTTCCGTCGAAAGTTTAGTTTTACATAATCTATATATGTGTTTCTAATATATATAGGCATAGCTAACATTTTTGACGAGGAACGGAGTAAACACAAGGGAAGGAGCTATACCGATGGGATAAATGAACGATTGCAAAAACAATCGGCACGCATTCGAACGTGTCGAGCAGGCCGGTATAACAAAGAAAGCCGCCCCGTCAATCGGGCGGCCCCCTGCATTCAGACGCAGGGTGCAACCCGAAAGGCGAAGCGGCCTTCAGGCGGATTGGCGGGCAGCGGGAACTTCGCGTCGCCCGCAGGCACTGCGGCTAGTCGACAGCGGACTCCGAAGCAACAGCGGCTTTTGCAGCCTGCGGAACGCCGGACGCACCGGCCTTCCCAGCTTTGCGATCATCCCAGGCGGCAAAAGCATTTGCCAGGATGGTGCCGCTGATGGAATGCCACACGCACGACACGGCGCAGATGATGGCGGCCTGCGGCATGGCGGCGAACTGGGCAGTGGTGGTGGCCAGGTTCGTGGCCAGGCCGGCGTTCTGCATGCCCACTTCCAATGCAAGCGTGCGCTTCTTAGGCACGTTCATGTGCGTCAGCTTGCCGGCAGCATAGCCCAGCGCATAGCCGATAGCGTTGTGCATGAACACGGCTGCGAAGATGACCAAGCCGGACGTGAAGAACAGCGAACCCTGCGAAGAGGTGACGCCGCCCACAACGCATGCCAGGCCCAGGACGGCCACGCCGGGCATGCACTGCGCAACCTGGCGATACGCGGCGTTCGATTCCAGCTTCCAGTTCAGCAGGAAGCCCACGATCACGGGAAGAATGACCGTCTCGCAGATGGACAGGAACATGGGCAGCGGAGCAAGCGCGATATTGATGCCGTTTGCCATCTGCATGACCAGGAACGGCGTCATAAGCGGTGCCAGCAGTGTGGAAACCGTGCTCAGACCCACGGAATACGCCACGTCGCCATGGCACAGATAGCTCATGATGTTCGAGGACACGCCGCCAGGACAGCAGCCCACCAGGATCAACCCCAGCGCCAGCGCATCAGGCAGGTTCAGCAGATGACAGATGAACAGCGCAGAGAAAGGCATGATCAGATACTGGGCAATGGCGCCCATGCAGATGTCGAACGGGCGCTCGGCCAAGATCTTGAAGTCATGCCGGGTCAGCGTCAGCCCCATGCAGAACATGATGAAACCGATAATCAGCGATTGCCACGTGAATCCGTTTCCCAGGGGATCCACGAACAGCTTCGTGTTCACCCACGCCATCATGGCCGGCCAAATAAGCGTCAGCACCGCCACGGCGATGACGAAAAACGCCGATTTGCTGGACAGCACCTGGCTTACTTTCTGCAACGCTTTCATTCTTTCCTTCTTTCCTCAGCGCGCAATAAAAAATCCCCCGCAGCCCGACCAAGGCTACGAGGGACGAATCGTTGGATCCGCGGTACCACCCACATTCCATACGGCTTGTGCCGCATGACGCTCTACGCACCATCATGCGCTTTTCCTAACGGGGAATCCCGGCAAAGCCTACTGTTATTTCAGCCCGCTTCTCGGAGAGGATGGCCATCTGTGTCCTGCAGGCCGGCTTCCATCGTGCCCGGCTCGCTGTACTGCGGTTTCGCAGCGACTATGTTCTCGTCAATGAATTTCCTATTCGGTTGTGCGCTCATTGTAGGACGGCGAATGTTAGATGCAAGTAACGCCACAATTCGCACACATCGAAGGCGCTCCTTCCCGTCCATGGACGCAAACGCACGTCCCACTGCACTTCGCAAAGCCGTTCGACCGCCTATCCCCTTATTCCCTACCCCCTTCACACCAACTGCTTATAATCCAATCGCACACAGTCAAGCGAAAGGACCGACATGAGCTTTTTCCATTACGCCGTCCTGAAGAAGGATGGCACCCCGCAAGTGCTTACCGATTACGAGGGCAAGGTCTGCCTTATCGTGAACACCGCCACCGGCTGCGGCTTCACCCCGCAATACGAAGATCTGGAACGCCTGTACGCCACCTATAAGGACCAGGGCTTCGAGATTCTGGACTTCCCCTGCAACCAGTTCGCCAATCAGGCGCCCGAATCCGACGAGGAAATTGGGAAATTCTGCCAGGTGAAATTCGGCACAGAGTTCCCTCAGTTCAAAAAAGTCGACGTCAACGGCGACACCGCCGACCGACTGTTTGTAGACCTTGCCACGGCAAAGCCGTTCCAGGGATTCGGCGACAGCGAACAGGCGCACGCCTTGGAGAAGTTCGCGGATCAGAACAACAAACAGTTCGGCGACCGCGCATATATCAAATGGAATTTCACCAAGTTCCTCATCGACCGCAAGGGTAACCTTATCGACCGCTTCGAGCCCACCGCCGATATGGCCGAAGTCGAAGAAGCCGTCAAGGCCCTGCTGTAAACACCAACTCGCATAATAGGAAAAACCAGGCTCCCCCTACCTGCCTTTCACTATTGATGTCGGCTTAGGGGCGTTGGCTTTGGACAATTGCCGCCAATAGTCCAGCTCAAAACCTAAGACAATGGTGTAAATTCAATCTTAGGGATTGTGTACTGATTGAGAATTGAAGGCGGGGAGCCATGCGGGGAGCCGAGTCTGCCAAGAAGGCCAGGGGGATTTTCCGCCCTTCTGCCGCTTCCCCAACCGACGGCACCCGCGATTTAAGCAAGCTTGACCGCTTGCAGCTGCTGCAACTACTCGACGAAGCCGTAAGGGAAAACGACCGCTTGAAAAAATAGCTTGCCAGCGCTAAGCAACAGCTTGAAGACCGGCGCATCGCGCTGGCCGATTCCGAATCGCTTGCCGATGCCGCCCTGCGCCTGTCCGGCATCTTCGAAGATGCACAGCGCGCCATCGACCTCTATCGCAGCAATGCGACCGGCAACGTCACCGCCGATGCGCAACCCGTTGTCCACAGCATGGATCACGAAAACGCCAACGCCGATACCGCCCTGAGCAGCTCTGCCACCCCGACGGAATCCCCTGCGGGAACCGACAACTAGGATGTGGCTGGGAGTATGGAAAATGGAACGGATGCAAACCGCGCCCTCCACGTCGCAGGCTCTGCCGCAGGAAAGGGCAGCGAACCCAACACCCCCCTCGAACTTCCGAGCAACCGGGAAATAGAGGCTGAGCTCCAGCGCACCCGCGAACAGGGACGCCGCCACGACGCTGCCCGCAACATAGCCTTCGCCCTTGCCGCGGTGTTCGCCGCATCGGTGCTCCTTTCCCTTTTCGCCTTCCCCGTCTTCCGGGTGTACGGCGCATCCATGCAGCCAACATTAAACGACGGGGATATCATCATCGCGGACAAACCCGCCAGCTATCAGGCGGGAGACCTGATAGCTTTCTCGTACAACAACAAAACCCTTACCAAGCGCATCATCGGATGCCCCGGCGACTGGATCGACATATCTTCCGACGGAACAGTTTCGGTCAACGGGCAAACCCTGGCAGAACCGTATCTTGCCCCGGGTGCTGCCAGCCGCGGAACCTGCGACATATCCCTTCCCTATCAAGTGCCCGAAGGAAGGTACTTCGTTATGGGAGACAAACGCAGCGTGTCCATAGACTCACGCTCGTCGCAGGTGGGAAGCGTTCCCGCCGATCAGATTGTCGGCCGTTTGGAATTCCGCATCTGGCCGCTTTCCAACATCGGAAGCCTATAGCGGACCTTCGAAAACGGGAAACGAGCGAGAAGGAGGAAGCATATGAAAACACCGGAATTGCAAAGCGGGCATGACCCATAACGCCTTTCGGCGCAAAGCAAGAAAAGAAGGGAACCCGCAATAGGGTAAGGAGATTGGAGAACAATGAAAGAAGGAATGATGAATCGGCTGACCCGGACATTCCGCAGCGCAATTGCGATGCTTTCCGTAGCGGCCCTCGTTCTGGCATTCGGCCCATCTGCCGCACTTGCCGAGGACGCTCCGTCGTACCAGATCAATCTGACCGGCACGACAAGCGGCCATACCTACGAGGTCTACCGCATCTTCACAGGAGATCTTTCGCAAGATGGAACGACCCTGTCCAACGTTGCTTGGGACACCGACAGCGTCGCCTACAACGGAACCGAATCCGCCAAGGACGTTGCTGAAAAGCTTGCCGCCGACCCCGACAGCAGCGACCAGCACATCAAGCAGCTTGAGGAGAAGCTGACGCTGAAGACCCCGGTCAAGACCGTTCCCTCCTCGGCAGGCACCACGGCCATCGACCTTTCCGCCACCGGTGCGGGCTATTATCTGGTCAAGGATAAGGACAACAGCGTCGACAGCACCAAGACCGATGCCTACACCAAGTACATCGTGCAAGTAGTGGGCAACGTAAAAGTGAATGTGAAGTCCGACGTTCCCAATGTGTACAAGAAGGTCAAGGATACCAACGATTCCGACGGTACTACGTCCGACTGGATCGATTCTGCCGACTACGATATGGGCGACTGGGTGCCCTACCAAATTACCGGCACCATGCCTACGAACATCGCCGACTACACTACCTACAGCTATGCCTTCACCGACACCATGTCCAAGGGCCTGACGTACGACGGCACCGATGCCGACCATAAGGTAAAGATTCTTCTGGACGACAAGACCGATCTGACCAAGTACTTCACCGAGAAGGCGGAAAAGAAAACCGACGGGTCCACCGTGGTCACCTGGACCTGCGCAGACCTGAAGGCAGCCGTCAAGGAGGCGGGCGATGCCCTGACCCCCGGCAGCAAGATCTGTGCATACTACAGCGCCCAGCTCAACAGCAAGGCAAATATCGGATCCGCCGGCAACCCGAACACGGTGAAGCTGACCTATTCCAACAACCCGAACAAAGGCGGTGAGGGCAACACCGGCACCACGCCCGAAGACAAGGTGACGGTATTCACCTTCAAGCTGGTCGTGGATAAGGTCGACCAAGACATGAACAAGCTCGCCGGAGCCGAATTCACCCTGGCCAAGAAACTGGCTGACGGCACCACCAAGACCGTAGCCGTGGTCACCTCCGACGACGGCACCGAGTTCACCTTCAACGGCCTTGATGACGGCGGTTACACCCTGACCGAGACGAAGACCCCCAGTGGCTACAACACCATCGACCCCATTGAATTCTCCGTCACGGCAGACCATCAAGAAGAATCCGACGACCCGCAGCTGACAACCCTCAACGGCGTTGGCACCACGGGCACAATCGACTTCAGTTCACTCTACAAGGCGTCGGTCGACAAGGATGCCGGCTCCATTAGCGCCCAGATCGTGAACCGTCAGGGCACCGTGCTGCCCAGCACCGGCGGCATGGGCACCACCGTCCTCTACCTTGCGGGTGCGGCCATCATCGCCGCAGCGGGTTACGGCCTTTACCGCCGTCATCGTTCCCGTAAGCAGGACGCCTAAGGCGCACACGTAAAGGCAGCGGATTCCGATGGCCGGGCAAGAAAGGGCGCATACCAGGGCAGGGGCCATCAGGGCCCATATCCCCGAGATCTTGCTGACGTGCGCCCTTCTGGTCGGCATAGGAATCATGCTGTACCCCACCGTCAGCGACTGGTGGAACAGCTTCCACCAGTCGCAGGCAATTGCCACCTACGAGCAGGCAGTGGACGGCAACACGGCACAGCAGAATAAGAAGCTGTGGAACGCCGCCGTCGCCTACAACAAGAAGCTTCCCCATGACAACGGCCGCTTCACCCTGTCGAAGGCAGAGCAGAGGGAATACGATCGCATCTTGGATGTAACGGGCACCGGAATCATGGGGTACGTCGAGGTACCGAAGATCAACACCCGCCTGCCCATCTACCACGGCACCGACGATGCCGTCCTGGAAACCGCTGTCGGGCACATTCCGGGATCGTCGTTACCTGTAGGAGGCAAAGGCACGCACTGCGCTATTTCCGGACATCGCGGGCTGCCCTCGGCCCGTCTGTTCACCGACCTCGACCAACTGGGAGAAGGAGATGTGTTCACCCTGAACGTACTGGGCCGGACGCTGACCTACCAGGTGGACAAGATCAGAGTTGTCCTGCCCGACCAGCTGGACGACCTTGCCATTGATGACGGCAAAGACTACTGCACGCTGATTACCTGCACGCCCTACGGCGTGAATACGCACCGCTTGCTGGTTCGCGGGCACAGGATTCCCAACCAGGGACTCCTTGCCACCGACGGAGATGTCGACCGCGTGAACCCGGTGCTGGTGGCCGCCATTGCCACCGCAGCAGTCTTTGCCGTACTCAGCCTGTGCCGCGCCATACGGCGTCGCACTATGGATCGGAAGATAAAGACCTGGATAACGGAAGGAGACCGGCCTTGAAAGCGATACGCGAACAATCGGCCAGCCCTCAAGCCCGCATACGCCACGCAATCGTCGGAGCGCTCGTGTTCGCCTTGGCGTTTGCCGCACTGACCTGTTTCGCCACTGCACAACAGGCGCAGGCAGACGAAGGTAGCGGACAGGGCTCCATTACCTTCACAGACTGCAAGGCCCCCGGACAGATTTTCACCGTCTACCAGATTGCGCAGCGCAACGGCGACGGCAACTTCGTGCTTGATGCGGCATGGCAAAACGCGGCGGCGGATTCGGGCATTGACGTGTCCGGGTTCAACCGGAGCACGAAGGCCTCCACGTTGAAGCGGGCAGCCGAGACCTTTGCAGGATACGCGGCAAAGAATGCCTCCCCCGCAACGAAGCGCACGGCGACGGTCGAAGGCGGCCGGGCATATTTCGGCAACTTGGATGCCGGCATGTACCTGGCGCTCGCCCGTCCCGCCACGGTGGGGAGCACCACCTACTACCAACAGCCGTATCTGATAAGCGTTCCGGGTGAAAACCAAGACGGATCCGTCGACAACAACGTATCGGTCGCAGCGGACAAGGTGACGGAAACGAGCAAGAAGGTTTCCGCGAATCGCGTGCAGAAGCTGTGGGACGATGAAGGCCCTTCCGCAAGGCCGTCGTCGGTTGCCGTCCAGATCTACAACGGCGATGCGCTGTACCGCCAGGTAGAGCTGAATGCTGGCAACAACTGGACGTACGAATGGAAGGGCACGGGCGATTGGCGCGTGCGCGAAGCGGTTGTCCCCGACGGATACCACTGCTCGGTAAGCAAAACCGTGGATGCCGGCAAGGCAAAGCCGACCCTGGCCTTCCACATCACCAATAAGAAATCTACCGACAACGGCGGCTCGCAATCCTCCAACGGCGGGGGAAGCACGCTGCCCCTTACCGGCGACTGGCTACCCGTTCTGGCCGTTGTCCTTATCGCAGTGGGCGCGGGGCTTGTGATTGTCGCCCTGGCACGCCGCAAGAAGAACGAGGACCGGGCATGAGGGCCGCGCCGCAACATACGCAACCGAAACGGCTTGCCGCCGTGGGCATCGTCATCCTGATTGCAGGATGCGGCCTGTTAGGCTGGTCGCCCGCCGATGCATGGGCGGGGGGGGGAGCGAGCGGGCCCTTCATGCTGT
>USAB01000055.1 GCA_900552585.1 uncultured Coriobacteriaceae bacterium
TGCGACCTGGTCGACGAGGGCGTTATCGACGAAAAGACCGCTGTTCTGCGCGTCGCTCCCGGGCAGCTGGACCAGCTGCTGCATCCGCAGATTGCGAAGGATGCCAAGAAGAACGTCATTGCCAAGGGCCTGAACGCTTCCCCCGGCGCTGCTGTGGGCGAGGCCGTCTTTAGTTCCGCCGATGCTGCGGCTGCTGCCGAGGAAGGCCGCAAGACGGTTCTGGTCCGCTGGGAGACCACGCCCGACGACCTGTCCGGCATGATTGCCTCCGAGGGCATTCTGACCAGCCACGGTGGCAAGACGTCCCATGCAGCCGTTATCGCGCGCGGCATGGGCGCTCCCTGCGTCTGCGGCGTTGAGGCTCTGAAGATCGATGCCGAAAAGAAGCAGGCTACCGTCGCCGGCACGGACATCGTTATCAAGGAAGGTGACATCATCTCCATTGACGGCATGACCGGCGAGGTTATGCTGGGTGCCGTCGACCTGGTGCAGCCCGAGATGACCGGCGATCTGGGCAAGCTCCTTGCCTGGGCGGACAAGTATCGCACGCTGGGAGTTCGCGCCAACGCAGACAATCCGGCCGACGCAAAGCTGTCCCGCGACATGGGTGCCGAGGGCATCGGCCTGTGCCGTACGGAGCATATGTTCCTGGGCGACCGCAAGCAGATCGTGGCCGACATGATCCTGTCCGAGAAGGGCAGCGACGAATACCGCGAGGCGTTGGACAAGCTGTACAACGCGCAGCAGGGCGACTACTACGAGATGCTGAAGGCCATGGACGGCATGCCCGTCATCATCCGCCTGCTCGATCCGCCGCTGCATGAGTTCCTGCCCGCGCCGCGCGACCTTGCCATCAAGGTTGCCGTGGGCGAGGCCCAGGGCAAGGACATGACCGAGACCAAGAAGCTTTTGGCTGCTGCGGACAACATGGCCGAGATGAACCCCATGCTGGGTCTGCGCGGCTGCCGTCTGGGCATTGTGATGCCCGGCCTGTCCCAGATGCAGGTGCGCGCCATCGCCACTGCTACGGCGAAGCTGGTCAAGGAGGGCTTCAACCCCCGTCCCGAGGTCATGATTCCGCTGGTGTCCATGGAAAACGAGCTGAAGTACGTTCGCAACGAGGCGGAGACCGCCATCAAGGAAGTCGAGGAACGCGACGGCGTGGACCTGTCCTTCATCGAGATCGGCACTATGATCGAGCTGCCGCGCGCTGCCGTCACCGCCGACGAGATCGCCAAGGAAGCCGACTTCTTCAGCTTCGGCACGAATGACTTGACCCAGACCACGTTCGGCTTCAGCCGCGATGACGTCGAGGGCAAGTTCTTCAAGGATTACCAGAACCTGAAGATTATGAAGACGAACCCGTTTGCCACCGTCGACGATGGTGTTGTGAAGCTGATCGACATCGCCGTCAAGGGCGGTCGCGCCACGAACCCGGATCTGACGCTGGGTGTCTGCGGCGAGCACGGCGGCGATCCGGACTCCATCAAGAAGTTCAACAAGGTGGGTCTGGATTACGTCAGCTGCTCCCCGTATCGCGTGCCGGTTGCCCGTCTGGCAGCTGCCCATGCGGCCTTGACGCAGGAGAAGTAATCTCCCTTATTTTATCGGAGCTCTTCGGACGGTCTGTGCTTCTGCATGGGCCGTCTTTTGTTTCGGTAGCTGCCGTCCGGTTCGCGCAGGTATCCGGGAGCTGGGGTAATGCTACGATGGCGGAAGGGCGAAAACAGGAAGGGGCCGCAATGTTCAGCAAGTTGGTTGCAGTGGAACCGGTGAATCTGACGCTCGAGGCGCGTGAGCGCTTGTCTGATTTTGCACAGACGGTGGTTTACTACGATACGCTTCCCGAAGGCGATGCAGACCTTATCGAACGCATCGGCCAAGCTGATGCCGTCCTTGTCAGCTACACTACGGAAATCGACGATGCTGTCTTGCGGGCAGCACCGAACCTGCGGTATGTCGGCATGTGCTGCAGCCTGTATTCCGAGGAAAGCGCGAACGTGGATATCGCGACTGCCCGGAAGCTTGGCATCACCGTTACCGGCGTGCGGGACTATGGCGACACGGGCGTGGTGGAATTCGTCATCAGCGAGCTGGTGCGCTATCTGCATGGTTTCGGCAAAACGCAGTGGCGACCCGGCGAGCAGCGAGAGATCGCGTCGCTGGATTGCGGGATCATCGGCATGGGCACCACCGGTTCGCTTGTTGCGGAAGCGCTGCGGTTTTTCGGCGCCAGCGTATGCTATTACAGCCGCACGCGGAAGCCGGCTATGGAGGAACGCGGGTTCCCGTACCGTCCGCTCTCGGAGCTGCTGGAAGGCTCGGATGCTGTATTCACGTGCCTGAATAAGGGCGTCGTGCTGCTGGGGGACAAGGAATTCGAGCTGCTGGGTCGTGGGAAGATGTTGTTCAACACGTCTATTGCGCCCGGTCATGATGGGGGTGCGCTGGAACGCTGGCTGGATTTGGGAGCGGCGGCGGAATCTGCAGGAGGCTATGCTAACGCGTTCTTCTGCGATACGGAAGCCGCGCTGGGAAGCCCCGTTCAGACGGCGCGGCTGCTGTCCAGCCCGTATGTGCACTGCGTGCGAAAATCGGCCGGCAGCACGGCAGAGGCGAAGGTCCGCCTGGGGCGGAAGGTTCTAGCGAATATCGCCGCGTATTTGGAACGTGCCGAATAGCGAGGCGGTTGCAGGGCGGCAGCTTGCCGGTTGCCGCCCTCTACGCAGCCTGCGCTTGTCATCGTCCGTGGTGGGCTTTTCCCGCATACGAAATACAAGCAGGATGAGCGGGCATTCACGTAGAATTCCCGTGAGAGCTTGCAAATTGAATGTGATTGCATAGAATAGATATCCATCATCTGGGGTGGTATATCCGGGATGAGTACCTTGACAGGAAGACCCGAATGTCATGCGTTGCGTCTGCATAAAGCCATCGCATCGCGTGTTGTTCGCTTCTCCGATCGTCCGGCGCCAATGTTTTCGCGCTGCATTATCGGGGGCGACTGGTTTCGACATGGTAGGTTCAAACCAAGGAGCAGGTCGTGGTCTCCTCACCACGTTAAACAGGGGTGCCGTCAAATTTAATTGACAAGAAATACACTTCTGAGCCTCTGGCTCTCGCTGCTTAATTTTATATAGCAGCCCGTCAATGCGGGGTATTCTCCCGGCTTCGCTGCGACGTCATTTCAGGGAGATGCTTCCGGGCACGTAGTCGGTATGGTCCGGATTAAGCTTGAACCGGCTGGATGCGTTTCCGCGGGCCGCTGTGCCTTCGCGCATCAAGATCAGAACAGCGGACAAGCCTGTAGCGTCTTGGCGGGAATCTAGTATGGACCGGAGTTCGATTCTCCGCGCCTCCACCAAACAAGTAGCCGTCTGCTGCCTGCAACTATGCAAGGTGGGAGACGGTTTTTTGTATCTGCAAGTTCCTGCGCGGCCTGCCGGGAAAAGGCCGGCTCCTTGTTGTCTTGCAATCGCGCAGAGCTTCAGGACATTCGAAAAACGAAAAGCCGCGGTGTTGATGCCGCGGCTTTTCCTCTCTTGTCCGAAAACGTTAGCGGAGCGTCTTCGGGATAACCTCAGACGCTAGTTTTTCCGAAGCATGCGACGAAGGGCCACCGCAATGATGCCGCCCGCCGCACCCATCAACGCCAGCAGGGATCCGATGGTAAGGGTGCTCGAATCGCCCAGTGCGGGAACCGCGTTCGTTGCAGCGGTGTGCGTCTGGGCAGGCATATCGCTTGAGGCAACAGGGGCGCTAACCGTACGGGCACTCGAAACGGGATGATTTTCCATAGCGCTGGGTCCGTTCTGATCCGTCTGATGGGAAGCATTCTCGGACGGCTGTATCGGATGATTGCTAGGTTGACCATCCGGCTTGTCGGTGCCGTGCTCATGCGGCTTTTCGGGAGCAGTCTTGGGTGTGACTTCCGTGAATTGCATGGTCGCCATCACGTTGTCGCCCGCAGCGTTCACATCCTTGCCATCAGCGTCTTGTATTGCTCCCCATACGTACGAGACGTTGCCCTTGATGCGGTTATGCCCGACGTCGGCTTTTACATAGCCGACCAGCGTGCCGTTGAGGGGTCCCTCAGTGGTAGTAGTGGTCTCCTTGTCGGTCTCCGTCGTAGTGGCGTTGCCCGTTGCGGAATGGAACAGCACATCTTTAAGGACAAGGCTGATGTTCTGGGCGGAAGAGCTGATGAGTTGCTCGAAGTTGCCGAATGTGCTGGTGTCGTACGTGCTACCGTATTCGGCATCCTTGTGATTGAAATTCTCCATGACGTTGCCGTCGCCGTAGAGCGTCTTGTTGGAACCGTCATACGTGGAATGCTGCGGGGTCATGTGCGTCAGGTCCAAGTCCATGGCGACGATGACCTTATCCTTTGCGAATGAGGATTTGCTGTAGTTGATGCGGAAGATCAGCGGCTTGCCATCGGCGGACGCCAGCACATAGTGCGCCTGTGCGTCTTCGAGTGTGGTGGGCACGTAGAATTCGCCGTTCAGGTCGTTGCCGAAGGTGAATATCGAGCGAAGGCCCGTTTCCAGGTTGTTTACATACACAGCCTTCGCAGCATCCGGGCCGCGGAAGCTTTCGTTCAGCAGGCTGGCGGAGTTCTTGATGGACGTGTGGATGGCAGTTACATCGAGATCGGCCTTCACATCGTATTTCGATCCCTTCACTACGTTGTGCGCGGCATTCTTCGTGGTGTCGTGAGTGCCGTCATCGTTCTTGATGGAAAGGTCGCCCTTTACCGTCAAGTCGCCGGTCTTGATCTTTCCGAACTCGGTGCCGCTGAAGTCTGAAGATACCTCGCTCAGCGCCTTTCCGCTCTTGGCATCGTCGGCCGTAATCGTTGCCGTGCTGTTTGCAAGAGGGATATCCGTGCCAAAAATGGACATATTCGCTTTATAGGAGATATCGGTACCCTGTTTATCGTCAGACGGTACAACAGTATCAACATTGTTTGGAGCCGTCGTGCTCGCGTCGACAGCAGGCTCTTTGATGTTGCTCGGGGCCTTTGCAGCGCTATTGCCCGTGTTGACGGCGCTCGTGTCGGCAGCGCTCGTGTCGGCAGCGCCGGCAGGCGCTTCGATAGCGGATGCCTGGGATGCGGCGTTCGCATCGTCGGCAAGGGCAATGGCGGGAGTCAGGTTTCCCGCAAGCATCAGCGAAAGCGCCACGGCGCCTGCTTTTGATTTTAATTGCATAGTAATCGGAGGTCCCTTCTCGCGATTCTCTTGCAGAGAAATGCGCGATACCGCAAATAAACCAATGAGAACCAACAATTTAACATCTCATGCATAACATTTCATGACCGAATGGTAATACAAAATAGGAATAGTGTCGAAATCAGATGGATGTCCTTTTCTCGAAAGCGCGACTGCCGCTTACAGTCTTTCTTGCTGTGAATATGCACGAGAACGCAGTGCGGGGTCTGGGTGTTCTGGCCTCTGTACCTTGGGAATCATCTGCGCAGATAAGCGATCCTCCGCCTTCTGCGACGCATCGGGTGTGTTATCGTAGCTGGTATCATCATGTATGAGATTAAGCGGAAACACCAGGGATGGGTTTACGCGTGGCAATGATCGGGTTGCGCCCGATCGCATTCGTAATAGGAGGATGTATGTCGCACGCATCACAGATGCCGGAGGTCAACGGGTTGTTCGATAGGCCGTGCTTTCCTGAAGAGACGCTTGTCCTTACCGATGCCGGATTGAAGCCCATAGAGGACATTGAGATCAACGACATGGTGCTGACGCATATGAACCGCTTCCGTCGCGTTCGCGCAGTGGATTCCCATAAGGCCGACACTGTTCTGCTGAGCGGTTACGGGCACCATGGTCTGGAGTGCACCCCAAACCATCCATTTTATGCCATCAAAGACGCGGATTCCCAGCCCGAATGGGTGGATGCGGAGCATATGGTGGGGTACTGCTGGGCCAATGTCGCAGAAGTGCCCGAGGAGGATGTTCCTCCTATGAACTTCGACGCGTATCCCACGGCGGATCGCGAGGTGCTGAAGGGCTTCACGTCCGTGTTCTTCTATTTCGTGGGCCAGTATTTGGGCGCCGGCAAACTGGTCACCGTGGCGCCAGAATCCGAAGGATCCGTGTACAAAATGATCAAGATTCGCTGTCCGTACAGCATGCAGGATCATGCGCGCCGTTTCTTGGATATGTTCGGTATCAAGTACACCATCATGAACGAGCGCTCGTCGTGTGAGTTCATCATCTCCGCCGCCGTCCTATACGATTGGCTGAGCAAATATTTTGGTGACGACGCCACCACGAAGACGCTGCCGACGTTCGTGTTCGGCATTCCGGAACGACGCCGCCGCGCGCTGCTGGAGGGCTATGTGGATGCGCGTCGCCCGTACTACGAGCCCGTCACGTTGGCGAATCGCCGTCATGAGCTGTCTGCCGCCGCATCGAAGAAACTTGCCATCGGCATGAAAATCCTGGCCGGCACGGTGGGTATCCCCACGGACGTGGGATACGTGAACCTGCGCCACCATCGCCGCATCGTCGAGAGCCCGACGTCAAATCCTATGCCGTTCTATCAAAACGTATATGCGAACGATGGTGAAGTGGACCAGGTGAAATTCGAGGACGGAAAATGGTTCGGCCGCGTGGAGGAGAAACTGCCCGGCGCACATCATCAGACGGTCTACAGCCTCGACGTGGAGGAAGACGATTCCTACACGGCCGATGGCATCGTGGTGCATAACTGCGCGTTGGTTCGCTAACGCGGTATTGCGCGCGTGTTTGCCCGATTTCCGGCTCGACGCGCGTCCGTTTCCTCCCCGAAAAACCTATGCAAGGGCCTGCATACAAGCGGGCCCTTCTATTTGATATCGCGAATGGTTACCTATTTGCGTTATCATGGATTCGCAAGAGGTTCGCAGTAAAATCGGCTGCTCAACAAGGCAGTCTTTACGAAAGGAGCTTGCTCTATGAAAACGAAGTTGACCGAACTGCTCGGCATCGAATATCCCATCATCCAGGGTGCCATGGCCCACATCACGGACGGCGCGTTCGCTGGCGCTGTGAGCGAGGCGGGCGGCCTGGGTGTCATCCAGTCCGGATTCGATGTGCCCGAAGTGGTGCGCACGAACATCAGCAAGGCGCGCAGCATCACGGATAAGCCGTTCGCCGTGAACCTGATCATGGAATCCGACTATGTCGAGGACAATGCCAAGGTCGTCATCGAAGAGCACGTTCCCGTAGTCACCATCTCCGCCGGTAAGCCGGACGCCATCGTTCCAATGCTGGTCAGCGCTGGCGTGAAGGTCATCGTTCTGGTTCCGCATGTTCGTGCTGCGAAGAAAATGCAGGACATGGGCGTGTCCGCCGTTATCGCCGAGGGCTTGGAAGGCGGCGGTCATATCGGCCGCGAGACCACGATGCCGTTCGTGCTCCCGGTTGCGGCAGCCGTCGATATCCCCGTTATCGCCGCTGGCGGCATCGCGGACGGCCATGGCTTTGTGGCAGCGCTCGCCCTTGGTGCCTGCGGTGTTCAGATGGGCACGGCATTCCTGGCAACGGAGGAATGCCCCATCAGCGATGTGTACAAGCAACTGATTCTGGATTCCGACGATACGTCCTCGCGCCTGACCGGCCAGCCCGGCGGCAAGCAGGTACGCTGCATTGAGAATCCGTTCACGCGCGGGTATTGGAATCTGTTCTACCGCGGTGCTTCGGATGCGGCGCTGGATGCGTACTGCACCGGCTCTATCGGACGTGCGAAACGCGGCGATCTGCAGGAGGGTGCATTCTCTGCTGGAATGATTTCTGGTCTGATTAAGGAAATCAAGCCGGTGAAGCAGCTGCTCGAGGACACCATGACGGATGCAGATGCTGTCTACAAGGAGTTGAAGGGCATCTTCGAATAGGGCCAAAACCTATTGAAACATTGCGGCGAACGCAGTTTTTTGCGGGCTGTCTTCGCTGTCCAGGAGCGTCCTCACCGTACGGAACGGGGAGGACGCTTTGCTGCGCATGCACGTTTCCGATATCGGCAAGGTGCGGTATCATGCTTTGAGCGGGTTTCGTTCGATGCCCTGATTTTGCATGAAAGCGGCTCGCAGGCAAGACGGCAGAGGAAGGTGAGGAGCACGGACCGAGTGGAATCTTCGGATGATTGCAGCGTTTGCGCCGTTTCGGCTGACGCTTCATCTGCCTCCGGCAATCCTGCTGACACGTCTCGCCTTTCCAAGGTGGTTGCAGCTCCGCCGAAGAAGCATCTTGCGGTGGTGACCATGGGGGTGAAGCTGGGCGATGAGACCCGGGGCTACACGCGCTTTCGCTTCCTGTCCGGTTTCCTGGTGCAGCACGGCTTCGAAGTTGACCTGATCACCTCTTCGTTCCAGCATTGGGAAAAGCGGCAGCGCGATACGTCGAAGGCATGTTACCGCGATTTGCCGTACCGCGTGGCGTTTATCGACGAGCCGGGTTATACCCGTAATCTGGATATGAAACGCATCCGCAGCCATGCCGTTGCGGCAAAGAACATGCGCGATTATTTCCGCACGCATGCAGGCGAATACGACCTCATCTATTGCGAGATACCCCCGAACGATGTTGCCCGTGCTTGTGCGGAAGCAGCGAAGGAACAGGGCATTCCGTTCGTAGCGGATATCAATGACCTTTGGCCCGAGGCCATGCGTATGGTCTTCAACGCTCCGATTGTCTCCAGCGTGCTGTACCATCCGTTTGCACGCGATGCGCATATCGTATACAACCTGCTGACGGCAGCGGTGGGCACGTCCGACGAGTATGCCGCGCGCCCTGCCGCCGATCGCACGCGGCCGTATCCGAAAGAGACCGTGTATGTGGGAAACGATCTTGCGGCATTCGATGCGGGCGTGGCTGCGCATGCGGACGAAGTGGACAAGCCGCAGGACCAGATCTGGGCAATCTATACGGGTACGTTGGGAGCCAGCTACGACCTGGATACGCTTATCTGCGCGTCCGTCCCGACGAAGCAGGCCGTGCCCGGCTTCCGCGTGAAGATCCTGGGAGACGGTCCCGATCGCGAGAAGCTGCAGAAGCGGGCCTCAGATCTGCATGCGCCAGTGGATTTCCTGGGCTACGTGGACTACCCGGTCATGGCGGCCTACCTGTCGAAGGCCGATATCACGGTGAATTCCCTGGTTAAGGAAGCGCCGCAGTCCATCGTGACGAAGATCGGCGATTACCTGGCGGCCGGCAAGCCCCTGGTGAACACCGGTTCCAGCTTGGAGTTCCGCACAAAGGTGGACGCTGACGGATTCGGCGTGAATGTGGAAGCCGAGGATACGCGGGCTTTGGCGGACGCGCTCATCTGGCTGGCAAAGGCAAAGGATCAGCGGAAGATAATGGGTGTGCGCGCGCGGCGGATAGCCGAGCAGCAATTCGATCAGCCGCACTCCTACCTGAAGATCGTCAATCTGATACGCTCGCTCATATAAACGGGGCATGTACCGTGCATTGCAACAGGGCGAACAGGAAGTTGCCGATGAGGGAAATGCATGGAACGCCTCTGGCACACATTACGATTGGAAGCGCAAGAAATGACTGAAACCACCGGAAACCGACGCAGCATCCCGTTCTCTCCGCCTGACATCACGGAACGCGAGATAGCCGCGGTTGCTGAGGCCATGCGTAGCGGTTGGATTACCACCGGCCCTCGGACGAAGCGCTTCGAAGCGCAGCTGAAGGACTTCATGCAGGCGCAGGGCGTAGCGGCCTTCGCATCCGCCACACACGCTGCTGAGAACTGCCTGCGCGGTTTGGGTATCGGGCCCGGTGACGAGGTCATCGTGCCCGCCTATACGTACACGGCATCTGCATCTGTCATATGCCATGTGGGCGCAACGCCGGTGATGGTGGATATCCTGCCCGATACGTACGAGCTTGACTACAACGCCGTGGAACGTGCCATCACGCCGCATACGAAGGCGGTCATCCCCGTCGACCTGGGCGGCGTCATGTGCGATTACGACCGCCTGTACGACGTATTGGAACGCAAGCGCGGTCTATGGCACCCGACGACAGGTATCCAATCCTGTTTCGACCGTGTAATTGTGGTAGCGGATGCCGCCCATGCCTGCGGCGCCACGTACCATGGGCGTCCTGCGGGCAGCGTGGCGGATTTCACCTCGTTCTCGTTCCATGCGGTGAAGAATCTGACCACTGCCGAGGGCGGTGCCCTTGCCTGGCGCGACAACGGGTTCGATTCCGACGAGTTCTACCACCAGATGATGCTCTGGTCGCTTCACGGTCAGGACAAGGACGCCCTTTCGAAGACGAAGGCGGGCGCGTGGGAATACGACGTGGTATTCCCCGGCTATAAATCGAATATGCCCGATATCATGGCGGCCATCGGCTTGGTGCAGCTCGACCGTTATCCGGATCTGCTCGCCCGCAGGCGGGCGCTTGTGGCGCGCTATGAGCGCAACTTGGCAGATGCGCCCGTCCAGCTGGTGCGGCACTATACGGACCGCGGTAATTCCTCGGGGCATCTGATGCTTACGCGTATCGACGGCGCCGCGCCGGCTCAGCGCAATGCGGTGATCGACGCCTTGGCGGAGCGCGGCGTTGCCTCGAACGTGCATTACAAGCCGCTGCCGCTTCTGACGGCGTACCGCAACCTCGGGTTCAAGATCGAGGACTATCCGAACGCGTATGCGCAGTTTGCGAACGAGGTTACGCTCCCGCTGCATACGAAGCTGACGGATGAGGATGTGGATTACGTCTGCGATGCGTATCGCGATGCCATCCGCCAGGTGATGGGGCGCTAGGAACCGCAGTATGTACGTTCGTTTCGGAAAGAGGATCCTGGACATCCTGATCGGCATCATCGCCTTGCCCATCCTGCTGATCATGATTGTGATCTTCGGGCCGGCTATTTGGTTGGAGGACCGAGGTCCTATCTTCTACAACGCTCCGCGCATGGGGAAGGACTACGTGCCGTACAAAATGTACAAATTCCGCTCCATGAAGGTGGACGCCCCTGATCTGGTCATGGAGGACGGGTCCACGTACAACGGTGCGGACGACCCGCGTATGACTCGGGTGGGCGCATTCATGCGCAGGACGTCGCTGGACGAATTCCCGCAGTTCCTGAATGTGCTCATCGGCAATATGTCCGTTATCGGACCTCGACCGGACCTGGAACGCGAGACGCTGCTATACCAGGGGAATGAGGGCGAGAAGCTGACGGTCAAACCGGGCATAACCGGTTATGCGGCCGTATACGGCCGTAATGCGATTCCCTGGCACGATCGTTTGAAGATGGATGTCTATTACGTGCATCACATCTCATTTTGCCTGGATGTGAAGATCTTCTTCCGCACGTTTTCCACCATCTTCAGTCAAGAGGGCATATATGTGGCAGACAGCGAATCGGCGGGGAAGGCCGTGTCGGACAGCACACGACAAACAGGCTGTCCCGATACGGCCGATGAAGCTGCGGAGCACGAAACCATCGCAAGCGATGCGGTCGAAAACGGCGATGTCCCATCCGCTGCGCAGGCCGGTACTTCGACCGATTATGCGGCCCAGAATATGACTGCTCCGCGCTAGCGTCTGTCCGGAATCCGGTAGGTCCGGGAACCGGTGCCGCCTGTCTTTGCACAGAGAACCAGGTTGGCGCGCATCTCGGCCATTCCCGCCGCGGCTTGCGGCAGGAGGCAACCAGCCGCCACCAACGAAGTGCA
>USAB01000056.1 GCA_900552585.1 uncultured Coriobacteriaceae bacterium
TCGGTACCGCGCACGAGCGCACAGGGGTAGAGCTTGATCTCGTCGGGCTGGTAGGGCGTCTCGGTTACGAAACGGCGGAAATCTTGTTTGTCGGATTCGGGCGTTTGGCCGAGCAAGTTCACCATGAAATGCGTGTGCGTCTTGAAGCCGAACAGGCGCGCCAGCGTGAACGCGTCCGCAATCTGCTCGGGCGCGATGCTACGGCGATTCGCCCGCAGCACGTCCTTGTCCAGGCTCTGCACACCCATCTGTACCTTCGTGCATCCCAGCCGGCGGATGAGCATCAGCCGGCTGGCCGTCACGGTGTCCGGGCGCGTCTCGATGACCAGCCCCACCATGCGGTGCGCAGCCGTCTCGTTCGCCTTCTGCTGCGCCTCCAGCTGCGCCGGTGGTACGGTCTGGCATGCGGAGGCCTGCTGCCAGGCGGCGTCCTTTCCGTAGAGCTGCATCACGGCCTGGTTGTACGTCAGACGCCCGGCTTCCACGTCGGCCTGCACGGCCGCCGTCTGCGCGGCGCGCTCGTCCGCATCGTTCGCCATGCCGCGCCGCTCGTACCATGCGCGCCGGCGCTCTGCGCTGCGGGCGGCAGCGGGCGTGCCCGCCTCGTTCAGCGCGCGGAAGAGCTCGGAGGCGAACCAAAGCTGGTAGTCGGCGGGGTAGTCGCACCAGGTGCCGCCCAGCACGATGACCTCTACCTTGTCCGTGACGTGCCCCATCTGCACCAGCGCGCGCAGGCGGCTTGCCATCTGCAGGTACGGGTCGAACCAGTTGCGCTCCGCGCGCTGGCAGGCGGGTTCGTCGGCCAGGTAGCTCTTCGGCATGCGCACGTCGGCGGGGCAGTACAGGCAGTTGCTGGAGCAGCGCCACGGCTTCGTGATCACGGTGATGGTGGCCACGCCGGACGCCGTGCGCCGCGGTTTCATGCGAACGGCGGCCATGAACTGCCGCTCCAACAGCGGCGTGACGTTCCAGCTTTCCCAGCGGGCAGGGTCGTTGTCCTTCACGTCCAGGTAGTACGGGAAGATGCGCTTCTTCGCGAAGCGGCGCGTGCTGCTGTGCGCGCGGCGGTTCGCGTCGTTCAGGATGCGGTCGAGCTCCTTGGGCTCGATGTTTCCCTTTGCTCGCAGCACGGCGAGTATTTCAAGCACTATGCGTTCCATAACATGCGCCATTATACGGGAGCGGCGCGGCGTGCCGGGCGGGTATACTGGGCGCCATGGATTTGAGAACAGCCGAAACACTGACGCGCCTGACGGATGCGTTCTACCGGGCTCAGGCGGCCTCGTTTTCCTCGACGCGCAAATCGCCCTGGCGCGGATGGGAACGCTGCGCCCGCTTCCTGGTGCCATCTGCACCGGATGACGGCGCGCCCGTCCGCGTGCTGGACGTGGGGTGTGGCAACCTGCGCTTCGAGCGCTACCTGGCCGCGGATTTCCCGTACGTTCCGTGGGAAATCTACGCCGTGGACAATTGCCGCGCCCTGCTGGCGGACCAGGCGTTGGCATCCGGCGCGCAGGTGCATTTCCAGGAGCTGGATATCATGCCGGCATTGCTGCGCGGCGCGGGCGCGCTCGAACGCGTGCTTCAGGCGCCGCCCTGCGATGCGGCCGTGTGCTTCGGCGTCATGCATCATGTGCCCACGTTCGCGGCGCGTGCGGAGCTGCTGCGCACGCTGGTGTCCGGCGTGCGGGCTGGCGGTACGGTGTGCGTGTCGCTCTGGCGCTTCATGGCGAACGAGGACATGACGCAGCGCGTGCGCGCGCTGCAGCCGCGTGCGCGGGAGGACGCGGGCCTTGCCGCGGCGGACTTGGAGCGAAACGACTACCTGCTGGGGTGGAATGCACAGCCGGGCGTGTACCGCTACTGCCACCATTTCGATGATGGTGAGGTGGACCGCCTTGCGGATGCCGTTTCCGACAAGGCGCGGGTGGTGGACCGCTTCACGGCGGACGGGCGCAGCGGCAATCTGAACGCCTATATCGTGCTGCGCGTGGAGTGAGGGGCGCCGTGCCGCACGGCGGGACGCCTGCGGGATGCGGGCCGGCCGTGCAGGACGTGGCGCGCCCGTATCAGCGACGGGCCTTATCCTGGTACGTTTCGCCCCACGTCCACATAGCCTCGATGATGGGGCGCAGGCTCTCGCCCGTTTCCGTGAGCAGGTATTCCACGCGCGGCGGCACCTCGGGATAGACGCGGCGCACCACCAGGCCGCGCGCCTCCATGTCGCGCAGGTTCGAGGTGAGCACCTTCTGTGAGATGTTGCCCACGGACCGCTTCAGCTCGCCGAAGCGCTTCGGGCCGGAGAGCAGGTCGCGCATGATCAGCAGGCGCCATTTGCTGCCGATGAGCTGGGCCGTCGTCTCCACCGGGCAGGCGGGCAGGTCGGCGATGTCCGGCATCTCATCGTTGCGGTATTCCACATACTCCATACGGGTCCTCCGTTAACAGGCAGGCAGGGTTTTTAGTTACCAAGAGATACTAACATGAAGTTATGGTGATTGCTTCGTTCGCCGCTTCATCGGCGCATTGCCTTTAGGGCATACTTCCCCTTGAAAGAACAGATGGATCAATCCTGCTGCGCCGTCGGGCGCATTGCCTGCCCTCGCTCGCAAAGATGCGGCGGATGCGGGCTGCCGTGTGCGCTAGCATGGGTACGCGCTGTGCACGATGCCGGCGCCCGCATGCTGCGGTACGCAGGGAAGCGAAGGGAGCACCCGTGATTAAGATCGACCACTTGAGTGTGATGAATTTCGAGAATGCCACCCGCGGCATGCGCAATCCGCTGAACAGCTGGGCGAAGATCGACAGCCATACGGAGCCGGACGGTACGTTCGTGTTCGGCGAGAACGACCTGGATCTGGCAAAGCGCCTGTGCAAGTCCGGCACGGACCATCGCAAGTTCGTGCGGCAGATATTCGTGAGCATGGACATCACGGCGCCCATGTACTGGTGGAAGGAATTCGACACGTACAAGGTGGGCACGGTGGCGAACTCCACCAGCACCATGCACAAGATTGCCGCGAAGCGCTTCGAGCGCGCGGACTTCAGCTGCGAGCGCATGCTTCCCACGACGCTCGAATGCCTGGACACAGTGATCGCAGAACTGGAGCATCTGCGCAGCGGCTATCTGGAAACGAAGGACAAGAACGTCTGGCACAGCATGATCCAACTGCTGCCGTCCAGCTACAACCAGACGCGCACCGTCACCATGAACTACGAGAACCTGGCGAACATGTACTTCGCCCGCCGCAACCACAAGCTGGCGGAATGGCGCGAGTTCGCGGAATGGGAGCGCGAGAACCTGCCGTATTTCGAAGACCTGTTCCTGCAAGGGGAGTAGGCCCTCTCCGCAAGGAAGAGAAAGGCGCCCCTGCCCGCATGCGCCGTGCGGGCAGGGGCGCTTCGTTGTTCCATGGGGAATCCGCCGGCGCCCCGCGGTGCGGCCTGCCGGCGTTTCGGCGCTGCGGCGGCGCTACTGCGCGGCGGCCTGCTGCAGCACGCGGCGGTACACGGCCTCGTCCGCTTCGCTGAATACGTTGAACACCACGTGCAGCTGTTGGTCGGGATGTGCGGCCAGCCACGCACGCACGGTCTCGACGGCGATGGGCGTTGCCTGGTCGATGGGGAATCCGAACACGCCGGTGCTGATGCAGCAGAACGCCAGCGTGCGGCATGACAGCTGCGCGGCGGCATTCAGGCAGCTGCGGTAGCAGGACGCCAGCTGGGCGCAATGCGCCTCCGTCGGCCGGCCGTTCGCAATGGGGCCCACGGTATGCAACACGTGCGCGGCGGGCAGGTTGTAGCCTTTTGTGACTTTGCACAGGCCGGTGCCCTCCGGATGGCCCTGCCGCTCCATGATACGCGCGCATTCCTGCCGCATCTGCACGCCGGCGAACGTCTGGATGGCGTTGTCGATGCACAGGTGGTTCGGCTGCCAGCAACCCTGCAGCCCGCTGTTCGCGGCGTTCACGATGGCGTCGGCACGCAGCGTGGTGATGTCCCCGCGCCACAGCGAGATGCCCGGCAGGCCGGGGAAGGCGGGCAGGTCGTCGGCATCCGTGATGCCGACGTCGGCGATCATGCCGGAAAGCAGCGCGTCTTGGATGCGGTAGAACTCCGCGGAGGCGGGCCCGGCGGGACGCGTGTTGAACAGCCCGCGCAGCAGCGGCCACAGCCGGTCCGCGTCGACGGCGGCAAGCTCGTCGGCGGCGGGCACGTCGTAGTCGCGCTCGGCGGCCAGGTACTCGATCAGCCAGATCAGGGAATCCTTGTACTTCGCTGCATTCATATGCCGCTCCTTCGTCTGCGTGCCCGTATCCGTCTGCTGCCCGTCCGCCTTCGCACTGCCGTTTGCGTGCATGCTAGTTCGCGAAGCGCGATTCCAGGCGGACGACCTTCGTGATGCCGGCCGATCCGCCGCTGAACAGCATCATGCGCGTGGGCAGCGAAAGCGCCTTCGACCCCATGATGTCGCCGGGTACTTTGCTGACGTCGGCCGCCTCCGTGAAGCGGTCGCTCCATGCGCGCAGCGCCTTTACGTCGTCGACGGCGAATTTCACTTCGCTGTACCCGTGCTTGCGCGCTGCCTTGTTCGCGCGCTTCATGTTGCCCACGCTCATGGTGTCGAAGCAGATCGTGCAGCCGGGGAACTCCTCGGCAAGCGATACGCAGAGCAGCTTCACGGCGGAGGGGGAGTACAGGCTGAAGACATCGTCCGCTACGAACAGCAGCCCGCTGCGCGGATCGGCGTCCAGCTGGTCGAACCAGACTGGGTCGAAGATGCTGCTGCGGATATCCGTCTGGCGCGGCCGCTGCGGCATCAGCCGGTTGCGCGCGTCGATGGTCTCGACGTGGTCGATGTTCACCCAACGGCACATGCCGTTGTCCACGTTCGGGAAGAACGTGTCCGTACCGGCGTTCAGGTCCACGACGGTGGCGTTCGGGCGGTGTTCCAGGAATCGGCGGATCTGATCGGAGATGATGCGCGTGCGCAATGCATCGGGCAGCACGCCCAGCTCCTTGAACCGGATATGGCTGAAGTCGTAGTTCGCGTTCGCCACCACCTGTTCGGCAGCCTTGTCGGGGAACAGGTCCCCGTATTTCTGCGAGCAGTACGCCTGCGCGTACAGCGGCGCCATCATGGATTCTTCCAGCGATCCGGGGGCGATGGTGATTTTCTGCGTCATACGGCTCTGCCTTCCTATGTCATGCGGTCGCATCGATTATAAAGGAACGAAAAAGGGAAGGGCGTTCTCGGCGCATCTGCGCTGCAGCCGCGCCGTGCAGATGCAATACCGAAAGGAGCAGCCGATGATCAGGCCCATCATGAGGGCGCAGTCGTTTCTCGCGCAGCCCGTGGATCCAGCCGGGCCGGAGGATCGCGCGGTGGGGCGGGACCTGCAGGAGACGCTTGCATACCACCGCGGCACGTGCGTGGGCATGGCGGCGAACATGATCGGCGTGCGGAAGGCGATCATCGCCATCGACGACAACGGCACGCTGCGCGTGTTGTACAACCCGGAGATCGTCAGCGCGGCGGGGCCGTATCGCGCGCAGGAGGGCTGTCTGTCGCTGGAGGGTGCGCGGCCGGCGCAGCGCTTCAGGCGCATCAAGGTGCGCTACGAAGACGATGCGTTCAAGACGCACACGGAATCGTTCACCGGGTTCACGGCCCAGATTGTCCAGCACGAAGTGGACCACTGCAACGGCATCGTCATCTAGCGCATGCCGTCCGGCAGCCTCGTCCACCGGCAATCCATGGCTCTCGGAAATGGCGATAGCCCGAAACGCTTGCTTGCAAAGTCGTTCCGTGTTCAAATGAGCGGAATACCTGGCAGACCGGCAAGGAGCAGTGGCATGGATGGCGAAACGGAAGACATCAAGGCGCAGAACCGCAGGCTGGTTGCAGCCTATTTCGAAGGGGGCTTCCGCCCCAAGGACGAGGCGTGCCATCTGGGCGTGGAGGCAGAGCATTTCGTGGTGCACGATGACGGCACGCCGGTCTCGTATGCAGGCGAAGAGGGCAACTTCGGTATGCGCGATGTGCTGGAATACCTGAGCGCCTTCTACACGGACGCGTTCTACAACCTGAAGGGCGAGCTCATCGGCTTGGCGAACGAGACGGCCTCCATCACGCTGGAGCCGGCGGCCCAGCTGGAGATCAGCATTGCGCCGTATGCGGACGTCTGCGACATCGCCCGCTCGTACCGGATGTTCCGCGAGGCCGTGGACCCGTACCTGTCGCTGCGCTGCGCGCACCTCATTGCGCACGGCTACCATCCCACCACGCGCGCGCTGGATATGCCGCTCATCCCGAAAGAGCGGTACCGCCTGATGAACGAGCATTTCGCCCGGATCGGCTCTCATGGAGAGCGCATGATGCGCGCCTCGGCATCCACGCAGGTCTCCATCGATTTTACGGATGAGGCGGACGCCGTGCGCAAGTTCCGCGTGGCGGCGGCCATCGGTCCGGTGCTGGCGGCCATCACGGACAACACGCCGGCATTCGAAGGGAAGCCGAACCATAGGCCCATCGCGCGCCTGAACCTCTGGCGCCAGGTGGACGATGCCCGCTGCCGCGTGGTGCCGGGCACGTTCGACGAGGGCTTCGGCTTCCAGGCGTATGCGGATTGGATGCTGGGCGCGTCTCCCATCTTCGTGGACCGTCCCGCCGCGGACGACCCGGATGGCCCCGCCATCCGCGCGGTGGGCGATACGCCGGCGGGCGACGTATATGCAGATGCGCCTATGAGCAGGGGAGACATAGAGCATCTCATCTCCATGTTCTGGCCGGACGTCCGCCTCAAGCGCTTTGTGGAGATCCGCCAGGCCGACTGCCTGCCGGCGGCCCAGATATTCGGCTACACGGCGCTCATCAAGGGGCTGTTCTATTCGGAGCAGAGCCTGGATGCGTTGGAGCAGTCTCTGGGCGTGAAGGACGGCATGTGGCCGCTGACCGCCGCGGATGTGGATGATGCCATCGCGGCCATCGGCGCGGACGGGTTCGATGCGAACGTGTACGGGCGCACGCTGCAGAGCTGGGAGGACCTGCTGTTCGCCACGGCGCGCGCGGCGCTTTCCCCGTCAGATGCCGCGTACCTGGACGGTCTGGAGCGCTTCGCGGACGACAAGCCCTGGTGGTAGGCCCCGGCGAAGGGGCCGCCGCATGCCCGGTGCGCAGCCGGGCATGGCCGTGAGATGCGCGGGCCGAACGGCTGCAGGCATAAAAAACGGGCGCTGCCGCCGGATTCCTCCGGTCTGCAGCGCCCGTTTTCCGTTTGCGGGATGTGTTTGCACGCGGCGTGCTACTCCACGCTGAGCAGCGTGATCTCGAAGTTCAGGTCCTTGCCGGCCATCTCGCTGTTCAGGTCGAACGTCACGTACGTGTCGTCCATGTCCGCTACCAGGGCCTGGAACGGCTGGCCGTCGGCGGTCTGCAGGATGATGCGCTCGCCCACGGGCAGCTGGTCGGCGTTCGGGATGTTCGCCAGCGGCACCTTCTGCACCATGTCCTCGCGGCGCTCGCCGTAGGCCTCGGCACAGGGGATGTGCACGTTCACCGTCTGCCCGACCTCCATGTCCTTCACGGCCTTGTCGAAGCCGGGGATCATCTGGCCTGTCATGCACTTGAAGGTCAGCGGGGTGTTGCGGTCGTAGGACGAATCGAATTTCGTGCCGTCGTCCAGCGTGCCGGTGTAGTGCACGCTGACGGTCTTTCCTGCGTTGCTCATGGTGTCTCTCTTTCTCTTCATGCCGCCTGCGGGCGGCGATTGCAACCGGGCGTTCTCGCGGGGCGCTTACAGCATCAGGTCCGTGAGCTCGGCCAGCGTCAGGCCGTTCATGGCAAGCGTGGTCAGCGGTTCCAGCACTTTGCGCTCGTCGGGGTTCAGATGGAATTTCGCGATCATGTGCAGGCGCGCGGCGATATCGGATGTCTTTTTGCCACCGTAGATCTCCGCGTCGTAGCCCTTCTCCATCATGGACAGCTTCGCCAGCGTGATGTCCTTCGAATGGATGTGGTCCATGTCCAGGACGTTCTCGGCCTGGGCCAGGGCATCGTCGGTGCTGAAAAGCCCCTTTGCGAACGCCGCCAGCGCGGCGGCGTATTCCACGGGCATGGAGTCTGCCACGCGGATTTCGATGAAGCCCTTCAAGCGCACGTCGGGGAACACCATGGACATGGCGTGGTCGGCATCTTCGGGCGTCATGGGCGTGTTCGCATAGATCTCGCCGAATGTGCGCTCGTCGTAGCGCCAGCCGCCGTTCCCATCCGGCGCCACGATGGCAGGAACGTCCAGCAGCCATTCGGCATACGTGCGCGGCGTCCAATCGGCGTCGAACGTGCCGGGAGCCACGTTGCAGCGGGCGCGATCCACGCCGTTCCACATCATGGTGCGCATCATGATGCGGTCGCAGTTCTCGTCCTCGAAGCGCATGGTGTTGCAGCACATCAGTGCCAGGATGGGGCCCAGTGCGTTCGCCAGACGGAATTTGCGCTTGCAGTCGTCCTCGTCGCGGAAGTCCACGGAGACCTGCGTGCTGGCGCTGCCGCGCATCATGCAGGTGCCATACGGGCCGAACTTGCGGAAGTAGCGGTCCATGAAACGGTAGCGGTCCTTCGGGATGAGCTCCATATCCTCGGCCTTGCCCACCGGCATGTAGCCCAGGGGCAGGATCATCTGGCCGCGGTCGGAAAGCGTCTTCGAAATCTCGTCCTGGAAGGCTTCCAGCTGCTCTTTAGCGGTGTTCATGTCGCTGTAGGGGCCGGCAGAGATTTCCAGCTGGCCGGCAGGCTCCAGCGTGATGTTCTGCTGGAATCCGTCCACGGAGCGGGACAGGCCGATGAGCTCGCCGTCCTCCGTATACGCCTTCTTGCCCTCCCACGCCGGCGCGATGTCCTGGAGCAGCGAGCGGATGCCGTGCTCCTCGGACCAGCTGACGCGCGTCAGGTCGCCGTGCAGGACGAATTGCTCCAGCTCGATGCCCACTTGGTCGGTGGTGCGGTGGTGTGCCGTCATCAGGTTGTCCAGGCCGGTGGGCGTCAGGCTCAGCTGCGCGATGGCCTGCTTGCGGCCGGCAAGTTTCTCAGATGCCCGTGCGCGGAACGCCTCGAACGCGGCCGCCGACTTCATCAGGTCGTCGAACGGGCCGGCCGACAGCTTCAGGCTGCCGTCGCCTTCGTAGGACACGATCTCCATGACGCCGCCGTCGTTGCGTTGGATGGCGGAGAGCATGCCCCGGTCGTCGTAGACCTGCTCGGGGTAGGTGCTGCCCAGTTCGTCCAGCAGCACGGCAAGGCCCTGCTGCTCCATGAACGTAACCGGGGTGCCGTCTGCGTGCGTGACGGCGTATGTCGCCTCCACGCCGAAACCGTCGCCTGCGGGCGACGCGTTTCCCAGCAGGCGCGCCGTCAGCACGTCCAGATTATGCTGGCGGCAGGGCTGGGATGCCGTAGTGTCTTCGCTCAAATGATCTCACTCCATGTTGTCGCTGTGGAATTGGCACAGGGACCTTGATAGGGGTTATTATTGTCGCGTTGATTCTAGCGAAATGCGCCTGATTTTGCGGGCATGTTGGAGAATGACAGAATTTCGCTACCGAATCTCATACCAGGACCGGCCTATCGGGAATCGCGCTGGACCGGATAAGTAGGAGGACCGAGCCATTCGCATCACCCAGAGAACCGCCTTGCTGTTCTGCCTGGATGTGGTGGACACCTATGTTGCCTATTTCCTGGCATCGTGGATGACGAACGTGTACGGCGAGGTTTTCACCAGTACGGACGTGCTGTTCGCCATCGGCATCCTGGCAATCGTGAACGTGTTGGTGTTCGCCGCATTTCATCTGTACAACAGTCTGTGGGAATACGCCTCCGTGAACGAGGCCATGCAGATTATCCTGGCCGTGGCCATCGCCACGTTCTTGGGGGGCACGCTGCAGTTCGCCATCGGCATCGAGCGCCTTCCTATCCGCGTGTACTTCACGGCATTCGTGCTGCTGGTGCTCTTGCTGGGCGCTTCGCGCATGGTTTTCCGCGTGCACCACAACCATAAGCACCGGTTCCGCAGCGCAGACCGCAAGGCATGCGACCCGCAGCGCCTCCGCACGCTCATCGTGGGCGCGGGCGAGACGGGCTCGCTCACCATCAACCGCATGTCCGCCGGCGATCCGCTGATGCCGGGCATCCCGCTGGTGGCAACGGACGACGACCCGAAGAAACGCAATGCACGCATCCATGGCGTGCGCGTGGAGGGCGGCAGCAGCGACATCCTGCGCCTGGTGGACGAATATGATATCGAGCAGATTGTCCTGGCCATTCCGTCGGCCACGCTGGAAGAGCGCAAGCACATTTACGACATCTGCATGCGGACGGACTGCGTGCTGAAGACGCTGCCGAACGTGCGCGAGCTGCGAACGGACGAGCTGGACGATGTTGCGCTGCGCGACGTGGACGTGGCCGACTTGCTGGGTCGCGATGAGATTATCATGAACACGCGTGCCATCAGCGGCTATATCGCCGGCAAGACGGTGCTCGTCACGGGCGGCGGCGGGTCCATCGGCTCCGAGCTGTGCCGCCAGCTGTGCCATGTGGCGCCGAAGCGCATCGTGGTCTTCGACATGTATGAGAACGACGCGTACCTGCTGCGCAACGAGCTGCTGGCGCGCTACGACGACATCGACATCGTCATCGAGATCGGCAGCGTGGTGGACGTCGATCGCATCAACGAGGTCTTTGACAAGTACCGTCCCAGCGCCGTGTTCCATGCGGCGGCGCATAAGCACGTGCCGCTCATGGAGGCATGCCCCCGCGAGGCGGTGCTGAACAACGTGTTCGGAACGTTGAACACCGTTCGCGCCGCGGACCGCACGGGCGTGGAGCGCTTCACGTTCATCTCCACGGATAAGGCCGTGAACCCCACGTCCGTCATGGGCGCCACGAAGCGCCTGGGCGAGATGATCATCCAGTATTATGCGAACACCTCGAAGACCATCTTCTCGGCCGTCCGCTTCGGCAACGTGCTGGGCTCGCACGGCAGCGTCATCCCCATCTTCCAGAAGCAGATTGCCGCCGGCGGGCCGGTGACGGTCACGCACCCCGACATCGTCCGCTACTTCATGACCATCCCGGAAGCCGTGTCACTGGTCCTTCAGGCAGCACATTATGCAAAAGGCGGCGAGATCTTCATCCTGGACATGGGCGAACCGGTCCGGATCGATGAGATGGCACGAAACCTGATCCGCCTGTCCGGATTCACACCGGATGTAGACATCAAAGTCGAGTACACCGGCCTGCGTCCGGGAGAAAAACTTTTCGAAGAGCTCCTGATGGCAGAAGAAGGCATGCAGGAGACACCAAACAAACTGATCCATATCGGCAAACCAATCGAGATGGACGATGCAGCATTTAAAAAGAAACTCAGACAGCTGGATGAGGCAGCATACCAGGAAACAGATCGGATGAAACGACTGGTGGCAGAAGTCGTGCCGACGTATCATCCGGAAAATGGCAAACATGTAAAAGTAAAAGAGGCATAGAGATGAAGAAGAAAAGAAGAATAACAACAGATATGCCGAGAATGAAAAAGGCAGATCCCTTCTATAGAGATCAGGTGAAGCGAATTTTAGATTTGTTAATAGCAATACCGGTATTTATTGTAGCATTGATACCTATGA
>USAB01000057.1 GCA_900552585.1 uncultured Coriobacteriaceae bacterium
CGCCACATGCCGCCGCTTTGTAGAGGGTTCCTCTTCCTTTGTTCTTTATCTGATTCGCGACTCATTTGAAATGATGCGGAATTACGACAAATCGTAACAATATTGAAAAATTGGGTAGGTATTATTAACCGCAGAAAGGGCGGGGCGTCCGCGGTGGATGCCCCTTTCGGAAAAGGGTAGATATCATGGCTAATCCCGAACAGGATTTTGTAATGAAGACCATCAAGAGCCGCGACGTGCACTTCGTGCGCTTCTGGTTCCCTGACGTGCTGGGTCGTATGAAATCGTTCGCGGTCATTCCCAGCGAGCTGGACAATGCCTTCGAGGAGGGCATGGGCTTCGATGGCAGCTGCATTGCCGGCTTCTCCGGCACGGCGGAGAGCGATGTCGTGGCCTATCCCGAGGCGGACACATTCCAGGTTCTGCCGTGGCGTCCGTCGAACAATGCGGTGGCGCGCATGTTCTGCACCATCCAGTCGCCGGACGGCACGCCGTATCCGGGCGATTCTCGCAATGTGCTGCGCCGTGTCTGCCGTCAGGCGGCGGAGAAGGGGTACGTGCTGAATGTTGGTCCCGAAGTCGAGTACTTCTATTTCCGCGACCAAAACGGTACGGAGCCGCTGGACCGCGGCTGCTCGTTCGATCTGACCACACTGGACAACGGCTCCGATTTGCGCCGCGACACGATTCTGACGCTGGAGAAGATGGGCATTCCCGTTGAGTACTCCCATCATGAAGAGGGGCCTTCCCAGCATGAGATAGACCTGCGCTTCTCCGATGCCATGTCCATGGCAGATGCCGTCATGACGTACAAGATGGTCGTGAAGGAGGTCGCGCACAACCACGGTGTGTTCGCCTCGTTCATGCCGAAGCCCCTTACGGATGCGCCGGGCAGTGGCATGCATGTCCATATGAGCCTGTTCAATCCGGAGGGCGACAACCTGTTCTTCGATCCCGCCGACCCGGACGGTAACAACCTGTCCCCGTTGGCGAAGCATTTCATGGCTGGCCTTCTGAAGTATGCGCCTGAGTTTTGCCTGATCACGAATCAGAATGTTAACTCGTACAAGCGTCTGACGTCGCGCATGGAGGCGCCGTCCCAGATTGCCTGGTCCAGCATGAACCGCTCCACGCTGGTTCGCGTGCCTGCGTACAAGCCGAACAAGGAAGTGGCCTGCCGTGTGGAGATTCGCAACCCGGATCCGGCCGCGAACCCGTATCTGGCATTTGCCGCCATGCTGGCAGCGGGCCTGAAGGGCATCGAGGACGAGCTGGAACTGCCCGCTCCCGTCGACGATTTGGACCTGTTCCAGCTGGATTACCGCGAGCTGAAGCAGCGCGGTATCCAGACGCTTCCCGCTACATTGGGCGAGGCATTGGAGCGGTTCGAGGGATCCGCCCTCATGCGCGAGGTGCTGGGCGATCATATCTTCGAATATCTGCTGCGGGAGAAGCATCGTGAATGGGAGGAGTACCGGTCGGTGGTGTCTGACTGGGAGCTTAATCGCTATCTCGAGGAACTATAATGGCTATGCAACGGAAACAAGTACTATTCGTCGCCGACGGCTTGGACGATGCCCATCTGTTTCGCCAAGTGCTGGGTGGGCTGGACGTGGACGTGGTTGCCGGTGGAACGTCCCAGCTGGAACGCCTGCTTTCCGATAATCCCGGCGTTTCGCTGCTCATTTTCGACTCTCCAACCATGGCGCGGTCGCTGGCCGACCTGGAGCGCCTGCTTTCGCAGTCCGACGGCGCCGCGCTTCTGGCAGTGGTCCAGCGCGAGAATCTGGCCGATTTGCGTCTCCCCGTGCAGGTGAAGAGCGACTTCGTGGTGCATGGTGCCAGTCCCGAGGAGTGCGAGGCGCGCATCCGTCAGCTGCTGTGGCCGGGCAAGGAAAGCGCGCCGGGCGATTTCATCACCGTGGATGACATGACCATCGACCTGGCAACGTATCAGGTCACCGTGGACGGGGAGCCCGTGGACTTCACGTATCTGGAGTATTCGCTGCTCTCGTTCCTGGTCACGCATCCCGATCGCACGTATTCGCGCGACGCTTTGCTGCGCCGCGTGTGGGGCTTCGACTATTACGGCGGCTCGCGCACGGTAGACGTCCATGTCAGGCGCATTCGCGCGAAGCTCGGTCCGGAGCTGGCGCAGCGTTTGGAGACGGTGCGCGGCGTGGGCTATCTGTGGTCGTCGTAGGGGCGCTGCCGTAACGGGCAAGCCGGATGAGATCTGCAGACCGAAGGCGTGCGGGCGGAAAGCCCGTGCGCCTTCTTTTCTTTTCCGCGCGAACAGACGCTTTCTGCAGCGGCATGGGTTAAAGGATGCACATATAATCCGATGTACATTCCATTGAAAGATGTATGGGGGATGTTATGTGCTCGGAAAGGGAAGCCGTTGAAAATGGGCGAAGATCTGCTTGGCTCGGAACAGCTGGACGTAAGCGTTATCGTACCCGTCTACAATCCCGGAGAATACTTCCAAGCCTGCCTGGACTCGCTTGTCTCCCAAACGATTGATCCGGCCCGATGGGAGGTGATTTTGGTCGATGACGGATCGACGGACGGTTCGGGGGAGGCATGCGACGCCGCCGCTGCAGCGCATCCAGAGCTGTTCCGCGTGCTGCATGAGGAAAACTCCGGTTGGGCCAGCGCACCGCGGAATCGCGGCATGGAAATTGCGCGTGGCACATACCTGTACTTCCATGATAGCGACGATCTTTTGATGCCGAGGGCGTTGGAGCTTATGGTGTCCCATGCGCGGGAATGGGGCAGTGACTTTCTGGTGCCCCGGGAGGTGATAGCGTATCCCGACGGAACCGAGGAGGTGGTTCCCCGTTCTGCCGCGCGGGGCGAGTGCATACCCCGCTGCGATAGGTTTGCTGCTCCGATAATGAATTGCATTACTACAAACCGACTGGTCAAGCGCTCGATGGTGGAGGAGCACGGTATACGCTTCAAGGAGACCAGCTCCGAGGACTTCCTATTCGGCATCGAATGCATCCTTGCTTCCGATACCGTTTCATTTGCGGCGGATTACACGTATTCGAAGTATGTAAAACGGAGTCAGGGAAGCCTGTCTAGCGCTCAGGAAAGCCCGGCGAAGAGCTTTGATGGGCGGCTCCTGGGTATTGCGGAGGCGCTTTCTGCCGTCCGCGATGCCGGGGCAGAGCGCGAGGCATATCCGTATTTCTACGACGTACTGTTTCGCCATCCTGTCTACAAGATGTTGACCACCAGAATGGATGAGCTGCATTGGAACGCGGAGAAGCTCCGGCTGGGGGAATTACGCGCGGTAATCGCGCCCTTCTGGAATCTCGATCGGGCGGGCCTTCTACGTCTCACGGAGCGCGCGGTGATGGAATTGCTGATGCTGGGGGAATACGATGCCATGCCGGGCGTGCGCGCCCTGGCGAAGGCGAACCCTGGGAAGGGCAAGGGACTCGCGGTGCGGGAGGATGTGGATCCGCATCCGGTCTCGGCCGATTGTGCGGAGCGCGTGCCAGACGGATTGACGCATTACGTGCTCCATGAGCTGGTGCTGCGTCAACTGAAGGCGGCAAAGGTGCAGATGCATGCGATGGCGCTGGATTCCGGCGCGGTTGCGGCGTACGGCTCCTGGACGTTTTCCTACGCTGCCGCCGCTCCCGATGCAGTGACTGTTTCGTTCAGGGGAGAGGGAGGCGAAGGCGCCCGCGATGCGCTTTGCGTCTTCTCATACGAGGAGGATTTCAACGTCTGCCGGCAGTGCGGCTACTGGTACGCGGAGCTTCCCCTGCATGCGGATGAGGGGATGCCGACGTTCGAATTGAAAGTCGATATCGCCATAGGACAGGATGTTGCTTCCACGAAATGGACAGCTCCGCACGGCGGCTTCTCTGCCGTCCGATTCTCGACAAAGGGCGATTTCCTCTCGCGGGTGAACGCGTCAAGCCGTATGGCGAAGGCAGTCTGCTCCCTTCCTGACGGGCATCCGCGCGACCTCTTCAGAGGGCTGCTTGCCCAGGGTACGCTGTATCCCGCTATCACGACTTCCATCGACGCCAATCGCTGGAATGCGGATGCGGCGCATGCGGACGTTCTACAGGGTGTGGTGCAGCAGGTGCTTGACGGCAAATCTATGCGCTATGTTGCCGGGACGGAGCGAGCGGTTCTCGAAGCGCTGCTTGCCGGGCGCTTCGAGGAGCTGCCCGCTATACGGCAGGAGCGGAAGGGCAAAGCCGCGGCGTCCGGGCGGAATGCCGAACGGGGCGGGTTGCCTTCGAATGGCGGGTTCCTGAAAGGACGCAAGAAGGGCAGGGGCGTATTCAGCCTGCTGTTGGGCGGTAAGCGGGAATAGCGCCGTCGGGAGCTGCGGCCCATCGCGATGCGATGCAGCGCGATGGGCGTGTCTGCGAAATGCACAGGTACGCTTTCTGCAGCGGCGGTTGCAGATGCGCCGCCTGAAGAAAAACGGCTGGAAACAGAGCGAGAGCCGCGGCGTAGGGATTGGGGAAATGCCGCGGCTCTCTTTGTTATCGCGAAGCGTGTGGGCGAGGGAGATTGGGGAGGGGATTGTGCCCGCTGCTTGCTTCGATGGCTGTAACAATACGGGGTCTTTCTTAAACAAACCTTAAACAGATGTTGTGGTTTTATGAAACAGCGCGCGATTGGCCGTAACGCATTTGCCCGTCTCTTGCCGTAATCGCGGTTTTTCCGGGGGCCGCGCCATGCGCGCTATACTCGAAGGCGAGATTACCGGCCCTACGAACGAAAGCGCTTGATTCCATGCCCAAGACCATTGCCGTCATAGACGGAAACTCGCTCATGCACCGCGCCTACCATGCCGTGCCCCCTTCCATGAACGCTCCGGACGGAACGCCGACGAACGCCTGCTTCGGCTTCCTGTCCATGCTCATCAAGTTCATCGACACTACAAGCCCGGATGCCGTCATCTGCGCATTCGATGCCGGCAAGCCGAAATTCCGCATCGAGGCCATGGAACAGTACAAAGCGCAGCGACCTCACATGGACGAAGAGCTGCGCGTGCAGTTCCCCATCATGGAGGACCTGCTGCAGTCCATGGGCATCCCCGTGGTGAAGGTTCCCGGCTGGGAAGGCGACGACATCCTGGGCACGGTGGCCGCGCGCGACGAGAAGAAGGGCTATCGCACGCTGCTCGTCACGGGCGATAAGGACGCCTACCAGCTTGCCAGCCCGCTCACGAGCATCGTCACGACGAAGAAGGGCATCTCGGACGTGGCCGTATACGGCCCCGACGAGGTGTTCGAGCGCTATGGCGTCACGCCCGACCAATTCCCGGACTTCCTGGGGCTGAAGGGCGACTCCGCCGACAATATTCCCGGCGTTCCCGGCGTCGGCGACAAGACGGCGGCGAAGTTCCTGTCGAAATACGGCAGCTTGGAGGGTCTGTACGAGCATCTGGACGACCTGAAGGGCAAGCAGCTGGAGAAGGTGCGCGACAACAAGGACTCCGCATTCCTTTCGCGCGAGATTGCCACCATCGTCACGGACCTGGATTTCCCGCTCGATGTGGAGCAGGTGGAGTGGCCGTCGTTCGACAAGGACGAGGTCCGCACGGCGTTCATGAAGGTGGGCTTCCGCTCGCATCTGGCGAAGGTCCTGAAGTTCGAAGGCGGTGCGGAGGCCTCGGAGTCCCAGGCGCTCACTGCCCATAAGGCCGTGGATCCGGCGCTGGCGCAGCAGTTCGTGGACGACGTGTGCGAGCATGGCACGCCGGTGGGCGTGGCGTACGCGGAAGGGCAGGAGACGCTGTTCGGCCCGGCGGTCATGCTGGCGCTGGACGATGGAGACCGCGCGGCCGTGTTCGATGGAGAGCAGGCGCTGGATGTCCTGGCGCGCCTGGTGCGCGAAGGGGCGCCGGTGGCGCTGGACTTCAAGGAGCTGCTGAAGCCGGTGTTCCCGTCCGACATGGCCGTTCCCGCGCGGGTGAGCGACGCCGAGGTGCTGGATGCGCGCTTCTTCGATGCCTCGCTTGCGGCGTACAGCCTGGACTCGTCGGCGGATGGGTACACGCTGGCGCATCTGTGCGAGCGCTACCTGAGCGCGTCGCTGCCGGAGCCGGCGGAGCCTGACAACCGCGATGATGACCTGCTGATGCAGGCAGCCGCGCTGCAGCGCCTGCACGGCGCCCTGTTGAAGGCGCTCGACGAGGACGGCACGCGTTCCGTGTACGAGGACTTCGATGCCCCGCTGGTGGGCGTGCTGGCAATCATGGAGCGTACGGGCGCCGCCATCGATGCGGACACGCTGGAGCGCATGGGCGCCGTCACGGGCAAGGAAATCGCGCAGGTTCAGCAGCAGATCTACGATTTGGCAGGCGAGGAGTTCAACATCGATTCGCCGAAGCAGGTGGGCCACATCCTGTTCGACGTCATGGGCATGAAGCCGCTGAAGAAGACGACGCGCGGCTATTCCACCAGCGCGGCCGTGCTCACGAAGCTGGCGGAGGACAACGAGGTGCCGAAGCTCATCCTGCATTACCGCGAGCTGGCGAAGCTGAAGTCCACGTACATCGACGCGCTGCCCAGCCTGCGTGCGGGCGACGGCCGCGTGCATACCAGCTTCAACGAGACCGTGACCACCACGGGGCGCCTGTCGTCCAGCCATCCGAACCTGCAGAACATCCCGGTTCGCACGGATTTCGGGCGCCGCATTCGCGAATGCTTCGTGCCCCTGGCGCCCGGCGAGCTGTTCCTGTCCGCGGACTACAGCCAGATCGAGCTGCGCCTGCTGGCACACCTGTCTGGCGACGAGCGCCTGATACAGGCGTTCAAGAGCGGAGCGGACTTTCATTCGCAGACGGCCAGCCACGTGTTCGGCGTCCCAGTCGATCAGGTCACGCCGCAGATGCGCTCGCGCGCGAAGGCGGTGAACTTCGGCATCGTGTACGGCCAGCAGGCATTCGGCCTGTCGCAGAGCCTGCATATCCCGTACGGCGAGGCGCAGGAGATGATCGACCGATACTTCGAGGTGTATCCCGGTGTGCGCGCCTACCTGGACAAGACAGTGGCGCAGGCCACGGAGAACGGCTATGCCGAGACGATGTTCGGGCGCAAGCGCCATATTCCCGAATTGGTGGCGGGCAATCGCAATAAGCGTTCGTTCGGCGAACGCACGGCCATGAACCACCCCATGCAGGGCACAGCGGCGGATATCATCAAGCGCGCCATGGTGCAGGTGCAGCGCCGACTGCAGGAGGGCGGCTATGCAACGCGCATGATTCTGCAGGTGCACGACGAATTGTGCTTCAGCGTTCCCGAAGCCGAGCTGGAGGACGTGACGGCGATGGTTGTCGACGTCATGGAGCATGCGGCGGACCTGAAGGTCCCGCTGGTGGTGGATGCGAATAGCGCCGCGAATTGGGCGCTGGCGCATTAAAGATGCAGGTCGTGGGAGGTTTGTGTGCGGTTGGGCAGCGGGCGTTGCGCACCGCGTCGCATGCTATAATGCCTTTCGCGCTCATATTCTTATGGGTAAATTGAGAAAAATGAGTAAACCGACAACTTCGCGTTGACTTACGGTCCGGACGCGAGTAATATACTCGCTTGCGTTTGAAGACTTACAAGGAGAATCTACATGTACGCTATCGTTAAGACTGGCGGCAAGCAATACAAGGCCGCTCCGGGAGACATCCTGGAAATTGAGAAGCTTGAAGGCGCTGCGGGCGACAAGGTTGCTCTCGAGGCCATCGCCGTCGTTGACGGTGACAAGGCCGTTTACGATCCTGCCGAGGCTGCGAAGACGAAGGTCGAAGCGGTCATCCTGGACCAGTACAAGGGTCAGAAGCAGTTGGTCTTCAAGTTCAAGAAGCGCAAGAACTACAAGAAGCTGAACGGCCACCGTCAGAACCTGACGCGCATCCAGGTTACCGCCGTCGGTACCGATACGTTCGACGCTCAGTAAAGTAGAAGGGAAGTCATCATGGCACATAAGAAGGGTCTTGGCTCCAGCCGTAATGGCCGCGATTCCCACGCACAGCGTCTGGGCGTGAAGCGTTTCGCCGGCGAGGCTGTCACCGCAGGCAACATCCTGGTCCGCCAGCGCGGCACGCATTTTCACCCCGGTGAGAATGTCGGTCGCGGCAAGGACGATACCCTGTTCGCCCTGTGCGACGGCAAGGTCGAATTCACGCACGGCGTGAAGCGCAAGGTGCATGTCCGTCCGGCCGAATAGCCGAATCGGTTCATATACGATTGGGAAGCCTCCTGTTACAGGGGGCTTTCTTTTATATAATGGCAAGTTGTCGGCAAAGGGGGCATGCGCCTCGTTCGCCGGCAACTGCGAAATATCGTTTCATCGGGGTAGGCATGTGCGGCGCCGGATATGGCGTGTGGTGCCGCCCCTTCAGGCGAAGGCCCGTTGCGTTCGCTATGGCAAAAGGGGGCGTATCCAATGTTCATCGATAGAGTGCGCATTCAGGTGAAGGGCGGCGACGGCGGCGCGGGCTGCATGAGCTTCCGCCGCGAGGCGCATGTGCCGAAGGGCGGTCCCGACGGCGGCGACGGCGGCCGCGGTGGCGACGTGATCCTGGAGGCCGACGGCAGCGTCTCCTCGCTGGTCGAATACCGCTTCAAGCATCATTTCAAGGCAACACGCGGCATGCACGGCAAAGGCAGCCGCATGCACGGCGCCGATGGCGAGGACCTGGTGCTGAAAGTGCCGCTGGGTACGGTGGTTCATCAGGTTGATCCTGAGACGGACGAGCTGGGCGAGCTCATTGCCGATCTGACACACGACGGCGAGCGCATCATCGTCGCGAAGGGCGGCGTGGGCGGCCGCGGCAACATCCATTTCGCCACGCCCACGCGTCGCGCCCCTGCGTTCGCCGAGCTGGGCGAGCCGGCCAAAGAGGTGTGGATTGAGATGGAGATGAAGCTGATGGCCGATGCGGCCCTGGTGGGCATGCCGTCGGCGGGCAAGAGCTCCATCATCTCGCGGCTTTCCGCCGCCCGCCCGAAGATTGCGGACTATCCGTTCACCACGCTCGTGCCGAACCTGGGTATGGTGCGTGCGAAGGAATCCGATTACGTCATCGCCGATGTGCCTGGCCTCATCGAGGGCGCGCATGAGGGCAAGGGCCTGGGCCATGAGTTCCTGCGCCATATCGAGCGCTCCGCGCTGCTGGTGCACGTGGTGGACATCACGGGCGGCTACGAGGGCCGCGACCCGGTGGAGGACTACCACATCATCAACAACGAGCTGCGGCTGTACGCCGAAGAGCTGGCGAAGCGCCCCGCCATCGTGGTGGCGAACAAGACGGATGTGCCCGGCACGGAAGACGCCGTGAAGCGCCTGGCAGCGGCCGTGAAAGAGGATTCCATCGCCGCAGCGGGCGGCGACGAGTTCGCTGAGAGCCCCCTGGACCCTAAGCTGTACTGCACGAGTGCGGTGACCGGCAAGGGCATCGAGCAGCTGAAGGAGGCCATCGGCGCGAAGGTCGCCGTCCTGCGCGCCGAGGCGGCCGAGAAGCGCAAGGCCGAGGAGCAACCGTACGAGGCCGTGTGGGAGCTCAAGCGCCAGCAGCGCGACCGCAAATTCGAGGTGAAGAAGCTCTCCGACGGCGTGTTCCGCGTCACGGGACCGGCCGTGGAGCGCATGGTCATCCAGACGGACTGGGACAACGAGGAGGCCATCTCGTTCCTTCAGCACCGCTTCAAGCGCATGGGCGTCGACCGCGCCCTGCTGAAGGCCGGTGCACGCGACGGCGACGAAGTCCGCATCCTGGAGATGGCGTTCGAGTACGAGTCGCCGCTGACGCATGAGGACGAATTCGAGGGGTTGGACGAAGAATGAGCAACGTCTATCAGCAGAGGGGGACCGCAATGGACTCCGATGCCGGAAACGCAGCGGAGCGCGTGCTGGTGGTGAAGGTGGGCACTTCGACGCTCACGGACGCCTCCGGGCGCATCGATGCCGCATATCTGCAGGATTTCGCGTCCCAGCTGGCCGCCCTGCGCGCGCAGGGCGTGAAACCCATCGTAGTGACGAGCGGCTCCATCGCGTGCGGGCTGGAGGCCCTGGGCATGGAGGAGCGTCCGTCGGATACGCCGACCCTGCAGGCTGCGGCATCCGTGGGCACCATCGAGCTGTCGCGGCGCTATTCCGAGGCGTTTGCGGGCGAGGGCCTGCTGGCGTCCAGCGTCCTGCTGACACGCAACGATACGAAGCACCGCTCCTCGTACCTGCATGCCCGCGATACGCTGCTGCGCCTGCTGGAGCTGGACGTGGTTCCCATCATCAACGAGAACGACACCGTTTCCGTCGAGCAGATCCGCTTCGGCGACAACGACACGCTGTGCGCCCTGGTCGCGTGCCTGGTGAAAGCGGACGCTGCGGTGATCTTCAGCGATATCGACGGGCTCTATGACAAGAATCCGTCCACGCATGACGATGCGCGTCTTATTCCCCGCGTCGAATCAATCGGCCCGGACATCATGGCCATGGCTGAAGGACCCGGCACGAAGCAGGGCAGCGGCGGCATGATTACGAAGATCCGTGCCGCGCGCGTGCTGCTGACCGCGGGTATCCCCCTGACCATCTGCCATGGCCGGCGCGTGCATGCGCTGGCGGATATCGCGGCGGGCCAGGCGGTCGGCACGCGGTTCGAAAGCTCGTCCGCCCCGCACGAGATCACGCCGCGCAAGCTGTGGATTGCGCTGGGCGACACGGCCCGCGGGTCCATCGTCGTCGACAGCGGCGCGCGCCAGGCGCTGGTGCAGCGCGGAAGCTCGCTGCTTCCCGTGGGCGCCGTGGAGATAGGCGGCGATTTCGAAGAGGGCGACGTTGTTGATATCGTCGATGCGCACGGCTATCTGTTCGCACGCGGCAGGGTGGGCGCCTCGAGCGACGAGGCGCGCCTTGCCTGCGGGCGCACGCAGCGCGAATTGGAGGGCAACCGCCTGCTGGCGCATCTGGCGGATCGCCCGCTGGTGCACCGCGACGAGCTCATCGTGTTCGAATAGCGGGGTTGGCTGTCCCGCAGCGGGGCCTTTCCGACTCGGATGACCCGGCAGCGCGGTGCCGCCTACTGGATGAGCGCCGTGCTGCCGCCGAGCAGGTAGTCGTACGTCCCACAATTCCAAACATAGAGCTTCACGTGCCGCCGGTCGCATCTCCAGAACGTCAGGTCCTCGATGTACGCAAGGGTGGCATTCACGTAGATGCGCCGTGCCTTCTTGCAAGACTTGAATGGGTCGCCGTCTATCTCTGTCACGTGGTAGAAGCGCCCTTTCCATCGCACGGTCCGCGGTATGGTGTAGCTCTTCGCATTCCTCCGATTCACTTTCACGAGTGCTGCCTGATAGCGGTAATTCGGCCCGCCGTGGACCCATTGGCGTGTTTTCGGCTTGTACACCTTGAATGTGTAGGCGCCGCTTTTCACGGTCGTCATGACCGGCTTGCTCCCGCACGCATGGGCCTGTTGGGGCGGGGCGAAGGCCGTTCCGCATGCCAATGCGCCGGCAATGAGCAGCACGGCGAGCGGCTTTGCAAGGGACGAAGAGAACATGGTGCCTCCTTTCGGACGGGTACGCGTGGCAAGGGCCACCGAGGGGTCCCTGCGGCGG
>USAB01000058.1 GCA_900552585.1 uncultured Coriobacteriaceae bacterium
CGAAACCATCGAGATGCTGGATAAAAAGAAAACGGAACAGGAAGCAGATCAGAGTAAGGAAGAATTTATGGAGATGACAGAGGAGGAGATGGCGAACCTGCCATTTAAATGATAATGAATGAAAGTCAGAGATGAAAGAAAGAGATCGGAAATAATCAAATTTGTTGCCGCAATAGGTATATTGATCGGTGCTTCTCCGTTGATTGGCGAATTGGCGCTTGCAGCACTGAATAGTATCTTTGTAGATTTTGGACATTTTGCACCAGATATGAATTATGTGCGTTGTGTAAAAAAATTGACAGCAGGTTGATGCGGTTCTGAATCTCGTCGTTGCGCGCCAGCACGGCCTCGTATTCCGCCTGCGCCTGATCCTGATTGCGGATGGCCGTGTAGGCGTCCTTCGCAGACGGATACACGAACGCGCATGCCAGTATCAGGCAAGCGCACACCAGGGCGCTGATGCATACCGGGCGGGAATGTCGGAGCGAATCCAGCGAGATATGGAACGGCAGCGCAAAGCGCTCCTTACTGCCGGACGATGCCTCTGCCTGCATGCGCGCGGATTTGCGCTGGCTGCGGCCCATCTCGCCCTTGTACACGCCGGCGCGCGGCGCAGAGGCGCGTTCTACGGCATCCGCTTCCGCCGAGGCGGGCACATGGCTTTCGAATTCGCGGTCGGCCTTGCGATGGCGCAGGGAACGCTTCAGCTCGCTGAAGAGCGTCGGGGCGGATTCTTCCTGCCGAACAGGGGAACCTGCGGCATGCGACGGCGTGCGCTGTCGGCCTTCGCGACCGGAAGCTGCGGCTTCGCGGCGAGCTGTCGAATGCATTGTGGAACGGCCTACCGATACGGACGGACGGACAGAGCGCGCTGCCGCATGCGCCGATGGGCGGCCGCTTGCGGAACGCATGCCTGTCTGCGGCGTGCCTGCCTGCGCAGCGGAATGCGTGCCGCGGCGGGACGAGGACAGGCGCTCGAAGTCCAGAATCTCGGCATTATGGCGCGATGCAGAAGATCGATGCGCCGCAGTATGCGATACGCGGTTCGAAGGCTCGCGCCGAAATGGCGACGCGGGCGAAACCGGCGCAGATTGACTGGGGAAATCGGATGCGGCAGGGTCGGAAGGGTATGTCGTATTGCGAGCCACGGGCCGCATGCTCCTCTTCGATAGAGTGTTTATAGTGTGTTGACGGATGAAGCTGTAAGTAATGTATCACGGTTTCGCAACCGTTTGGGAGCATGCCGAAAATCACGCATATTTTTCGGCTGAAAGAAAGAACGCGCCCGGGGGCTTTTCCCGGGCGCGTTCTCGAACGTGAGTGGATCGGCGCTTCGGCGGATTAGTCCTCTTCCTCCAGCGCGGCTGCGATCTCGTCCGTGATTTCCATGGTGTGGTAGACGCTCTGCAGGTCTTCCAGCTCCTCCAGCTTGTCCACCAGGCGCATGACCTTCTTCGCGTCCTCCACGGACACCTGCGTGTAGTTCTTCGGAATCATGGTCAGCTCGGCGCCCTTGGTCTCGACGCCCTGTTCCTCCAGCGCCTTCTTGACGGCCATCAGGTCGCCAGGGGCCGTGGTCACGATCCACTCGTCTCCTGCGTCCTCGTAGTCTTCGCCACCGGCTTCGGCGACGGCCATCATGAACTCGTCCTCGTCGACGGCGTTCTCCTTATCGGGAACCTTCTTCTCATCGCTCTTGATGATCTTCTCGACGACGATCTGGCCCTTGCGGTCGAACTGGAACGCAACGGAGCCCGGCGTGCCCAGGTTGCCGTTCGCATGGCGGAATGCGGAGGAGACGTCCGCAGCCGTGCGGTTGCGGTTATCCGTCAGCGCCTCGCACAGCACGGCCACGCCCGCAGGGCCATAGCCCTCGTACGTGATGGTCTCGTAGCTTGCGGCATCTTTGCCGGTGCCGAACGCCTTGTCGATAGCGGTCTTGATCTTGTCCTTGGGCAGCGAGTTCGCCTTTGCCTTCTCGATAGCGGCAGCCAGCGAAGCGTTGTTGTCGGGATTGGGGTCGCCACCCTCCTTCGCGGCAACGGTGATGTTGCGGGAGAGCTTGGAGAACAGTGCGGAACGCTTGGCGTCCTGCGCTGCCTTACGATGCTTGGTGGTAGCCCACTTAGAATGTCCGGACATAACACTTCCTTTTCACTCAACGACCCGCTTGACGCGGGCCGGCAGATTTTTAGCGCACGCTAGTTTAGCATATGCGCGCAGAACCTGCTTTCCCTTACGTGTTTCTACAGCATACGTACATGTTACATGCGGTTTACCTTTGCCATTTGCCGGTATGCGCCGGCGAACCGCTACGCAGCCAGCTTGAAGCCCCATTTCTCCCAGATGCGCTGCGCATCGGCATCCGTCGTGCACCAGTCCAGGAACTTCCGGGCCGCATCCAGCTGTTCGTCGCCGGCATACGCCGTCAAGGCCGACGAATACACCGGCGCCGTGTACGCCCGTGCGGGGATCTCGCCCACGATCTTCACGCCACCGTAGCGGTACACATCGGAGGCGCGGACGATGGCCACGGTCTTCCCCTTGTTCTCGGAGAGCTTCGCGAACACGCCGCTCGCGGATTTCGCAGTCTTCACCGCGCCCTTCTTCGTAAGCGCGCCCACGTACGACCCGTTCGCCGTACGACCGCCCAGCTGTTGCAGCGCCTGGCACTGCAAGCTGCCCAGGGTGCTATCGGACGGTGCCATCATCAGCGGATACGTACCTGCCAGCAGATTTTTCACTGTCGCGGACGAAGCCTTGCCCTCCGTTCCCGCGGCAATGACAAGGTAGTCGCTGACCAGGTCCGATACCGTACCCCCATTCAGGCGCCCCGCCTTCTGGGCGCTGTTCTCCTCATTGTCCGACATGCCGATGACCAGCGAATACGCCGTAGGGCCATCGGGGGCGGCGGCAGCTGCGGCATCCGTGCTCTCCGACGAGGCAGACGATGCAGCCGCTGCCTCTTCGGCATTGTCCGCCAGGCTCTTCGCCAGCGCCTTGCTGCTGCCCTCGCTGTCCCGGGAGAACTGCACGTCGTCGTTTTCGGACGCGTACAGCTGCTCGAGTTCGGACAGCGGGCCGGCCAGCTGGTTCGCGCACAGCACGGACACGACAGTCTTCTGCTGCGATGCCGCGTCCGTGGAGCCGGACGACTGCTCGGCGGTCTCGCCACCGCTGCTGCTGCACCCCGCCAGCGCCAGGCACACCAGGACCACGGCCAGCACGCACGCCGCAAGGCGCGCCGTGCCGTTCGGACGATCCGCCTGCAGCGCCGCGTTGAAAATCATGCCAGTTCCCGTTCCACGACGGCGGCAATGGCATCCGCCGTCTCTTGAGCCCTCTCGATGTCCTGGGCCTCCACCATGACGCGGATGAGCGGCTCCGTCCCGCTGGCGCGCACAAGCACCTGGCCATCGTCGCCCATGTCCTCGCGGGCGGCGGCCACGGCATCGGCGATGGCGGTGTTATCCGCCAGCGCGTCTTTGTTCGCCACGGGAACGTTCTTCAGCACCTGCGGGCAGCGCGTCATGACCTTCGCGGCCTCCGCGGCCGTCTTGCCCGCCCGCACGCACGCGGCAATGAACAGGCATGCCGTCATCATGCCGTCGCCCGTGGAGTTGTAGTCCAGGAAGATCATATGGCCGCTCTGCTCGCCGCCGCGTCATGGGAAGATCATAGGGCCCCTCGCCTCGCCGCCGATGGCATAGCCGCCTTCGCGCATGCATTCCAGCACGTGGCGGTCGCCGACCTGTGTCAGCTCCACGGAGATGCCATGCTCCCGCATGGCCTTGCGGAAGCCCAGATTGCACATGACGGTGGAAACGGCCGTGTTGCCGGACAGCAGGCCGCGCTCCTTCATGTCCACTGCGCAGACGGCCTCGATGACGTCGCCGTCCAGCTCGTTGCCTTCGGCATCCACCAGCATGACGCGGTCCGCGTCACCATCGTGCGCGACGCCCAGGTCGGCACCGATACGGGCCACCAGCTCCTTGACGGGGCCCAGATGCGTGGAGCCGCATTCGACGTTGATGTCCGTGCCGTTGAAATCGTCGTTGATGAGGGTGACGTCCGCACCCAGACGCTCCAGCGCCTGCACCGTAGTGCCCGATGACGCGCCATGACCCGCATCCAGGGCAATCTTCCAGCCAGCGAAGCTGATGCCCTGCTCCCTGATGGCCTCCACGGCGTGGTTCACATACCTTTCCGCAGCGTCCTGAATCGGCACCACAATGCCCACCTCGTCGCCGGGCACCAGGTCGGAGGCATCCGCGCCGCCTGACAGCACGTACTCCTCGATCTGCTTCTCGCGCTCCACGGGCAGCTTGTAGCCCTGGCCGTCGAAGAACTTGATGCCATTGTATTCCGGCGGATTGTGCGATGCCGAGATCACGATGCCGGCATCCGCATGCATCTGGCGCGTGATCAGCGCCACGGCCGGCGTGGGGATGATGCCGGCGGACAGCACGGTGCCGCCCAGGCTCATGACGCCCGCCTCGACGGCGGCCTCCAGCATGTCGCCGGAAAGGCGCGTATCCTTGCCCAACACGACGGTCGAACCCATGAATGCGACGGCTGCCTGCCCCAAACGAAACGCCGTCTGGCAATCGAGCTCGGTGTTCGCCACGCCGCGGGCACCGTCCGTTCCGAACAAAGCACCCATTACTTGCCTCGATTCACGTAGGTCTCGTATAGGCGAACGGCGCCTTCGGGACGCTCGTCGTCGCGCATGCGGTTGTTCAGCTCGGCGGCGAACTCGTCGATGCCGATGCTGAAGCGCGCAAGCACGACCATCAGGTGATAGACCACGTCGGCCGCCTCGTAGCGCAGGTGGTCCGGCTCGCCGTCCTTAGCCGCCAGAGCCACTTCACCGGCTTCCTCCATGACCTTCTTCAAGGGGTCGTCCAGCTTGCCCGTCAGCAGGCGATGCGTGTAGCTCTCGTCGCCGGCGTTGCGGCGCTGCTCGATAGTCGCATACAGGGCATCGAGCGTCGCACCGATCTGGCTCTCCGGTGCCTTCTCCCCTTCGGGAATATACGTCTTGCTCATTGTTTTCCTCCGATGCATGCCGGCCGCACACCGGTCGGCATAATGCGAAAAGAGGGTGCGCGACGCACCGCACACCCTCTTCGAGTTTCAGGACGCCTATTCGGCGTCGTCGTCCTCGGCGCCTTCGTTGTCCTTGGCGTTCTCCGCGGTCTCCGTAGCCTCATCCGTCAAGCCGTAGCCCAACGAGCTCTTCGAGCCGAACAGAGCATCCAGCTCCTCGAAATCGCGATGGTAGGAACGCGGAGGCAGCGATTCGCCCAACATATCCTCGCCGTCCGTGTTGAAGGTCGGCGGCTCGTCTCCGCCGATGAGGATCGTGTCATCGGGCGAGAACACCATGTCCAGCAGCTGGCTGACATCGTCGTTCGATGCGTTGAGGTCATCCTCGATGACGCCCAGCAGGTCGTGTTGCTTCAAGCCCTCCTTCAGTTCCTCGATGGCCTTCAGGCCGATGCCGTCGATGCGCATCAGATCGTCCTCGGTGTAGCCCACCAGGTCGGCAACCGTCTCGATGCCGGCCTCGCTGAACTTGTTCGCCCAGCGCTGGGAAACGCCCAGGTCGTCGTAGATGTACAGGCGCGCCTGCTCGTCCGTCAGCTTCGAGCGGCTGGACATGTGCCGGGCCCCCCCCGTCACCCGCCGCCGTAATAGCTGTTGTACGAGCCGCCCATGTTCAGGAAGCCGTCGCCATCCAGCGACCAATCCTGAGGCTGCGGCAGCATCTCCTCCAGCTTGCGCAGGTCGTCCGGCGCGTAGGAAGGCAGCGTGTCGTTGTTCTCCTCCTCGATGGGCTTGCCATGGTACGTCATCTTCAGGTTGCGGTAATGCTTCAAGCCCGTGCCGGCAGGGATGGGCTTGCCGATGATAACGTTCTCCTTCAGGCCGATCAGGTGGTCCGTCTTGCCTTCGATGGCGGCATCCGTCAGGACCTTCGTGGTCTCCTGGAACGATGCGGCGGACAGCCAGGAATCCGTTGCCAGGGACGCCTTCGTGATGCCCAGCAGCAGCGGCTGAGCCGTGGGAGGCTGCTTGCCTTCCAGTACCAGCTCGTTCGCCGTATCCTCGAATTTGTAGCGGTCCACCTGGCTGCCGGGCAGATAGTTCGAATCGCCCTTGTCCAGGATGGTCACGCGGCGCAGCATCTGGCGCGCGATGACCTCGATGTGCTTGTCGTTGATGTCCACGCCCTGGCTGACGTACACGTCCTGCACCTGGCTGACGATGTAGCGCAGCGTGGTGTTGACGTCAGTCAAACGCAGCAGCTCGTGCGGGTTCACAGAGCCCTTCGTCAGCTGCTGGCCGACTTCAACCTGGCAGCCGTCGTCGACGCCCGGCATCAGCGTGGCGCGGGCAGACACCGTGTACTCGCGGTAATTGCCCTCGTCGTCGTGGATCGTGAGCGTCTTCGAGTTCTTATCGCCCTTGACCTGCAGCGTGCCGGCGATTTCGGCGAGGACGGCCAAGCCCTTCGGCTTGCGTGCCTCGAACAGCTCGGTAACACGGGGCAGACCGTGGGTGATGTCCTCGCCGGCGACGCCGCCGGTGTGGAACGTACGCATGGTCAGCTGCGTGCCGGGCTCGCCGATGGACTGTGCGGCGATGATGCCGACGGCCATGCCGATGTTCACCGGGCGGCCGGTGGCCAGGTCCCAGCCATAGCACATCTGGCAGACGCCGCGATCGGCGTGGCACGTCATCACGGAGCGATGGCGGACCGTCGTGACGCCGGCGGCCTTGAAGGACTCCAGCTGCTCCTTGGACTCCAGGTACGAGCCGGCTTCCGCCAGGATCTCGCCGGTCTCGGGGTTCACCACGGGGTCGGCCAGGCAACGGCCGATCAGGCCCTCGTCCACTTCGCCCTTCGCATTCAGCAGCGGGAACTCCACGCCCTCTTCCGTGCCGCAGTCGTGCTCGCGGACGATGACGTCCTGGGCGACATCTACCAGGCGGCGGGTCAGGTAGCCGGAGTCGGCCGTACGCAGCGCCGTGTCGGCCAGGCCCTTACGGGCGCCGTGCGTGGAAATGAAGTATTCCAGAACGCTCATGCCCTCGCGGAAGTTGCCCTTAATAGGACGGTCGATGATCTCGCCCTTCGGGTCGGACATCAGGCCGCGCATGCCGGCGAGCTGACGAATCTGCTTGATGTTGCCTCGAGCACCGGAGTTGGCCATCATGTAGATGGGGTTGAACCGGTCGAAGTTGGCCTGCATCGCATCGCCGACTTCCTCGTTCGCGGCATTCCAGATGTTCACTACCTGGCTATGGCGCTCCTCATCGGACATCAGGCCCATCTCGTAGTCCTCGTCGATGGCGGCGACTTTCTTGTCGGCCTCGGCCAGGATCTTCGGCTTCTCGGGCGGCACCGTGGCGTCGTAGACGGACACGGTGATGCCGGCGCGCGTGGCGTAATGGAAGCCGGTGTTCTTCAGGCCGTCCAGGATCTCGGGCATCTGCGACAGCGGATAGCGGTTCGCGCAGTCCTCAATCAGGCGGCTGACCTCGGATTTATTCAGGTTGTAGTTCAGGAACGGGTAGTCGTTCGGCAGAACGCTGTTCATCACGATACGGCCGACCGTGGTCTGAATGCGCTCGCCTGCCTTCTTCTCTTCCCAAACGCCGAAGCTGCTTGCCAGCTTCGTGTCGTACTTCAGACGCACCCAAATCTTCGCCTGCAGGTCCAAATCGGCACGGGCGTCATACGCGTTCAAGGCATCCTTGAAGTCGATGAACGTGCGGCCCTCGCCCGGGAAGTTGTCGCGGGCGGCCGTCAGGTAGTACAGGCCGATGATCATGTCCTGCGTGGGGATGGTCAGCGGGCGGCCATGGGCAGGCGACTTGATGTTGTTCGTGGACAGCATCAGGACGCGGGCCTCGGCGCACGCGGCATTCGACAGGGGCACATGCACGGCCATCTGGTCGCCGTCGAAGTCGGCGTTGAATGCGGTGCACACCAGAGGATGCAGCTTGATGGCCTTACCTTCAACCAACACGGGCTCGAAGGCCTGGATGCCCAGGCGGTGCAGCGTAGGTGCGCGGTTCAGCAGCACAGGATGCTCGCGGATGACTTCCTCCAGGGCATCCCACACATAGCTGGCACCTCGGTCGACGGCGCGCTTGGCCGCCTTGATATTCGCAGCGTACTCAAGCTCTACCAGGCGCTTCATGACGAACGGCTTGAACAGCTCCAACGCCATGGCGGAAGGCAGGCCGCACTGGTGCATCTTCAGCGTGGGGCCGACGACGATAACGGAGCGGCCGGAGTAGTCGACGCGCTTGCCCAGCAGGTTCTGGCGGAAGCGGCCCTGCTTGCCCTTCAAGGTATCGGAAAGCGACTTCAGCGGACGGTTGCCCGGGCCCGTGACGGGACGTCCGCGACGGCCGTTGTCGAACAGGGAGTCTACGGCCTCCTGCAGCATGCGCTTCTCGTTGTTCACAATAATCTCGGGTGCACCCAGGTCAAGCAAGCGCTTCAGGCGGTTGTTGCGGTTGATCACACGACGGTACAGGTCGTTCAGGTCGGACGTGGCGAAACGGCCGCCGTCCAGCTGGACCATGGGGCGCAAATCCGGCGGGATGACCGGGATAACGTCCAGGATCATGTCACGCGGATGGTTGTCGGACTTCAGGAACGCGTCGACGACCTTCAGACGCTTGACGGCCTTCATGCGCTTTTGGCCCTTGCCGTTCTCGATGATGTCGTTCAGCTCGTCTGCCGTGGCCTGCAGGTCGATGCTATCCAGCAGATCGCGAATAGCCTCGGCGCCCATTCCGCCCGTGAAGTAGTCGCTGTAGTTCGTACGCATTTCGCGGTACAGTGCCTCTTCGGGAATCAGCTGCTTCGGCTCGATCTTCATGAACTCGTCCAGAGCACGCTCGCGGAGCTCCTTGCGCTCCTGGTACTCGTCCATGATGTCGGCAATCTCGTCGTTGACTTCTTCGGGCGTCAGGCGCTCTTCGTCTTCGACATCATCGATGAACTCGTCCTCTTCGGGCACATAGTCCGTGGACAGGCGGCGCGTGGCCTCAATGAGGCGGTCGCGCTCGCTATCCAATTCCTCCAGGTCAGCGGCCAGCTCGTCGCGCAGCTCGTCGGCGTCTTCGTCGCGGGCCTCTTTATCGACGGATGTGATGATGGAGCTGGCGAAGTACAGGACCTTCTCCAGTTCTTTCGGCGGGATGTCCAGCAGGTAGCCCAGGCGGGACGGCGTCCCCTTGAAATACCAGATGTGGCTCACGGGTGCGGCCAGCTCGATGTGGCCCATGCGCTCGCGGCGGACCTTCGAGCGCGTGACTTCGACGCCGCAGCGCTCGCAGACGATGCCCTTGAAGCGGATGCGCTTGTACTTGCCGCACGAGCACTCCCAGTCCTTCGTGGGACCGAAGATCTTCTCGCAGAACAGGCCGTCCTTTTCGGGCTTCAGCGTACGGTAGTTGATGGTCTCGGGCTTCTTCACCTCGCCGCGGGACCAGCTGCGGATGTCCTCCGCGCTTGCCAGAGAGATGCGCAGGCCGTCGAAATTGTTCACGTCGAACTTGCTCATTTACTGCTCCTCTCCCTCATCGTCGGTACTCGCCGCAGTGTCGGCAAGATCCAAATCAACGCCGCTCAACAGGTCGTCGAGCTCGGCAGTGATGCTGTTCAATGCGTCCTCTTCTTCCTGCTCGGTCTTCGCGGCATCTTCCTGCAGCATGCCGATGATGCCGGAATCGTCCGAACGGGTCTCTTCGTCTTCATCGCGATCGTCCGTGACGTCGACGACCTTCTCGCCGGGGCCTTCCAGCTCGATGTTCAGGCACAGCGACTTCATTTCCTTCAGCAGGACCTTGAAGCTCTCGGGCACCTCGGGGTCGGGGATGTTCTCGCCCTTCACGATACTCTCGTATGCCTTCACGCGGCCGGCGGTGTCGTCGGACTTCACGGTCAGAATCTCCTGCAGCACGTTCGATGCGCCGTACGCGTACAGCGCCCACACTTCCATCTCGCCGAAGCGCTGGCCGCCGAACTGGGCCTTGCCGCCCAGAGGCTGCTGCGTAATCAGACTGTAAGGGCCGGTCGAACGGGCGTGGATCTTGTCGTCCACCATGTGGCCCAACTTCAGGAAGTACGGGAAGCCGACCGTGATGGGCTCGCGGAACGGCTCGCCGGTGCGGCCGTCGTAGAGCGTGGTCTTGCCGGTGGCGGACAGCTGCGGCACGAACACGTCCATGGCCTTGTCGCCGTACTTCGCATGGTTGATGTTGATCAGGTTGCGGTTCGCCTTCTGGATAACGTCCGCAATCTCCTGTTCCGTTGCGCCGTCGAAGACGGGCGTGCTCACGTACATGGGGCCTTCCACGGGCTCCGTGGAATCCGGATCGTCGGACCAACCCCACTTAGCGGCCCAGCCCAGATGGCATTCCATCAGCTGGCCGACGTTCATACGGGAGGGAACGCCCAGGGGGTTCAGCACGACGTCGACCGGCGTGCCGTCTGCCAGGTACGGCATGTCCTCTATGGGCAGCACGCGGGAGATAACACCCTTGTTGCCGTGGCGGCCGGACAGCTTGTCGCCCTGCTGCACCTTGCGCTTCTGGGCAATGTACACGCGTACGAGCTCGTTGACTCCCGGAGGCAGCTCGTCGCCGGCCTCGCGGCTCTGATGCAGGATGTCGATGACGCGTCCGCCGGCACCATGCGGCACCTTCAGGGACGTGTCGCGGACCTCGCGCGCCTTCTCGCCGAAGATGGCGCGCAGCAGGCGCTCCTCAGCCGTCAGGTCAATCTCGCCCTTCGGCGTGACTTTGCCCACCAGCACGTCGCCGGGGCCGACCTCGGCGCCGATGCGGATGATGCCGTCCGCATCCAGGTCGCTGATCATATCCTCGGAGATGTTCGGGATCTCGCGGGTGATCTCCTCGGGTCCCAGCTTCGTGTCACGGGCGTCGATCTCGTACTCGCTGATGTGGATGGACGTCAGCAGGTCCTCGGAGACCACGCGCTCGGACACGACGATGGCGTCCTCGTAGTTGTAGCCTTCCCAGGGCATGTACGCGATCATAAGGTTCTGGCCCAGCGAAAGCTCGCCGTGGTCGCACGACGGGCCGTCGGCCAGGACGTCGCCCACCTGCACGCGGTCGCCCTTGCGGACGAGCGGCTTATGGTTGATGCAGCCGCTCTGGTTCGAACGCTGGAACTTCGGGATCAGGTACTCGTCGTAATCGCCGTCGTTGTTCAAGATGATGACGGTCTCGCCGTCCACGTAGTCGACGATGCCGGCGTTCTGGGCGGTCAGGATCTCGCCGGAGTCGACCGCGATGCGGTGCTCGATGCCGGTGCCGACCAGCGGCGCGTGCGGCTGCAGCAGCTGCACGGCCTGGCGCTGCATGTTCGAGCCCATCAGTGCACGGTTTGCGTCGTCGTGCTCCAGGAACGGAATCAGCGACGTTGCGACGGATACCATCTGGCGCGGGGACACGTCCATGTAATCGACGGTCTCGG
>USAB01000059.1 GCA_900552585.1 uncultured Coriobacteriaceae bacterium
GTGCCGGATCTGCGCTTCGCAGCGCCCTGCGTGCCGGATCTGCGCTTCGCAGCGCCCTTCGCGCCGGACGACTTCTTCGCCTTCGCCGCGCCCGCGCCGCTTGCCTTGCCGCCGTTTCCGCTGCTTGACGAGGCCTTGGACGCCGCAAGCACCGCATACGCCTTCTCAGCACCGGTGAGTGCGGAGTAGTTCGGAATCTGCGCCCGCTGCGCACTCGACAGCGCATCGTACGCCGCCCGAGCCTCTGCAATGGACGCCTTCGAGCCCTTCGTGACGGTGCCGATGCTGCTGATGAGCTGCGTGACGCGCGAAACGCCCGCATCCGTTGCCGTCTCAAGCGCGAACACCGTGCCCGAATCATTCTTGTAGAACAGCGTGCCGTCGACGGCCACAGCCGGGCTGCAGATGCAGTACTGCGCATGGCCGGAGGCATCGTAGATCTGCTGCACGGTTGCCTGCGAAGCGCTGGTTGCCCCAGGCGCCACGCGGATCAGCTGCACGCCTCCGGGACTGCCGTTCAGCGTGCAATACAGGTACAGCTCGCCCGTGGATTGCAGATATGCCGTGGAGAGCACGGGCGACGACTGCAACGGCCCGGACAGGGATACGCGGTAGCACACCGTCATGCTCTGCACATCTACGACCACCAGCGCGCCGGACGAGAAACCCTCGCTTGTCCCCACATACGCCTGCCCATCGTAGATGACGGGCGTAGACGTGGAGCGCGTACCGATCTTCACGCCCGTGAGGTTCGTCAGCTTGCCGGACCCGTCCACGGATGCCCGGTACAGATAGCCGGCCGACGTGGTGAAATACACGTATCCGTTCGACGAGACGACGGCAGAATGCTGGTCGCCCGCCACGTCCAGCTCCGAAATGACCGTGCCCGTCTTCCGGTTAAGCGAAACGATATGACCGGTGCCCGCATCGGACGACGTGCCGTCGTCCGTGCCGAATACGACCGCATCCCCCACCGCTACGGCCTGCGTCCAGTAGAAGCCGCCCTTCGCCGTGTACGTCCACGTTGTCTGCTTCGCTTCCGTGGCCTGTGCGGAGTCCCCGTCCGCGGCATCCAGGCACACGAAATGCGCCTTGCCCGTGTCCGACGTGTAGAAGCCACCGTACACGAAGCCGTCCGCGTACATGGGAGACACCCAGCACTGGCCGCCCAGATCGTCCCGGTACACCCACAGCGACTGCAGCGTGTCCGCATCGAAGGCCTGGATGATGCCGTCGGACAGCGGCACGAAGATCTTTCCGTCCGCGTACGTGGGCGACGTGTACGCGAACGACGGCGCAGCCGCCAACGTGCCCGCGGCCAGCGTCTTCCCCGTTTGCTGATCCAACTTATATATAGTAGTGTCGGCCATGGTGACAAGCGTATCGCCCACGACGATCTGTGGGCTGGGCGAGGAGCTCCACCCGCTGCCGAACTGCCGCGACCACCGCAGCGCCGTTTGCGTCGTGGAGGCGGGCGTGGCGGCAGCCGTCACGGCGTTGTTGTTCGCGTCCGCACGAAAGCTGGGCCATGCGGCTTCGTCCGCAAGCGCCGGCGGGCAGGCGAATGCGGGCGCTATCAGCAGGCACCACACGGCAATCAGGGCGTACGCGAACAGACGCGGCCTGCTCGGCCGCGCCGCTCTCTTCGTAAGGCATGTCGCCTGTCCGCGCATGCGCTAGTCCACGTCCTCTCCGTAGTTCTCGCACGTATACGCCCATACAATGCGGTCGTTGTTCTTCACCTTGTACTGCGAGCAGCCCACATTCGGCGACCACCCGTTGACCTTGTACACCCAGCCGGACTGGTCGCCGCAGTCCTTCTGATATAGGTTGTTGATGCCCTCGACGTAGTTCGTTTCATACACGGGCGCATACGAGTACTCCAGCTGGATACCGCGGTCGTCGCAAACGGCTTTCAGCACATCGAACACCGTGTCGCCCTTCGATACGGCCACCGTCGTGGTGCCCAGGATGACGCCGTTCGACGGCACGTACTTCAGCTTGCCGGATGCCAGCTGCTTCTTGTGCTTCAGGATAGTATCGCAGCGGATCTGGATGGTCACGGTGCGCGTGGCCGTCTTCGCCGCCGGTGCCGAGGATCCGTCGGATTTCCCGGCCTTCGCCGCGGACCCGCCGGCATTGCCGGACGTCGTCCCCTGTGCCGTGCCGCCGCGTGCCGAAGCGCTGGCCGCAGAGGAAGAAGACGCACTTCCGCTTGACGCGGCACCCCCGGCATCTGATGCGGAGCCGCCGCCGGACGACGATTTCGCCGCATCCGTGGCGACGGATGCGGATTTCCCGGACGAAGCGCCCTTCTCGTTCGCGCGCTTCTCCTGCTGCTTCGCCACCTGCTTCGCAGTGAAGCACAGGTCCTTGCCGTCCTTCAGCACCGCCGCCGTGCGTTCCAGCATGAAATCATCGAAGCGGCTGAGCGAATACGACCGCTGCACATCCGGCGCGTCTTTGCCGTCCGTATATGTGGCCTCCTGGCCGGCCGTCAGCGTCGTGCCGTCCTGCACCGTGACGGTGCCAGCAAGCACGTAGATGCTCGTGGTACCCGTGCCCGCTTCCAGCACGAACACGCCGTCTGCGGACGACACCTGCGCCGGGGCTGTCTTCAGAGACAGCCCCTGGTCGGTCGCTGCCTGGCAGAAGGCGCTTCCGGATTCGAATTCCAGGCAGTCGTTACGCGCATCCAGCACGGTGGATTCGTCCAACGCCACGCTGCCATGGCCATCGCCCTGCAACGTGACCGTGGAGCCGGACAGCGTTTCCACGTTGTCGTCAACCTGCAGCACGGTGCCCTCGTCCAGGCGGTAGCTGATGCCGTCGCGCTGGATATTCGCGTTGCCGGATTTGTCCGAGGCGGCATACGCCGTGTCCTGCGCCGTATCGAACGCACCGCGCATGTTCAAGGCGAAAAGGACGCCCGCCACCACGATGACGGCAATAAGTGCCGCCATCGCGATGTTGAGCGCCTTGTTTTTCCTCTTCGTGCCAACCATGATGCTGGGAAGCGCACTTAGCGGCTACGCCACGCGCACGCTCTTCGGGGCGGCGAGATTCTTCTTCGTGAAGGACTTCTTTACATATTTCTTTGCAACGCCCTTGGCCGTGGTGACCTTCAGCGATTTGCCCAACTTGGAGCCCTTGAACGACGACTTGACCGTAGAGGCCTTCTTCAGATGTTTGCTGGCAACCTGCACGGTATGCAGCTTCGGCGTCTTGTAGAACGCGGACTTCGCGATCTTCGCCACGTTCTTGCCCACGACCACCTTCGTAATGGTCTTGTTCGATTTGAACGCCTTCGCGGCAATCTTCGTGACCTTGTACGTCTTACCGTCCTTCAGCTTCACCGTGGCGGGAACCTTCACGGTCTTCTTGCCCTTGGGCGCCTTCACATACGTGACGGTTTTCTTGCTGGCGCTGGTCACCTGGTACTTCGCGGCGGAGACCGTGGCGGTGTAGCCCTTGGCAATGCCCACCTTCACGAACACGAACGGAGATGCGGTGTACGTGCCAGTTGCAGGAAGGGCGGATACCAGGTAGGTGCCCGGCTGCTTGAACGTCACGGATGCCGTACCCTTATTGTTCGTGGTTGCTCCGGAGATGGCCTTCTGCTTGCCCGTGGACGTGTTCACCAGGGTCAGCTTCGCATTGGCAAGGGGAGTCGTGGCTGCAGCGCGATCGGCGGCGTTCTTCGAACCGTTGCCGAAGAAGTTCTGCAGCTCCCGCACGTTCAGCGCGACCTTCTTGCCGGTAACGGCGGAAATGGCGGTCACGGCCGAGCCCTTGCTGTTCGCGAAATAGGAGATGCCATCGGAATAGTCGGCTGCCTGGACAAAATGGATGGAAACGATGTCGTTCTTCACTACAGGAGCCCGCGTCACCGCAAGGGGGAAGTAGCCGTAGCTAGTGTAATCGGATGTCTCGTTCACCGCAGCCTTGTTGTTCTGAGAGATACCCCAGTTCTTTGACGCCACGCCGAAGGCCTTCGTAATGGATCCGTACGTGTCGTCCACCGCCAGATAGTTAGTAGCGTTGTCCTTTGTGAAGGACTTGCCGTACTTCAGCTCGTGCATCTTCACCAGCACGTCCAGCTGCGACACGGGCTTCGAGGAATCCACCTTGTCTTTGTAGCCATACTTCTCCGCCTCGGTGCTGCTTACCGTAATCTTCTGCGGCACGAACACGAACGAATTCTCCTTCTGCGCGCTTGCGTACACGCTGGCGGAAACGGATTCGGCAGCCTGCGCGGGAGCGGCGGACGCCATCAACGCCGCCGCCGTCGCCAGCAAAAACACCGCGACGATGCCGCACGCGCCCAAACGGGCGCGCGCACGGATAGTACTACCAGTCATAGTGATACCTCCCAGGGCTCTCGATACTTGATGGCAGGCATTCCGACTTCGCTTCGCCCGAACGGCGCACCCCGGCATAGGGCACGTATGCTCCGCCCGTCCACGTTTACGGTTGCTGGTACAGCGCAGGATTCCCACCTGCATTCCCCTCGGGATGCCTCTACATCCCGGCGCCTTGCCTGACGCGTCCATCCATGGCCATTAGCTATGTGTTTGCATCTTAGCATTGGCTGCCCGGCTTGCGGCGCAACGTTGCCCATCTGACGCTCAAGCAGCGCCCCTCTGGCGATTCAATTTATCTATAGCCAGTTATCATCCCAGTTCAGAGGTCCGTTGGCGAATACCCGCCCATGGAACCGAGCCGCCGGAATACTTGGATTGCCGCAGTTCCGCAGCGTACAATAACGAACGCAGGAAAGGACGCAGGCAAAAATCGCGGACCGGGTTGCTTAATGCCCGATTCCCAACGCACGAAGGAGCCGTTATGCGCATCACCGAAATCTATGGCGGAGAGCATATCCCCGTATCTTATGAGATCTTCCCGCCGAAGGGCGACCTGCCCGTAGATGAGGCGCGCACGGTGCTGTCCGGCTTGGCAGAGCTGGACCCCGCATTCGTGTCCGTGACGTATTCCGCCGGCGGGTCGGGCAACTCCGAACGCACCGTTCAGATTGCGGACATGGGCCAGCGGGAACTGGGGCTGACCATGATGGCACACCTGACCTGCGCCGGCGCCACCAAGGCGGACATGCGCAGGAACATTCGCAGCTTGAAAGACCACAACATAGAGAACGTGTTGGCGCTACGCGGCGATTTGGGCCCCGACCGTCAGGTCAAGGACTACCATTACGCGAAGGATCTGATTCCCCAGCTGCGCCAAGAGGGTTTCTGCGTGGGAGCGGTCGCCTATCCCGAAGGTCATGTCGACTGCATCGACCTGCATGAAAGCGTGCGCTACCTGAAGGAGAAGCAGGATGCCGGCGCGCAGTTCTTCGTGACGCAGCTGTTCTTCGACAACCGCTATGCGTACAAGTTCCTGGACGAATGCCGCGCGGCCCGCATCAAGGTTCCCATCGAGTTCGGCATTATGCCCATCATGTCAAAGAGCCAGGTGTCCCGCATGGTGTTCATGTGCGGCGCCAGCCTGCCCTCCGCGCTGGTGAAACTGCTGGCCCGCTACGAGGACAAGCCGGACGACCTGCGCAAAGCCGGCATCGAATATGCAAGCCGCCAGCTTATCGGCCTGGCCGAGCACGGCGTGGACGCACTGCATATCTACTCTATGAACAAACCGGACGTGGCGCGCGAGATATACGAGAACGTCCGGCCCTACCTGTAGGGAATCACACGAAGGACTCCGCTGCACGAATGAACGCACAAGCAAACGGCGCCTCCGCCTGGCATGTAGACCGGGCGGAGGCCCTCCGCTACCTGGGATATACCGGGCAGGACATTACGCCCGACCTGAACGAGCGCCTGAAAACGCTGTTCGCGCGCTGCGAGCAGACGTCGAATCCTGGCTTCACGTACCGCATCTTCCCCTGCGACAGCGCACACGGCGACATCCGCCTGGCGGGAACGACGCTCGTGCTGGAAGGCCGCGACATATACGAACATCTGAAGGATGCGCAGTTGGTTGCCGTCATGGCAGCCACGGCCGGGCTGGGAAACGAACAGGAGCTGCGGCGCCTGTCGTTTAAGAACAGCCTGGACGCTGCCATCTACGGATCCGCCGGATCCGCACTGGTGGAAAGCGTGGGCGATGCCTGCAACGCGCGCATCGTGGAAGATGCCCGCGGGCGCGGCCTGTGGTGCAACTGGCGCTTCAGCCCCGGGTACGGCGACCTGCCCCTTGACATACAGCCGACAGTGATCCGTATACTTGACGCAGACAAGAAGTTGGGTATCACCGTCACAGACACGAACTTGCTGATACCCGCGAAGAGCATCACAGCATTCGTCGGACTCTTCGATACCCCCCAAGACGACAAACGCAGCTGCGCGAACTGCAGCTTCTCGCCCTATTGCAACCTGAGAAAGGCGGGCAACCAATGCTACCGATAACCAGCGGAACCCTGAAGCCACGCTCTCCGCAAGACGTGCGCGTGAAAGACGAACACCTGGCACGCGTGCTACGCGGCCAAGACTACCTGATATTCGACGGCGCCATGGGAACCATGCTGCAGCGCCGTGATTTGAAAGCGGGCGAGCTGCCCGAGCTGCTGTGCCTTACGGACCCGGACAGCATCACGGACATCCACCGTGAATACGTAGCTGCCGGTAGCCAGGCGGTGACCACGAACACGTTCGGCGCGAATGCCCGCAAGCTGGACGGTGCCGCCACCGTAGACGAAATATTCCAAGCGGCCATCTCCTGTGCCCGTGCATCCGGCGCGCAGTACGTAGCAGCGGATATCGGCCCTACGGGTGCGCTGTTGGAACCCATGGGCACGCTGCCGTTCGACGAGGCCTACAACCTGTTCGCAGAGCAGGCGAAGGCCGCGCAGAAATACGGCGCGGACCTATTCATCATCGAAACCATGACGGACCTGCTGGAGGTCAAGGCCGCCGTGCTGGCCTGCAAGGAGAACAGCGATCTGCCCATCTTTGCCACCATGACGTTCGACGAAACCGGGCGCACGTTCCTGGGCACCAGCCCCACCGTCGCCGCCATCGTGTTGTCGTCGCTGGGCGTAAATGCGCTGGGCGTGAACTGCTCGCTGGGCCCGGATGCGCTGGGACCCGTTGTGGACGAGATGCTGAAAGCGGCACGCTGCCCGGTCATGGTGCAGGCGAATGCCGGCTTGCCGGACCTGGTGGACGGAAAAACCGTGTACTCTATCACTCCGGATGCGTACGTGACCGCTGTGGAGTCCATGGTGCGCAGCGGCGCCACGATTATTGGCGGTTGCTGCGGCACGGATCCGGACTACATCGCCCGCGAGGCCAAGCTGATTGCCGGCACCACGCCCCCGGCGCGCAAAACGGCACCGCTGTGCACCGTCACGAGCGCCCAGAACGCCGTAGTGTTGCACGGGCGCGAAGTTGCCATCATCGGCGAGCGCATCAACCCCACCGGCAAGAAGAAGCTGAAGGAAGCGCTGCGCTCGAAGGACTACGACTACGTCGTGGGCGAAGCCATTGCCCAGGCCGATGCCGGCGCGGACCTGCTGGACGTGAACGCCGGTCTGCCTGAGATTGACGAGGGAGAAACACTGGTCCAGCTGATCAAGAAAATCCAATCCGTCTGCGGTCTGCCGCTGCAAATTGACTCGTCCGACCCGGCCGCCGTGGAAGGCGCCGTGCGCCGCTACGCCGGAAAACCCCTGATCAACTCCGTTAACGGCAAGCAAGAGAACATGGACGCCGTGCTTCCCATTGTGAAGCACTACGGCTGCGCCGTGGTGGGCCTGACATTGGACGAAAGCGGCATCCCGCCCACCGCGGAAGAGCGCTTTGCCATTGCACAGAAGATCGTGGCTGAAGCGGCGAAATACGGCATCCCGAAGCAGGACGTGTTCATCGACTGCCTGGTCATGAGCGCCTCCACGAACCAGAACGAAGTGGTGGAGATTCTTCGCGCCGTGAACATGGTGAAGACGAAACTGGGCTGCCGCACCGTGCTGGGCGTGTCGAACGTCAGCTTCGGCCTGCCAGCCCGCCCCATCGTGAACGGCACATTCCTTGCCGCGGCGTTCGCCGCCGGCTTGGACATGCCCATGCTGAACCCGCTGGCAGACCGCTATCGGGAAGTGGTGGATACCTGGCGGGTGCTGTGCGCGCAGGATGCGAACGCCCAGCATTATATTGCGGAATATGCGAACCGTGTGATGCCTGCCACTGCGCCCGCCGCCGCAGCCGTCCCTTCCGCATCCGCGGAAAACGGGCAGCCGGCAACCGACACCGACGATTCCGGCACGTCCGAGCTGTACCGCTTGGTTATCGCCGGCAACAAGGGCCCCGTGCCCGCAGCCACGGAGGCGCTGCTGGCGCAGATGGGCGCCATGGACGTCATCAACAAGCACCTTATTCCCGCCCTGGACGAAGTGGGCGAACGCTTTGAGAAGGGCACGTTTTTCCTGCCGCAGCTGATGGCCTCTGCCGAGGCCGCGAAAGCGGGCTTCGACGTCATCCGCGCCCAATCTGCTACGGAGGATGCGGGCAAGGGTCCCATTGCCGTGGCCACGGTGAAGGGCGACATCCATGACATCGGCAAGAACATCGTGAAAATGCTGCTGGAGAATTACGGCTACCGCGTCATCGACCTGGGACGCGATGTGGATCCGCAGACCGTGCTGGACCGCGTGCGCGAACATGACGTGAAAATCGTGGGCCTGTCGGCGTTGATGACCACCACCGTGAAGGGCATGAGCGAAACCATCGAGCTGTTGCACGCCGAGGCGCCGGACGTGAAGATCATGGTGGGCGGCGCCGTTCTGAATGAAGAGTATGCCCAGATGGTGGGGGCGGATTTTTACGCGAAGGACGCTGCGGAAAGTGCCCGTTATGCCGGAGAGGTGCTGGGATAGCCCCGCTCCGGATGCCGCACGCGTATGCCGCCAAACAGTATCTGCGAATCGAAAGGATCGACAAACTATGAGCGACTGCCTGTTCTGCAAGATTATCGCCGGCGAGGTGCCCTCGAAGAAGGTCTACGAAGACAACCTGGTCTACGCATTCGACGACATCGAGCCCGAGGCGCCCGTGCATACGCTGGTGGTGCCGAAGCAGCACTTCGACGACCTACACGATAACGTGCCGCCGGAGCTGCTGGGCCATCTGCTGCATGTGGTCCCGGAAGTTGCGAAGGCGAAGGGCGTGTACGAATCCGGCTACCGTTCCGTGATCAACACGGGGCCGGATTCCGCGCAAACCGTTCAGCACCTGCACATCCACATCTTGGGCGGCGTGAAAATGGGCCGGTTCACGTTCGAGAACTCGCAACGTTGCAAATAAACGGACGTCATCCTGCGGAACCGCCTTTACCCGAACGGTACGGACTCCAGACAGTTCCGTGCCGTTCTTTATACTGATTCGCAAGTCTGTCCTCTCTTTTCTCCCGTTCCTGAAACGAACCTGTATATAAGGTACGCATCGTATGAAACCGCCCGACGTTTCATAAGGCATACATAGTTGCTTTCTACGCTTGACATCCGAGGACGAAGGAGTTGAGCGTATTTCCATGGCGAAAAAGCGCATGATGTGGCTGGACTTGGCGAAGGGCCTTGCGATTCTGTTGATGGTGCTGGGACATTGCCTTGCCGATGATTGCCTGCTTCATGGCTTCATTTATTCGTTCCATATGCCGCTGTTCTTCCTGGCCGCTGGCTTCACAATGCGCGCGAAGCCGCGCGGGCAGGTGATCAAGTCTTCCGCACGACGGCTGCTGGTACCGTATTTCGTGGTCTGCGGCATACTGTTCGCGTTCGCATTCGTATCCCCGAACAGCCTGAACGCAAATCTGGACACGCAGCGTTCCTGGCCGGTAGTGCTGGTGGAGATACTGTACGCCGCCGGCGATTCCGGCACCATCCTGGGCCATATGTTCCAAGCCATCGGCGCGCTGTGGTTCCTGCCGTGTCTGTTCGTGGCGCGCATCCTCCTGAACGAGGTTCTGCTGCACGCTGATGCGCTGGGCAGGCAGCTTGGAGATCCGACGGCGCTGGCGAAGCGCACGGCTGCGGCGCCTTCCCCATTGCAGCGCCTTGCCGCCTCGTTGCCAGCCCGCTGGGCAGCGCGTCATGCGCAGTTGCTGAGCGAATGCGCCGGCGTTACCGCCCTGGTCGTACTGGGAATAGCCATCGGCAACCAGGCGCGCCTTCCGTTCGACATCGACACCGCTATGGTCGTCACGTTCTTCATGTATATCGGCATCCTGGCAAAGCGCTACGATGCCATGCATGCACCGCTGCCGTTCTGGCTTGCCATAGCCGCCGTATGGTTCTGCTACACGTTGTACGGAAGCGGCGATATTGCCGTGCGCTCGTACCTGAACAATCCCATGACGCTTGTGACAGCCGCCGCCGGCAGCCTGATGGTCATGAAGTTGTGCATGGCGTTGGAATGCTTCGGCATCCCCACTGTGAACCGGGGGCTGGCCTGGTGCGGTGTCGTGTCGCTGTACATCCTGTGCGTGCACCGCGTGGAATCCGCCGTATTCAACTGGCAGAAGATTATGGAATTCTTTCGTCCCGACGTGTGGAACTGGGATCAGACGCTGCAGGGCCTGTATTGGTTCGGCTTGCGCCTGGTGCTGGTCCTGGCCTGCACATATGTGTTGGACCGCTTGATAAAGGTCGGGTCGCGCGCCTGGCACCGTCGTCGGCACGCGCACGTTGCACCTGCCCCGAACGGGCTGCCGGCGCGCGGCAAGGCGCATGCCGCGCGAACGCGCGTCTCCGCGTAACACCTGCACCAGCCAAACGCGCTGCGCTCCTCTACAGCAGCGTGTCGTTCAGAACGAAATGGCTGCGGCGCGTAGTCAGAATGCCTTCCTTCTGCATCTTCGAAAGCTCCGCGGACAGCGCGCTGCGGTCGGCGCCCAGGTAGTCCGCCAGCTGCTGGCGGTCAAACGGGATGGAAAAATGCGTGCTGCCC
>USAB01000060.1 GCA_900552585.1 uncultured Coriobacteriaceae bacterium
GTCGGCGAAATACTCGACCTCGCCGTCAAATATGATATCATCCATAAGAGCGGCGCGTGGTTCTCTTATAACGAGAACCGCCTCGGCCAGGGCAGAGACAATGTCAAGAATTATATCAGCGAGCATCCCGACTTCATGGCGGAGCTCGAAGCCCAGGTTCGCGAGCGTCTTATGGCGGAGAACAACGCCGCAAGAGCCGCCGCAAAGCCTGCGGAAAAGCCCGCGCCTGCCGCTGAGCCTGCACCCGCCGCGATGCCCAAGAAGCCTACGAGCCGTTCCGGCGCAAAGGCGAAGCTTGACATCGTTGTTGATGACGACGATTGATGAAGATAACGGCACAGCAGGGCAGGGGACAAAAAATACATATACTTGTCGATGGGGAGTACCGCCTGACCGTTACCCGGGATTTCTGGGCGAGTCAGAATATACGCTCCGGCGATGAAATTGACGATGCGGAGTTTGCCGCCTTTTGCGAGGCGGCAGGCTCCTGCCGTGCATTTAACGCGGCTGTCGATATTCTCTCGCGGCGCGACCATTCGTCAAAGGAGCTTCAGCGAAAAGTTGCCCGCCGCTCCGGCGCGGAGTTTGCGCGCGAAGCGGTCGAACGCCTTGAAGAGATGGGCTATGTCAACGACGAACGCTATGCCCATACCCTCGCGCAGGAGCTGTATGAGCGGCGCGGCATGGGCAAAAAGCGTATCGAACAGGAACTCAGACAGCGCGGAATATCGCGCGAGACGGCGAGCGAATGTGCCGAAGAGCTCGACGGCGACGACGTTGAGCGGATAAAAAATCTGCTTGAGACCAAATTCGCCGGCAAATTTTCCGATGAAAAGGGCAGGCGGCGCACCTTCAACGCCCTGACCCGCCTCGGCTACGGCTATTCCGATATCCGTTCGGCAATGCGCGCGATGGACGAGGAATATGAAGATACGGACGATCAATTTTCCTGTTAGAAGATAAGAAAAGGAAAAAATAGTGTATAATTTCTGTTATCAAGCGAAAGGAAGAACTGTTTGATGAAGAAAAGAAGAGTTTTATTCGTGTCGCTCGGATGCCCGAAGAATCAGGTCGACGGTGAGCTGATGCTTGCAAAGCTTCAGAACGCCGGATTTGAAAATGCGGACAATTTCGAGCGCCTCGACGCAGTTATAGTCAACACCTGCGCGTTTATCGACTCCGCTAAGCAGGAGGCTATCGACACAATTCTGGAGATGGTCGGCCTCAAAAAAGACGGACTCGTCCGCGCGGTCATTGTTACCGGATGCCTTGCCGAGCGCTATCGCGACGAGATACTTCAGGAGATTCCCGAGGTCGATGCGGTCGTCGGCATCGGCGCAAACGGTGATATCGACAAGATAGTCGACGAAGTTCTCGACGGCAAGCAGACCAATGTTTTCCCCGACAAAAAAGAGCTTCCCATGTGCGGCGAGCGCGTGCTCACGACTCCCGATTACTGGGCGTATCTCAAGATAGCCGAGGGCTGCTCGAACTGCTGCACCTATTGCGCCATCCCGTCCATCCGCGGACCCTTCCGCAGCCGCGACGAGGAGAGCATAGTCGAAGAGGCGAAGACCCTTGCGAATGGGGGCGTCAAAGAGCTCGTGCTTATCGCGCAGGATGTCTCGTCCTACGGCATTGATATCTACGGCGAATACAGGCTCGCTCATCTGCTTGATTTGCTCTGCGAGATCGACGGCATCGAGTGGATACGCCTGCTCTATTGCTATCCCGATAAGATAACCGACGAGCTTATCGACACCATGGCTTCCCAGCCCAAGGTGCTCCATTATATAGACCTGCCGCTCCAGCACGCGGACGATAAAATCCTCAAGGCGATGAACCGCCACAGCACCGCGGAAGAGACCCGCGAGGTCATAAGAAAACTGCGCGAGCGTATGCCGGATATCGCTATCCGCACGACGTTTATTGTCGGCTTCCCCGGCGAGACGGAAGAAGATTTCCTCCGGACAATGGACCTGGTGCGCGAAGTGGGGTTCCAGCAGGTGTTCACGTTCATCTACAGCAAGCGGGAGGGAACGCCGGCAGCCAAGATCGCCGACGATACGCCGCATGCGGTCATCCAAGACCGGTTCGACCGACTTGTCGACTTGGTACAGGAGGGCGCCTACGTATCGAACCAGGCCGATGCGGACCGCGTTGTGGAGGTGTTGTTCGAGTCCCGCAACAAGCGCGACCCGCATTCCGTCACCGGCCGCACGCCGAAGAACCAGACAGTACACGCGACGGTGCCGGAAGGCTGCGACGTGGAGTCGCTCTTCGGCCGTATTGGCCGTGTGAAAATCGACCGTGCCCGTACGTGGTACCTCAACGGCGCGCTGGTCTCGGTGGAGTAGCGCATGGAGGGACACGAGCCGTTCGTACCGCATCTCTCGCAACCGCTGATTTGCGTGGTCGGTCCTACGGCTACGGGGAAAAGCGACTTGGCACAAGCGTTGGCGCGGCGCCTGGACGGCGTTGTCATCAGCGCGGACAGCATGCAGGTGTACCGCGGTATGGATATCGGCACGGGCAAGGTGCCGCTCGCGCAGCGCGCGGTTCCGCATTTCGGACTGGATTTGGTCGATCCCGGCGTGCCGTACTCCGTCTCGCTGTTCCAGGATTACGCGCGCCGCGTGGCCGCCGAACAGGACGCGCGGGGAAGACGCGTCATATTGTGCGGAGGCACGGGCCTGTACGTGCGCAGCGTCATCGACGGCTACGTCTATCCGAAAGGCGGTTCCGAGCGGGAGAATCCCGTCCGTGCGCAGTACACGCGGCTTTGGCGGCAGATTGGGGACCAGGCACTGTGGGAGAAGCTGCTTCAGGTTGACCCTGAATCCGCGGCTGTCATCCATCCGCACAATGCGCGGCGCGTCATCCGCGCATTTGAGCTGTTGGAGGAAGGCGGCAGCTATGCGCGCCAGAAGGAGCGTCTGAAGCAGATTCCACAGGTTGTTTCCGCCGTGCAAATCGGCATTGCAGTCGAACGCGCGGCGCTGAATGCCCGTATCGACCGGAGGGTCGATGCCATGGTGGACGCCGGGTTGGTACAGGAGGTGCAGCGTCTTCTGAAGGGCGGCTTCCGCGAGGCGCTCACGGCGCCGAAGGCAATCGGGTACCGCGAAATCGTTGCGGCACTGGAAGGGAAGTGCTCGCTGGAGCAAGCCGTGGAGGACATCAAGACTCACACCCACCGCTATGCGAAGCGTCAACGGTCATGGTTTTCCCGCGATGCCCGCATTCGCTGGATAGACGGGGCGCGTCCCGGAGAGCCGTCTGGGATTCGTGCGGCAACTTCGGCTGCTGCCGATGCACCCGCTGCCGTTTTCGGCGGGAATGCGCCTTCAGTATGTTCGGATGAAAAGAATTCACCTGCTGTTAATGGAGAGACCCCGTATATGCGGTCACTTGTGGACAAGGCTCTTGCCGTACTTGGTACAATCGATGCGCAATAAGCCGAAAGAAGGAGTTTGAACACCATAATGGAAATCGACTTTGTTAAGCTCAACGGCTGCGGAAACGACTTCATCTTCATCGACGATCTCTCGAATGAGATCGAGCTTGCGCCCGAGACAGTCGAGGCGCTGTGCAATCGCCATTTCGGCATCGGAGCCGACGGCGTGATTCTGGTCCGTCCTTCCGAGGACCCCGATTGCGTTGCGTACATGCATTACATTAATGCCGACGGCACGTTGGCCGAGATGTGCGGCAATGGCGTCCGTTGCTTCGCGAAGTACCTCGTGGATCACGGATACGTTTCGGCAAGCGATGGCAAGTTCGTCGCCGACACGAAAGCCGGCCAGCGCCCCATCACGTTCGAGGTGGACGACAAAGGCCTCATGACGGTTGCGACGGTGGATATGGGCCGCCCTATCCTGGCGCCCGAACAAGTTCCCGTTGCGATTCCCGCGAATGCGCAGACGGATGATGGCCAGCCGTACGTGAAGGAGGCGGCCATCGATTCGCCGTGGGGCGCCCTGCCGTTCACGTGCGTTTCCATGGGCAATCCCCATGCGGTCACGTTCATCCGGGATTTCTCCGTACTGCCCGACGAGCTGTTCAAAGGCCAGGAGAAGACGCTGGACACGTTGCGCGTCGACACCATCGGCGCATTCTACGAATCGAATCCGGCATTCCCCGCAAAAGCGAACATCGAGTTTGCGCAGATTGCCAGCGACGGCATCCATATGCGCGTCTATGAGCGCGGTGACGGCGAGACGCTTGCCTGCGGTACGGGCGCTTGCGCCACGAACACGGCTGCTTGCCTGACGGGCCGTGCGGGCCGCGAGAACGACCTGCATCTGCTGGGCGGCACGCTGCATATCCGCTGGGCAGACGACGGCCATGTGATGATGACGGGTCCGGCGGCTCAGGCGTTCACGGGTACGTTCGAAACTGAGGATTTCTAGGCCGCAGGGCGGGTTCGCGTATTGCCCGCGTGACAGAGCAGAGAAGCAAGAGAGCGGACGGAGAGGGTTTTGCCTTCTCCTGTCCGTTTTTCTTTGTCCCAAGGAGTAAGGTGTAAAGAACAGTCGGATGGCATGCTCTCCGCTGCCGTGCCATGCGCGCGTGCGCGGAGGGAAGGATGAGGGGGTATATGTCCAAAGAAGAGATGTACGTTCCGCAGGAGAAGAAGGAGCGCGCAATCTTGGTAGGGGTCGATAGGCCGCACACGCCTTGGTCGCTGCAGTCCTCGCTTGCGGAACTAGGCAGATTGGCGGAGACGGCGGGCTGCCAGGTGGTCGGATCCACGTCGCAGAAGCTGGACAAGGTGAATCCCAGCACGTTCGTGGGGCAGGGTAAGGCGCAGGAGATCGCTCAGCTGTGCACCACGCTTGCTGCGGATGTCGTCATCCTGGACGACGAGCTGACGCCTTCCCAGCAAGCGAATCTGGAGAAGATCGTTCCCCGCGAAGTCAAAGTCATCGACCGTACGGCGCTCATCCTGGACATTTTTGCATTGCACGCTACTAGCAAGGAAGGACGTCTGCAGGTGCGCTTGGCGCAGAACGAGTATTTGTACCCGCGCCTGCGCGGCATGTGGGCGCACTTGGCATCGAACCGCATGGGCGGCGGCGTGGGCTCGCGTTTCGGCGAAGGCGAGAGCCAGCTGGAAGTGGACCGCCGCATTGTCCGCAACCGCATCACGTCCATCAAGCGGCAGCTGAAGGTGCTGGAGAAGAACCGTGCGCTGCAGCGCAAAGACCGTTACGAAAGCGGCATCTTCAAAGTGGCGCTTGCCGGCTACACGAACGCGGGTAAATCCAGCTTGCTGAACCATCTGACGGGCTCGGAGGCGCTCAGCTACGACAAGCTGTTCGCAACCTTGGATTCGAAGTCGCGCAAGCTCGAGCTGCCGGAAGGGCGCGAAGTCACGGTTACGGACACGGTCGGCTTCATCCAGAAGCTGCCTACGAACCTGGTAGAGGCATTCAAATCCACGTTGGACGAGATCCGCGGCGCCGATCTGATCCTGCACGTTATCGATGCCGCGCAGCCGGAATTCGAGGATCAGAAGAAAACCGTGGAGAAGGTGCTGCTGCAAATCGGCGCCGGCGACATCGCGCGCAAGGACGTGTTCAACAAGATCGATTTGCTGGATTCCGACATGCTGGAGAGCCTTCATCTGCGCGAGCCCGATGCGCTGTTCATATCGGCGGAGCAGGGGACGGGCCTGGACCAGCTGATGGCGTACATCTCCCAGCAGGCGGCGAACACGGGTGTCATCATGGATGTCGTAATTCCCTACAACCGCGGCGATTTGGTCTCGCTTGCGCATGAGCGCTGCCATATTATCGACGAGGGGCACAGCGCGGACGGCACGACGATGCGCGTCCAGGTCAGCGAGCCGCTTCAACGGACGTTCGCACGGTTTCGCACGGCATAGGCATCAGAGATCGCAGAGCGCTGTGAACCCGCTTGCACGCGTAGTCTATTCACGCGTCGTTTGAGCTCTAAAAGAGGAATGACCGGGCAATAAGAAGCCGGCGTCCCGTACAACGGGATGCCGGCTTTACGCGTTGGGCTGCGTCCGCCGAGGGCGTGACGGAAAGCAGGGGGAGGCGCTAATACACGCGGCGGAACAGCGCCACGACTTTGCCCACGATGGTGCAGTCCCGCGTGATGATGGGATCCATGGAGGAGTTCTCAGGCTGCAGGCGGATGTGGTCGCGCTCGCGGTAGAAGCGCTTCACCGTGGCCCCGTCGTCGATGAGCGCCACGACGATCTCGCCGTTGTTTGCCGTGGATTGTTCCTTGACCACAAGATAATCGCCGTCGTTGATGCCCGCCTCGATCATGGATTCGCCATGCACGGACAGCAGGAACGAGGCGGAGTCGCCCACGATTTCCACCGGCAGCGTGATGTTGTCCTCGATGTTCTCCTCCGCCAGGATGGGGATGCCGGCGGCCACCTGACCGACCAGCGGAAGCGTGACAGTATTGCCGTAATTGCCGGTTCCGATGGATTGCAAATCCTGCACAAGCCCGCCGTCGGCATCTTCTGCAGCATTCGCGTGGGGCACATGCGGCCGCGCCTTGTCCGTCAGCGTGATGGAGCGCGACTTCAGGGGGTCGCGATGGATCATGCCCTTGTCTTCCAGTGCCTTCAAGTGCACATGCACCGTCGAGGGAGATGAAAGGTTCATAGCCGCGCAGATCTCGCGCACGGTGGGGCCGTATCCCTTGCTTTCGATGAATTCGGCGATGCAGTCCAGTACTGCTTGCTGTCTCTTGGTAATGCCGTCCATGGCCTCTCCTTGCAAAAACACACGAACAAACGTACGAAAATATATTGACCCGAACTTCTGTTCGACTTATTATAAACGCGAACAAAGGTTCTATGCAAGAACGAGGAGGTCGGAAGATGAAGTATCAGGCTTTGTACGAGAGCGATGGAAACGCTGCTCTCAAAGTCGATGTTCCTCGGTACAGCAATGAAAACGAGCGCATCATCCCGTTTCCGGGAAATCCCAAGGCTGCGTCGGATGCAGCCGTCAGCCCGCACGATCTGCTGCGCGACGACTACCGCTCGCAGGAATCCGTGACCGTCGAGGCCATTCCGTTCGGTACGGATTACATCGAAGCCCGGCACCTGTTCTACTGGATGACCGACGAAACGGCTGCAGAGCTGCGTGCCAAGCACGCTCCGCAGCTCAGCCCGTTGCAGCGGAAGGCGTACTATTACGCGGACCGGATGCGCAATGCCCTGGTAAACCATCCCTTTGCGGAGCAGCTGAAGCACGGCACGCTTGTCGGCAGGCAGACCGTGAATCTGTCCGGTGCGCAGTATATGCGCATGTTCCTGGTGGGTCTGCTGTTCGCGACGGCAACCGCACTGGTGGGGGCATAAAGGGGCTTTCCGGAAACGTCGGGGTCCGGTATCGGATGGCCGATCACCCGGCGTCCTCCTGCAGAGAGGGTGCCCGTCTTTGAGGCGGGCACCCCCCCCGCATTCCACACGAAAAGCGCCTTAGATGCGCATTGCGTCCCGCGGTTTAAGCGCGGCATGTGCGGCCGTGCGCCGGACCGGCGCTTGGCATCCGCGCCTCTGCACACGGCGCGGCGCTGGTGCCGTTGCTCCTTATGCCTGAGACAGAATTTGCTGCTTCAGCGCGCGGTAGGAATCCGTCTGCTCGTATATTGCCTGGTTCTCGCGGAAATCGAAGCCGAACGAACCGCGCGACAGCGTGATGTTCGGCGGCATCTGGATGCGCTTGAACACGGAGATGCGCATCTGCCGCAGCACCCATTCCAAGTCCTCTATGAACGCCTGCGGATCTTCTAGGCCGTAATAGCGGATCCACTTGCCCGCTTCCGTATCGGCAAGCTTGTTCTTCAGGTACGCGCGCATCACGCGTTCCGTCCCATAGCCGGGATAATCCACCAGCTGATGGACGAGCCAGTCATGGTAGAACCACTTCATCGGGTCGCGCTGATCGTCCTTCAGCTCTGCGCTGGGCATGGTCTCCCACGTGAATCCGTTTTCCGTCTCTTCGGGCATCAGGTTCTCGGGCACTGCCTCGAAGCCGAATCGGCGGTTTATGGCGCGCGCCAGATCGAACAACTGCACTTTCGTCAGGTCGCCGATGGGGGAGATGGCGCCGATGGAGTCGCCGTACAGCGTAGCGTATCCCATCATGATCTCGACCTTGTTGCCGTTGTTCATGATCACGCCGCCCTCGATCTGGGCGAACGTGGACAGCATATGCCCGCGCAGTCGTGCCTGCACGTTCTCCTGCGCAAGGCCGCTGACCTGGTCCGGTTCGTATCCGTAGAGCGAAAGGACGCGCTGCGTGGCATCCACCACCTCCTCGATGCTGCCGTTGACCAGCCGGATGCCCAGCGCTTGGGCGAGGTTGTAGGCATTCGCCTTCGTCACGTCGCTGTTGTAACGCGTTGCCAGGTTGTAACCCACAATGCGGTCGGGGTCGTCCAGCGCCATGCGCAGCGCGCTTGCCGTGATGGAGCTGTCGATGCCTCCCGAAAGGCCAATGATCCACTTCGGCTTGAACGGGAAGATCTGCGCGTCGAAGCGTCGGAGCGTGGCTACGATGGCGTCAAGTACCTTGTCCGGATCGCTGGGCGTCACCGTTCCCGGGCGGGCAAGGCTCACCACGCGCAGATCCTCTGCGAAATCGTCGCGGCAGCGTGCCAGCACGGCGCCGTCCGGGCCGTACACGGTGGATCCGCCATCGAACGCCAGGACATTCTTGCCGGTGTTCTGCATGCCCACGGTATTCACGTACAGCAGCGGCACGATATGGCCCAGCTGGCGCGTATGCTCCCTCACACGCTTCGTACGCCCCGCATCCTTGTTCATCGTCCATGGCGACGCGCTGATGTTGATGATGGCGTCGCAGTCCGCCTCGACATAGCGGGCGGTCTGGTTGCAGGCGTAATCGCCCGACCACAGGTCCTCGCATATCTCCAAGCCGATGCGGTACGTTTCGCCGCCGACGGTGAACACGAACGGTGCGGCGTACGTATCGGCGAAATCCAGCTCCGAATGGTAGGCGGCATCTTCCAGCGCGCTGACGAAGTAGCGTTCGTCATCGAACATGCGGTAGCTGGGAAGCAGCGTCTTGATATAGCGCCCGGCAATGCGCTCGGCGACCGGTGCGGGAAGATCCTGCTTGTGCTCGCGCGGCACCCATTGCCTGTTGTGGGCGAAAAACGCCATGTTGTAGCGCGCCCTTCGGCCGTCTTTGCCGCGCGTCTTGCTGTCCAGATACGTGCGCTCCACGTTTCCGAAGATGATGCCGATACCGTCCGAGAGCTCGCGGACGCGGTCGTTGAACGATGCCAGGTAGTCGACATAGTCTTCGTCCGCCCATTTGTCCGCCAGGAAGTAGCCGCCCACGCACATCTCGGGGAAGACCACGAGTTGGGCGCCTTCGCGCTTTGCGCAGGCGACCATGCGCTTCATGGTCTCGAAATTGTCCGTGGGGTGGCCGGCCACCACATCCATCTGGCCGATTGCGATTGCGAGTTTCGAAATGTCGCCCATGATCCGTACGCTCCGTTCGTTATTGCAGGGGACGCGGTACGTGCTGCATGCCGCGTGCGCGACATCGATTATATAACGGAGGCCATTCGGACAATGCCGTAAAGAGACACAACATATTGTGTATTGACAATAGGGTATGTGTTATAATTCATTCCACGAAAAAGCCCAATCGCAACACTGAATCAAAGGAGGGCTTATATGAGGTGCCCAAGCTGCGGCAAACTCGACTCCAAAGTAGTGGATTCCCGCCCGTCCGACGACGGTCTCTCCATCCGTCGCCGCCGTGAATGCTTGAATTGCGGCCGCCGTTTTACCACGTACGAGCGCATGGGCGAATCCCCGCTCGTCGTAATCAAATCCGACGGCTCTTCCGAAGCGTACAACCGCGACAAGCTGTTCCGCGGCATCCTTACGGCATGCGCGAAGCGCCCGGTGACGCCCGATCAGGTGGACCGCATCATCAACGACATCGAAAGCGATTTGCGCCAGACCAGCACGAACCGCATCGAATCGAAGCAGCTGGGAGAGCGTGTGCTGGAGAAGCTCGCCGACGTCGACGACGTCGCCTACATCCGTTTCGCCAGCGTCTACAAGGATTTCAAGAGCATCGAGGAGTTCCGCCAGGCGCTCGAGGAGCTGTAAGCCCGCTTACCCTTTCCGTCCGGGGCATCTGTCTTGAGGGCAAGGGAAGCCTCCGAAACGTCGGGTGCCATTCATACGCGCTGCTCACGCATCTGCATTTTTTAGCATCTGCCGGCACCGGTTGCCGGTGGGTTCTTATTTTGCACTCGGGCGCTGCCGCGTGTCCCGTGCGCATATGCGGTCTTCGCGCAGAGCACAACGCGAAGCCCATTCGCCGAAGCCGCCCGCTACAATAGACGGCGGTATACGAACGCGAGAGAAAGGGTTCTCCATGGCCGACAAATCCGCCAACCACGTGCAGGAGCCGCTGCCGCAGCGCCTGCTTATTCCCCTGCAGAAGCTTGATGAAGACGCTGTGGTGCCCCATGGGGCCTACGAAGGGGATGCGGGCGTCGACCTCTGCGCGTTGGAGGACTGCGAGTTGGCTCCCTTCCAGCGTAAGCTGATCCCCACCGGTCTTGCTGTGGCCATTCCGCGCGGTTTCGCAGGCTTCGTGCTGCCGCGTTCCGGCACGGCAATCCGCCAGGGCCTTTCGCTTGCGAACACGCCCGGCTTGGTGGACAGCAACTACCGCGGCGAGCTGAAGATCGCCGCAATCAACTTGGACCCGAACGAGACCATCCGCATTCGGAAGGGTGACCGCATTGCGCAGCTTGTCGTCATGGCGGTGGCGCAGCCCTCGTTCGATGTGCGGGCGACGCTCGACGAGACGGAGCGCGGCGAGGGCGGATTC
>USAB01000061.1 GCA_900552585.1 uncultured Coriobacteriaceae bacterium
CCCCGGCGTCATGGACCCGGACGACTACGACCTGTCCGGCTTCAGCGTGGCCATCGTCGACCGTCCGAAGATGATCGGCCCGGACCGGGTGGAGGAAGGCGACGTGCTGATCGGCCTTGCGTCCAGCGGCATCCATTCGAACGGCTACTCGCTGGTCCGCAAGGTGTGCGTGGAGGGAAAGACGCACTACGAGCTGCGCCTTCCGCGCGAAGAGCTGGGCGGCGAGAGCCTGCAGGAGGCGCTGCTGCGCCCCACGCGCATCTACGTGAAGCCCGTCCGCGCGGCGCTGAACGAGATTCCCGGCGGCATTCACGCGCTGGCGCATATCACCGGCGGCGGCATCACGGAGAACCTGAACCGCGCCCTGCCGAAGAACCTGGATGCTCACGTCGAACTGGGCAGCTGGAGCATGCCGCCCGTCATCCCGTACGTGTGCCAGGCCGCGCGCCTGGGCGAGACGGAGGCGCTGAAGACGTTCAACATGGGCCTGGGCATGATCCTTATCGTGAATCCGGAGCGCGCCGACGAGGTGGAGCGCGTGCTGACGGATGCCGGCGAAACCACGTTCCGCGTTGGGTCCGTTGTGAAGGGCAAGGGCAGCGTGGTGTATGCGAACGAAGGCCAGCTGTTCGCCGGCAACGCCCCGAAGGACGCTGAGTAGCATGGGGAAGAAGAAGCTCACGCATGCGCAGAAGATGCAGCGGGAAGGCCGCGCGCCGCTGAAGGTGGGCGTGCTGGTCAGCGGGTCCGGAACGAACCTGCAGGCCATCATCGACGCTGCCGAATCCGGCAAGATCAACGTGGAAGTGGTGCTGGTCATCGCCTCGCGGCCGGACGCGTACGGCTTGGTTCGTGCGAAGAACGCGGGCATTCCCACACATGCCATGCAGAAATTCGACTACGACGATCCCACGGCGGCTGATACCGTCATCGTGGATCTAATGCAGGAGGCCGGGGCGGAGTACCTGGCCATGGCCGGGTACATGCGCAAGGTCACGTCCGTGGTTCTGGATGCGTATCCGAACCGCGTGCTGAACCTGCATCCGGCGCTGCTGCCCTCGTTCGTGGGTGCCCACGCCATCGCGGATGCGTTCGCCGCCGGCGTGAAGGTCACGGGCGTTACGGTGCATTTCGCGAATGCGGAATACGACAAGGGGCCCATTGTGGCCCAGCGCGGCGTGAAGGTGCGCGAGGACGACACGGAGGAGACGCTGGAAGCGCGTATCCATAAGACGGAGCACAAGCTGTATCCGAAGGTGCTCGGTTGGTTGGCTGACGGGCGCGTGTCGCTCGATGACCATAATCATGTTCACATCAATTAGGGGAAGGACCAACAGTTGGAGAATCCAAAAGTAAAGCGCGTCCTGATCTCGGTGACCGATAAGACCGGTGTTGCTGAGTTCGCAAAGGCGCTCAGCCAGGAGTTCGGTGCCACGATCATCTCCACGGGCGGCACGGCGAAGGTCATTGCCGACGCCGGCGTTCCGGTTGTGCCGATCGACGAGGTCACCGGTTTTCCCGAGATGATGGACGGCCGCGTGAAGACGTTGCATCCGAAGGTGCACGGCGGCCTGCTTGCCCGTCGCGACAACCCGAAGCACATGGCCGAGGCGGCCGAGCACGGCATCGAGATGATCGACATGGTGGTCGTGAACCTGTACGCGTTCGAGAAGACCGTGGAATCCGGCGCCGATTTCGACACGTGCATCGAGAACATCGACATCGGCGGCCCCAGCATGCTGCGCTCCGCCGCGAAGAACCATGCCAGCGTGGCAGTGGTCACGGATCCGGCCAGCTACGATGACATCCTGGCAGAGATGCGCGCAAACGACGGCGCCACGACGCTGGAAACGCGCCGCAAGCTGGCGCTGAAGGTGTTCCAGACCACCGGTGCGTACGACACGGTCATTGCGAACTGGCTTGCCGGCCAGCTGGATGAGCCGAAGTTCCCCGAGGTCCTGAACCTGCAGCTGACGAAGCAACAGGAGCTGCGCTACGGCGAGAATCCGCATCAGGAGGCAGCCTTCTACCGCCGCAGCACGGCCACACCGCATTCCCTGGTGAACGCGCAGCAGCTGAATGGCAAGCCACTGAGCTACAACAACCTGCTGGACACGGATGCCTGCTGGACGCTGGCGCGCGAGTTCGACGAGCCCACCGTCATCATCCTGAAGCACCAGAACCCCTGCGGTTCTGCGAATGGCAAGGATATCGTGGAGGCGTTCGACCGCGCCTTCGCGTGCGACACGAAGAGCGCATTCGGCGGCATCATTGCAGCGAACAAGACGGTCACCACGGAGATGGTGGAGCACATCCAGGCGAACAAGCTGTTCGTGGAGGTGCTTATCGCACCCGACTTTGAACAGGGCGCGCTGGATCTGCTGGCGAAGAAGCCGAACCTGCGTGTGCTGAAGACGGGCGGCATCGATCCGCTAGGTGCCGAGCCCGAGTTCCGCACGGTGGACGGCGGTGTCCTGATCCAGGATGTGGACACGGTTGCAGAGGATCCGGCCACGTTCACGGTGCCCACGAAGCGCAAGCCCACGGACAAGGAGATGGACGACCTGCTGTTCGCCTGGAAGGTGGTCAAGGGCGTGAAGTCGAACGCCATCCTGGTGGCGAAGAATCACGCCGGCATCGGCATGGGCCCCGGCCAGCCGAACCGCGTGGACTCCGCGCTCATCGCCTGCCGCCGCGCCGGCGACGCGTGCAAGGGCGCTGTTGCTGCAAGCGACGCGTTTTTCCCGTTCCGCGACAACGTGGACACGCTGGCAGAGTACGGCATCACGGCCATTATCCAGCCGGGCGGTTCCATCCGCGACCAGGAGAGCATCGACGCAGCCGACGAGCACGGCATTGCCATGGTGTTCACGGGCCATCGTCACTTCCGTCATTAATCCCCGTTTGCGGGCGTAGAACAAAGGGCTGCAAGGCGTTTCCGTTCGCCTTACAGCCCTTGTTTTGTGTGCGTTTGCGGTTATGCGTGCGTGCAGCTGACAGCCTGCAGTGCGGCTTAAATCCAGAGGAATTCCTTCAGACGGTCCGGTACAGCGTTGTACATCCAGTCTACGAACTGATTCCGGTCCGCCGGCTGTCCGTAGTCGAACCACCGTGTGATGGCGCAGGAGACGCCCTGCAGGTAGAGTTCCGCATCGAATAGCGTTTCCGGTTCAACGTCGGGGTCCATCTTGCGGATGGTTTCCTGCAGCAGCTCGACGGAGTGCAGGTGTGCGGGGGAGAACGGCGAGGAGGCCCCGTTCGTATGGCGATGGGCATTCGCATAGAAGCCGCGGTCGTCGTTCAGAATGGCGATAAAGTCGTGCAGCACGTCCTTCCAGCCCTTGCGGTTGTTCAGGAAGTCTGTGAACACTAGGTCCGCCAAATGGTCGTACATCCAACCCACCAGTTCGTATTTGTCCTGGAAATGGTTGTAGAACGTGGTGGTGGAAACGCCGCAGTTGTCCGCAATCTCCTTGACGGTGATCTTGTCGATGGGCTTTGCGGCGGCCAGTTCGTGGAACGAGGCGCCTATGAGCTCTTTCGTTGTCAGCCGGCGTACCATTTCGTCCATTCCCTTCCCTGCGTGCCCGGTCGGTGCGGTCTCATGATAGGCGAGGGCCGCCTTTTCGAACCCGCCGTTACGGTAAGTGGTGCGCAATAGAAAACGGAGCCTCCGCAGAGGCCCCGTGAAAACGCAGTCTATATGCTGTGCTGTTAGGCGATGCTGCTCGCGAAAGCACGCACGTTGCGCAAATCCTCCGCGTTCGGGTGGCCGGCGTTAGAAACGTCGGACTTGCCCAGGCAGTGGAACTCTGCGGCGGACATCTTCACGCCGGCCTCGTCGGCGACGGACTTGACGCTGTCGTAGCTGGATTCCACGATAGCAGCGCTGCTCACATTCAGCAGCTCGCCAATCTTGGTGGCATTCTCCTTGACGAAGTTCTTGACATGCTTGTCAGCGCTTGCGTAGTACACGGAGTTGCACAGCACCAGCTTGTCGACGGGGTCGTTCAGCGGCACGGAAACGGGCTTCGCCTTGACTCCCAGCTCGTCGGCGACGGCCTCTGCGAGCTTCTTGGTGTTGCCGGTCCTGGAGTAATAACGAACTGCGATAGTCATTTTTCTGCGTCCCTTCATTGGGTTCCTTCGATGCTTGAAACGATAGTTTAAATTAAATGGTCACTACAATTGACAAACTGCTAAATATGGCAACTAAGTTGCCATATAATTCGAAATATAAAGCAAATTGCCTGATTATGCCGTATTAAATACGGAAATACGTACGAAACATAGCTACTAGACATAGGTTTCTGAACGAAACGTAATCTTGTTCTATAGTTATTATTAAACGAGAAGCATGTGTTGATTAATAAGGATTACATTGGCGCATAAGTTGGAATTTCGGCCAGTTCATGCCATGGGACTCAGAGAGACTGCTCGGGCACTTTGAATGTGCGCACCTTTCTCTATTCGCATATTGCGTTCTGCAAAGCGTCGGTGATTGTCGTCCTGCCGAAACGTATTTCCGCTCGTCTTTTCTCTGTTAAACATACGCGCGTATGAGGTTAAATAGAAAAACGCTGCAATGGGGATGCGGCGTCTTTTTTTGAACAACGGGGGGAGAGGCAATATGAAAAGAACTGTCGTCGCGCTTTTATCGGTAATGGTTGCCGCGGTCATCGGATTATCTGGCTGCAGCGGTCAGAACACTCAAGAATCCAGCAGCACATCGAGTGATATGAGCCGGACTACTGTGCACGGTTTGACTTTGTCCTATCCAGATAGCTGGGAGGTAGATGACTCGGATGACGAATCTGCCTATTTGGTTACGAAAGATGATTCCGATAAGAGCACTATTAACGTTACATACGAAGGCAATTTCTCAACGAGCTCCGATGAGGCAGAGGATGACTTCGATGAATCCGTGAAGGAAGTAGAAAATGCCTATGGTTCAAATAACACCTGGCTGAAATTAGACGAATCGAATTCGTCAAATGACTTGTCAGGGATGACGGATGGAGTTGGAACCATCAAAACATCCGTTTCTGTTTCCGGAACGGCAGAAACTGAATCTGGTAAGAAAATCAAAACGAAGGGAAAATTATTCATCGCTGCTTATTATTCCGGTGAAGGGGATTCCGATGTCTATGACGTTCTCGTAATGGGGCCTGATGACGATTTTGACAATCGTGAACAGGAGATCAATGAAATATTGAATTCCATAACGCTAGATGAATATGTGGGTGATACCGGCGAAGATGATTCATATACGGATGAGACTGCAGACAAAGAGAGCGACGAAGAAACGGATACGGATAGCTACACGTCCGGGACGTATAAGGTAGGTTCTGACATTCGAGCCGGTGAATACAAACTGACCGCAGAAGATGCAGGATATTACTGCGTATATCCCAACGCAAAGAAGAAAGATATTGTCGGGAACGAGAACTTCACTACAAGCACCTATGTCACTTTGAAGAAAGGCCAGTGCTTCGAGCTGAGTGATGCATCGTGTGTTCTGGCAAAGAAAGCCGATGCGTCTTCTTCAAAGACGTTGTCGGGAGATGGCAAATACAAAGTCGGCACTGATTGCCCTGCGGGAGAATATAAATTAACAGCTGATGATGGCAGCCTCGGAGGGTATTACTGCATATATGACAGCTCTAACCCCGATGCGGAGATTGTCAGCAATAATAATTTCGAATCAAAGGATTACTGTCAGGTAAGTAAAGGTCAGTACTTAGAATTAAGCGGCTGCACCGCAAAACTGTCGTAATGGAAATCGTTTTCGCTCTCTGCAGGGAGGCGCATATGAACCACAAAGTGCTGATATCCGCTTGCCTGCTGGGGGCGCACTGCCGCTTCGATGGCGCATCGAAGCCGAATGAGGCGGCGCAGCGCCTGTATGCGGCGAATCGCGATCGGATGGTGCCGGTCTGCCCTGAGCTGCTGGGCGGCCTGCCGCAACCGCGGACAGCAAGCGAGATCGACACGTCCTGCGAAGAGCTGTGCGTTCTGGGCGCCGCAGGCGAAGATCGCACGGAAGCGTTCGTTCAGGGCGCGCAGGCGTGCTGCTACCTTGCGGAAGAGGCGAACTGCCGCATTGCCATATTGAAGTCGAAGAGCCCCTCGTGCGGCAGCGGGCGCATCTACGATGGATCCTTCACGGGAACGCTTGTCCCCGGCAACGGCGTGGCTGCGGACCTGTTGAAGCGGATCGGCATCACGGTGATCGACGAGCACCGCTTGGCGCAGCTGGCCGATGAAGGCCGCTTGGACGATCTGTTCGACCGGCCGGATGCCGTGTGCTAGCAAGCGCCTGCCGGGGCGGATGTGCGTGCCGCGCTAAATGTCGGGAACGTGGTGCCGCAGCACGTGCAGGAACGTGTTCACGGCGCAATCGCTGTCGTTCAGCGGCGGCACGGTGATAAAGCGCTCGGGGTCCCCGCCGCCGTCCGTGAAGGTAGGCTCCAGCTCGTGCGGGATATCCCAGAGCGTTTCCAGGCAGTCTGCCGAGAACCCCGGGGTGGTGAAGAACACGCGGCCCGTCAGCTGCCCGGCGGCCATCGCACGCCCCCATTCGGGCAGCACGTCGCGGGCAAGCGGCCCCATCCAGTGCTCCGGGTGCGGGCCGAACACGCTGGAATAGCAGATGGCCCAGGAGCCCGCGGGTGCATTGAGGAGGGCCGCGATCTCCTCAATGCTGGCGCGGATCTGATCCACATACGTATCGCCAGCGCGCCGATCCTTCAGTGGGATGGAATGGAAGTCGAACAGGATGCGGTCGCCCGGTTCGCCGTATCCTGCGGCGCGGATAGTGTCCGCAACGGATTCGCAGTAGATCCGGTCATCGCCGTAATGGTCGACGAACGCAGTGGGCACGTCCCAGTTCATTGCGGGGAACGTGCGCTGGAAGGAATCGCGGACGGAGCCGGTGATGCAATACGCGCTCTGCGGGTAGGCGGGCAGCACCGTCAAGCTGCGGCACCCCTCTTCCTTCAGCTGCCGGCATGCATCCGCAAGGGAATGCTGCCCATAGCTCATGCCGATGCGGACGCGCGTTTCGCAGCCGGAGGCGCGCAATGCGCGCTCCAGCTTCGCGGCAAGGCGCTGTTCGTACACGATGAGCGGCGACCCTTCGTCCATCCAGACCGCCCGGTAGCGTTGCGCGGAAGTATACTGGCGCTTCGGCAGGATAGCCTTCGTAACAAGGAGCTTCCAGAACCAGCGCGGCAGCTGGACGATGCGGTCGTCCAGCAGGAATTCCGCCAGATAGGCGTACACGGCCTCCGGCGTCGGCGCATCGGGCGAGCCGGTGTTGGCGATGATGACGCCCGCGGGGCCGTTATGTTGCGCTTCGCTTCGCATCTGCTCCTTCTCGTCCGCCCGGTCGCTTTCGTTTTCGATGGGCATCCTACTATAATGAGGCGACTCGGCGCAGGGGATGCCGACGAAGGGGAGAGGAAATCGAACAGTGGCGAAATCGCGCGAGAGGTTTTCAAGCAACCTGGGCTTTCTGTTGGTAAGCGCCGGTTGTGCGGTAGGTTTGGGAAACGTCTGGCGCTTCCCGTATATCACGGGGGAATACGGCGGCGGCGCCTTCATCATCATGTACGTGGTGTTCCTGCTCATCTTCGGCCTGCCCATCCTGACCATGGAATTCTCCGTGGGACGCGCCAGCCAGCGCTCCATCGGGCGCGCATTCGACGAGTTGGAGCCTGCGGGATCGCACTGGCACCGCTACAAGTGGGTCGGCCTGCTGGGCAACCTGCTGCTGATGATGTTCTACACCACCGTTGCCGGGTGGATGTTCGCATACTTCTTCAAGATGGCGTTCGGCGAGTTCAACGGCCTGTCCGTGGACCAGACGGGTGCCGTGTTCAACAATCTGCTGGCCGACCCGGTGCAGCTTGCGGCGTGGATGATCGTGGTCTGCGTGCTGGGCATGCTGGTGTGCGCCATGGGTGTGCAGAACGGTGTGGAGCGCGTGACGAAGGTCATGATGTCGGCGCTGTTCGTGATTTTGGCAGTGCTGTGCGTTCGCTCCGTGACGCTGGATAACGCCTCCGCGGGCCTGGCATTCTACCTGATGCCCGATTTCTCGCGCATGTTCGGCGACGGCATCTGGAGCTTCGGCCAGGCCGTGTACGCCGCCATGGGCCAGTCGTTCTTCACGCTGTCCCTAGGCATCGGCGCCATGGCCATCTTCGGCAGCTACCTGGACAAGGAGCGCCGCATGTTCGGTGAGGCGCTGTCCGTGGGCGCTCTGGACACGCTGGTGGCGTTCATGGCGGGACTGGTCATCTTCCCGGCCTGCTTCTCGTTCAGCGTGGACCCCGGCCAGGGGCCCAGCCTGGTGTTCGTTACGCTGCCGAACGTGTTCCAGCAGATGTGGGCGGGACAGCTGTGGGGCAGCCTGTTCTTCCTGTTCATGGGCTTCGCGGCGCTGTCCACCATCATCGCCGTGTTCGAGAACATCCTGCGCATCTCCATGGACAATTGGGACTGGACGCGCCGCAAGGCCGTGACAGTGTGGCTGCCCAGCATCATCGTGCTGTCGCTGCCGTGCCTGCTGGGCTTCAACGTGCTGTCCGGCGTCACCGTTCCCGCTATCGGCGACATCCAGTCGTTCGAGGACTTCCTGGTGTCGAACAACGTGCTGCCGCTGGGCAGCCTGCTGTTTGTGATGTTCTGCACCGGCAAGCGCGGCTGGGGATGGGAGAACTTCCTGGCGGAGGCGAATGCGGGCACCGGCGTCCGTTTCCCGCGCTGGCTGTACGGATGGGCGAAATACGGAATTCCCACGTTGGTACTGGTAGTGTTCGCCATGGGCTATGCGCCCCTCATCCGCGCATGGCTGGGCATGTGACGCAGCGTTTCTGACGCCCGTTCGGCCCGTTGCGCCGTGCTCTGCATCCGGTGCGCTTCGGGCCCGTTGCCCCTGGTGCGCTACTGCGGACCGCTCCAAAATGGCGGGACTATGACGTTACGGTACCGATTCTTGCACTGTCTCCGCGCGCTACTATAATCGCTAGTTAGCACTCGAAGGGCGAGACTGCTAATTCGGGGGGAACGCGTACTTCCGGTACCATGCCGTGCGCCGGCTTCCCCTGCACTTGTGGTCGCGATGCCCGCTGCATATACGCATGCCGCATGCACGCATGCCATGCGGCTTGAAGGGAAAGGATGCCTGCCTCTATGAGGAAATTCAAGACGGAGAGCAAGAAGCTGCTCGACCTGATGATCAACTCCATCTACACGAACCGCGAGATATTCCTGCGCGAACTCATCTCGAACGCGTCCGACGCCGAGGACAAGCTGTACTTCAAGAGCCTGACGGACCACAGCATCCAGCTGGGCAAGGACGAGCTGAAGATCCGCGTCTCGTTCGACAAGGATGCCCGCACCATCACGGTGTCCGACAACGGCATCGGCATGAACGCCGACGACCTGGAGAAGAACCTGGGCACCATCGCGCATTCCGACAGCCTGGAGTTCAAGGAGGCCGAAGAGGCCGCAAAGAGCGACGACGTGGATATCATCGGCCAGTTCGGCGTGGGCTTCTACTCCGCATTCATGATTGCCAGCAAGGTGAAGGTTATCACGCGCCGTTACGACAGCGACCAGGCATACGAGTGGGAGAGCGACGGCATCGAGGGCTACACCATCTCTGAGGCGCAGAAGGATTCGCGCGGCACGGACATCATCCTGACCGTGAAGGACGGCACCGCCGAAGACGGCTACGACGACTTCCTGGACGAGACGTGCCTGCAGATGCTGATCAAACGCTACAGCAACTACGTGCGCTATCCCATTGTCATGGACGTCACGGTGCACCGCCCGCTGCCGAAGCCGGAGGATGCCGGCGACGACTACCAGGTGCAGTACGAGGACGTGGTGGAAGAGCAGACCATCAACTCTATGGTGCCCATCTGGAAGAAGCGCAAGTCCGACGTCTCGGACGAGGAGTACCACGAGTTCTACAAGTCGCAGTTCCATGACTTCGCGGACCCGCAGCGCGTCATCAGCTTCCACGCCGAGGGCGCCATCTCGTACGATGTGCTGCTGTTCATCCCCGGCCATGCGCAGTACGACCTGTACAGCCGCGACTTCAAGAAGGGCCTGCAGCTGTACAGCTCGAACGTGCTGATCATGGACAAGTGCGAAGAGCTGCTGCCGGATTGCTTCAACTTCGTCGTGGGTGTGGTCGACAGCCAGGACCTGCACCTGAACATCTCGCGCGAGACGCTGCAGCAGAACCGCGAGCTGCGCGCCATTGCGAACCGCATCGAGAAGAAGATCAAGCAGGAGCTTGTGAAGATGCGCGACAAGGAGCGCGACGAGTACGAGAAGTTCTGGAGCAACTTCGGCCGCAGCCTGAAGTACGGCCTGTACATGAGCTACGGCATGCGCAAGGACCTGCTGGCGGACCTGCTCATGTTCCATTCCGCAAAACAGAAGAAACTCATCACGCTGGACGACTACCTGGCGGATGCCGGCGAGGATGCGAAGGGCATCTTCTACGCCATGGGCGACTCTGTGGACCGCATGGGCAAGATGCCGCTGGTGCGCGGTGTGCTCGACCGGGGCTGCGACGTGCTGCTGTGCCATGACGAGATGGACGAGTTCTGTTTCCAGAGCATCGGCAGCTACCAGGATAAGGAGTTCAAGAACGTCGCCGGTGGCGACCTGGGCCTGGATTCCGAATCCGACAAGGCGGCGGCAGATGCTGCCAACGAGGCGAATAAGGATCTGTTGAACGCCATGAAAGAGGCGCTGGGCGACCGCGTGACGAAGGTCGTGGCCTCCAGCCGCCTGGGCGATGCCGCAGCTGCCGTAACGGCGGGAGGGGACGGGTGTGACCTTCTC
>USAB01000062.1 GCA_900552585.1 uncultured Coriobacteriaceae bacterium
CGCGAGCGGGCGGGGGGCCAGCGAGTTCGCATTGCCGTCCGCCTGCAGGTTCTGCAGGCCAGGAACCATATACGGTGCCATGGCCTGCGCCGCCTCCTCGCACAGCGGTGCCGTGGCCGCCCAGTCCAGGTACACGTAATCTTCCGGCAGAGCGCTCATCGCAGCTCCTCCTTCCCCTGCACATGTGCCTGCGTTGCCGCCGCGCGCACGGCCGCCATCGCCGCGGCGGAATCGTCCGAACCGAAGCAGGCGCTGCCCATGACGAAGCAGTCCGCGCCTGCCCGGGCCGTGTCGCCCACCGTCGCCTCCTTGATGCCGCCGTCCACTTGGATGACCGGGGCAACGCCGGCCTGGCGGCACAGCTGCGCCAGCCGTTGCGTACGCGGGCCGGATTCCGGAATATACGATTGCCCCGAGAACCCGGGATACACGCTCATCATGAGCACCATGTCCACCTGGGGCAGATACGAGGCAATGTCATCGACGGGCGTATCCGGCTTCAGCGAAAGCGCCGCCTTGATGCCTGCGCCGTGAATCATATTCATGGCCTGGGGAATCTCCGTTTCGGGATGCTCGAATGCCTCGTAATGCACGGTGATGGAATAGGCACCCGCCTCGATGAACCAAGGCAGCTCTCGCAGTGGGTTGTCGATCATCAGGTGCACGTCCACCGGCAGCGGGGCAATGCGGTTCAGATCCTTCACGAACGGCACGCCCATGGTCAGATTCGGCACGAAATGCCCGTCCATGACATCCACGTGTATCCAGTCAGCGCCCGCATCGGCGATCATCTGGATATCGCGCGCCATCTGCATGAAATCCGCCGAAAGGATCGACGGTGCAATCTTCACGTTACCGAACATGTCGGTCTCCCCCTCTCCCCGACGCCTTCCCAGCGTGCGAGGCCTCCAGATCCAATAGAAACTTCTTCGTCTTCACGCCGAAGGAATAGCCTCCAAGCGACCCGTCTGCCGCCACGACGCGATGGCACGGGATGAAGATGGGCAGCGGGTTGCGGTTGTTCGCCTGCCCGACGGCGCGGCTGGCCCCCGGATGGCCGATAGAAGCCGCCACCTGGCCGTACGTGCGCGTCTGGCCATACGGGATGCGCTGCAGCGCCTGCCACACCTGCATCTGGAACGGCGTGCCCTCCGCATGCAGCGGCACGTCGAAAACATGCCGCTTACCCGCGAAGTACTCCTGCAGCTCGTTTGCCGCGCGGTTGCTGAGCTCCGTCGGGCGCTCCGGGCCGGCAAGGTCCGCCTTGCCGAACGCCACGCGTTCGACGGCATCATCCGAAACCTGGATGGTCACCGACCCGAACGGCGTGCGGTACGTGAAATGCGACGAGGCGCCTTCGCCCTGGCTGTGAGATGAGTCGCCCATACCCTACAGCCCGTAGTTCTCTTTCTTCAGCGGGCGCCGCAGCAACGAGAAGCCCGTCTCCCGGGCATCGGCCCCTTCCCAGATGATGGAATGGATGGCCTCCGTGATGGGCATCTCCACGCCGTAGCGGGACGCCAGCGGAAGCAGCGTCTTGCAGGCCAGCGCGCCTTCGGCCACCATATGCGTCTCGTCATCGAAATCGATGAGCGTCTTCCCGTTCGCGAGCATCTCCCCCAGACGGCGGTTGCGCGAATGGCACGACATGCATGTGGCGACCAAGTCGCCCGTGCCGGCAAGGCCCATGCACGTGATGGGATCGGCGCCCATGGCATTCGCCAGGCGGCTCATCTCGGCCTGACCGCGCGTCAACAGCAGAGCCGCCGTGTTGTCGCCGAAGCCCATGCCGTACGAGATGCCCACGGCGATGGCCATGACGTTCTTAGCTGCACCGCAGACCTGGACGCCCGTCACATCCGCGCTCACATAGGCGCGGAAGGCCTCCGTGGAGAACAGCTCCTGGAAGTATTCGGCCGTCGACAGGCTCTTCGAGGCGATCACCGTGCCCGCCGGAACGCCGCGCACCACTTCCTCGGCATGGTTCGGCCCAGACAGGACGGCCAGGCGCTCGGGGCAGCCCATCTCCTGCTCGAACACCTGCGTTGCAAGCAGGCCGCTTTCGTCTTCGATGCCCTTCGTGCAGATGATGACGCGCATATCGCGGGGTGCCACTTCACCGAGCGCCCGTGCAACGCCGCGCATGAGGCGGGACGGCGTGGCCACGACCACGCCCACGGCATTTCGGAGGCAGTCCTCGTACGCAACGGTGGCAACAATGCTATCGGAGAGCGCGACATCGCTCAAATAGCGGGGATTATGGTGCTCGGAGTTGATGCACTCCACCACATCGGGGCGGCGTGCCCAGATGTTCACGTTGTCGCCTTTCGCCGCAAGGTGCTGCGCCAGCGCCGTACCCCAGCTTCCAGCTCCGATAACTCCTACCTTCACGAACCTCATGCCTCCTTCTTGTCGCCGAGGCGACGTTCGGTACCGGTCAGCAATCGATGGATGTTCTGGCGATGCGCCCAGATCACGATGAGGGCAGACAGCGTGCACAGCCCCCAGGCCAGCCAGTCGCCCCAGAAAAAGTACGCGGAAAGGAACGGGCACAGCACGGCGGCGGCAACAGAGCCCAGCGACACGTAGCGCGTTGCCCCAACGAGCACGGCGAACAACGCGATCTCGATGAGCGCTCCGACGGGGCCGAACACGGAGAACAGCGCGCCGACGGCGACGGCGATGCCCTTGCCGCCGTGGAATTTCAGCCACGGGCTGAAGATATGGCCCGTGATGCAGCCGAAAAACGCCACGGCCAACAGGTCGTCGCACGTCAGTAGCGAGCCGGCGAACATGCCGCCACCCGCTGCGGCCATATGACCCACGAGCAGGGCGATCAGACCCGTGACGACGCCCTTTCCGAAATCAAGCAGGAACACAGCGATGCCGCCTTTGCGGCCCAAGGCGCGCATGGCGTTCGTGGTGCCGATGTTGCCCGATCCCACCGTGCGGATATCCGTATGGTAGAACGCCTTTCCGATGACGACGCCCCAGGGGATGGACCCCAGCAGAAATGCCACGACCAGCACAACCACCAGGGCAGCAGGTGAAGCTATTGCCATGCTATTCACGCTTCTTGAATTTCATGAAGATGGGCGTTCCCTCCAAGTCGAACTCCCGGCGGAGCCGGTTTTCGAGATAGCGCTCGTAATTGTCGTCCACCAGGTCGGGATGGTTCACGAAGAACGTGAAGCGCGGCGGCTTGTCGCCCGTCTGGGATACGTACTTCAGCTTCAGGACGCGTTTGCCCTTCGAAGCCGTGTGTCCGAACTCGCGGATGGCGGCAAGCCAGGTGTTCAGGCGGTTCGTGGTGATATGCGTGCAATACGCCGCGTACGCCTTGTCGATGGCGTCCCAGACCTTCAGCACGTTCTTGCCCGTATTCGCCTGGATGGCGATGACGGGGGCATAGCCCACGAACGTGAGGCGGTCGGACACGCGCTCGCGGATGTCCTCCTTCTGCTCGGGGCCCTCCACCAGGTCCCATTTGTTGAGCAGCACCACCATGGCGCAACCGCGTTCGCGCGCATAGCCCGCCACGCGCTGGTCCTGGTCCGTCAGGCCCAGCGAGCCGTCGATGACCAGCAGCGCCACATCGGCGCGGTCGATGGCGCGCAGGCTGCGCACGTATCCGTAATATTCCACGGACTTGTCGATCTTGCCCTTGCGCCGCATGCCGGCCGTATCCACGATGCGGTACCTGCGGCCGTCATGCTCCACCATCGTGTCGATGGCGTCGCGCGTGGTGCCAGCAACGTCGGACACAATGGAGCGATTGCGGTTCGTCAGGATGTTCGTGAGCGACGACTTCCCGGCATTCGGGCGACCGATGATGGCAACGTTGATGGCGTCGTCTTCTTCGTCCTCGAAATCAGCATCCGGAAGCTCTTTGATCTTGTCCACGACCTCGTCCAGCACGTCACCGGTCCCGGTGCCGTGCATGGCCGATACCGGCCAAGGATCGCCCAGGCCCAAACGGTAGAAATCCCACAGCATATGTTCCTGATGCTGCGAGTCGATCTTGTTCACCAGCAGCATGACGGGCGCCTTCGCGCGCTGCAGGATGCGCGCGACCTCTTCGTCTTCGGGCGTGGGGCCCGTCGTGCCATCGCACAGGAATAGGATGACATCCGCCTCGTCGGCGGCCATGAGCGCCTGCTGGCGGATGGATTCCGCGAAGCGGTCGTCGTTGCCAATGTCGATGCCGCCGGTATCCACGAGATTGAACGAGTAGCCGTTCCAATCCGCTTCATGGTAGGTGCGGTCGCGCGTAACGCCGCGCATCTGGTGCACGATGGCGTCATCGCTCTGGGCAATGCGGTTCACCAGTGTAGATTTGCCGACGTTCGGGCGTCCGACGACGGCAACGATAGGCAATGACATAGGGGTTCCTTCGATAATCTAATGAATGCCCTCCCAGTCTACCACGCACGTTTGCGCGGCATGGGCAACGCTACAGTTGTCGCAGGTATTCCACGACTTGCGTGATCTGGTTCTCGGGCGTGCTGGCCCCCGCCGTGACGCCCACGGTCTCGCAGTCCGCGAAGAATGCCGGATCGAGCTCGGCCGACGTCTCGATGTGGACGGTCTTCGGGCACAGCGCGCGACAGATTTCGAACAGGCGCGTGGTGTTCGAGGAGTTGTGGCCGCCGATGACCACGATGGCATCCACCTGGCCCGCCAGCTCGGCCGCCGCCTTCTGGCGCTTCGTGGTGGCGTTGCAGATGGTGTCGCGCACGTTCGCCTGGACGCCGCGCTCCGACAGCTCCTTCAGCACGGAATCGAACAGCTGGCGACTCTGCGTGGTCTGAACGACCACGCCCACGACGTCCGGCAGCCCTTCGGGAAGATCCTCCGCCGATGCGGCCACGACCACGTTGCCGCCGGCCTGCTCCGCATATGCGCGCAGGCCCTCGACCTCGGGGTGCTTCGCGTCGCCCACCACGATGACCGTCCCGCATTCACGGGCCAGCTCGGCGGCCGCCCGCTGCGCGCGGTACACATGCGGGCACGTGGCGTCCACCACCTGCGCCGATGACTCGTCCAGCGCGCGACGGACCTGTGGCCCCACGCCGTGGCTGCGCACGATGACGCGGTCGGCAGTGATGTCGGCGATGGAATCCGCAACCTGCACGCCGGATTCCTGGAGCTTGGCAACGACCACAGGGTTGTGAATCAGCGGCCCCAGCGATTGGACCGTGCCCCCTTCCCGTGCGGCGTCCCGTGCCATGTCCAGGGCGCGCTGCACGCCGTAGCATGCGCCCGCGAACTCCGCTTTGCGTACTGCGACCACGTCAGTCCTCCTTATGCTTGACCACTTTGCCGCGGAACAGCTCCGTGTAATCCGTATCGTTCGGGAACAGGGCCTTCATGTCTACCTCTTCGCGATCGCAGCGGTACGACAGCGCGAAGCACTCGCGCATCACATACCACGTTGCCGCGGCAAGGCGGTCGTGTTTGTCCACGAAATTGAAGTCCGACACGTACAGCTGCTCGCCGTACTCCACGGACACCTTCGGAAAATGGATGAGCTTGCCCTTCTGTTTGATCTTCTCGGCATTGCGACACGTGGCCGGCACCATGGGCACCTTCGCCATGCGCGCCATGAGCGCGCACCCCGCATGCAGCCGCGGCGGGATGTTGCCTTTCCCGCGGCGCGTGCCCTCCGGGAAGATCTGCACCAACTCGCCGTTCTTCATGTACTTCACCGCACGCTTCACGGCGGACAGATCCGCCTCGTCGCGCGTTATCGGGAACCCGCCCACGCCGGAGATCCAGAGCCCGGAAAACCAGTTACCCTTCTCGAACAGCGTATCGCGGGCCACAAAGCGCGCCCATTGGCGCGGGCGCGCGGCCAGGTAGAAGAACACGACGTCCAGAAACGACGTGTGGTTCGCAACGATAAGCGCCCCCTTGCCGCGGAAACGGCGGATGTTCTGCCGGCCGTCCACGCGGTAGCGGAAGCAGATCTTGAACACAAACGCGATGATGACATACGCGATGTTCCCGTAAATGTGGTTGATGTGCGGCTTTCCCCCGATGGAGTCCATCGGGAGGTCCCACATGCCGCGATTCGCCGCCTCGAAGTTCATGCTAACGGGTCATCCTCCCCCGCGCCTCGGTGCAGATACGATCGATGACCTGGTCGATGGCGAGCGCAGTGGTGTCAAGCATCACGGCATCGTCCGCCGGCTTCAGCGGGCTCGTATCACGCGAGGAGTCCTGCTCGTCGCGTGAGATGATGTCAGCCAGAACGGTGTCGTAATCCTCCGCTATGCCGCGCTCGGCATTCTGCTCCACGCGCCGGCGGGCGCGCTCTTCGGCGCTGGCCGTCATGAACACCTTCAGCGCGGCCTGCGGGAACACAACCGTCCCGATGTCGCGTCCCTCGACCACGTAATCGCCCGCGTTACCGATGCTGCGCTGCTGGTCGACCAGCGCCAGGCGCACGGCGGGCACGGACGACACGCGGCTGACGGCACGGTCCACCTCCGGCGTGCGGATGCCGTGCGTGACATCGTCGCCGTCCACAAAGACCTGCTTCGGAATGGGGTCGCCGGCCACATGGCCGAACGATATCCTGCGCTCGCGCGCGAGCTTGCCCAATGCGTCCGCATCGTCTAGCGACGCGCCCTCGCGCAGCGCGCACAGGGCGATGGACCGGTACATGGCGCCGGTATCCAGGCAGGAGAAGCCCAGCTCCTTCGCAACGGCTTGGGACACGGTGGATTTTCCGGCCCCGCTGGGCCCGTCGATTGCAATGATCATGTGGCTTAATGCACCAACCTTTCGAATTGCGTCAGGAACGTGGGGAAGCTGACCGTCACGGCCTCGAAGTCCTTGATGGAAACGGGGGCATTTGCCGTCATGCCCAGCACGGCCCACGTCATGGCCAGGCGATGGTCATGCAGCGAATCGAACTGCACACCGTCGGGGATGCGCAGGTCGGGCTGTCCTTCGATATAGAAGTCATCGCCTTCCGCCCAGGCGTTCACGCCGATCTTGCCCAGCCCGTCGATCATGGCAGCCATGCGATCGGATTCCTTCACGCGCAGCTCCCCGGCATCGCGGAACACGGTGATACCGCGCGCCTTCGCCGCAACCAGCGCCAGCACGGGAATCTCGTCCACCAGGCCGGCGATCTTCGAACCGGGAACCTCCGTCCCGTTCAGCTTCGCGTTGTAGCTGATGGAGATCGTGCCGTAGCGCTCCTTGCCGGACATACCCGTGCCCTGCACGGAAATGTCGGCGCCCATATGCTCCAGCGTGCGCACGAACCCGATGCGCGCCGGGTTCAGGCTGACATCCTCGATCTGCACCTGCGAGCCGGGCTTCAACGCCGCAGCGCACGCCACGAATGCGGCGGAGGACGGATCGCCGGGGACCTTGACCTCGCAGGCATGCAGGACGCTGGGGCCGGTCACGGATGCGGACCGCTCGGCGGCGACGGTTTCCACGCCGTATTCCGGCAGCATGAGTTCCGTATGGTTGCGCGAGGGCGCGGGCTCCACAACCGTGGTGGTGCCGTCCGCGAACAGGCCCGCCAGCAGGATGGCCGTCTTCAGCTGCGCAGAAGCCACGGGCGTGTGGTACGTGAGCGGCTTCAGGTTCGACGTGCCCATCTCCGTCAGCGGCAGCGTGTCGCGGTCTTCCGGCTGGAAGCGCACGCCCATCTTCATCAGCGGAAGCGTGACGCGGCGCATGGGACGTTTCACCAGGGACGCATCGCCCGTGAGCGTGACCTTGATGTCCCACGGCGCCAGAACGCCCATGAGCAGGCGGACCGTCGTGCCGGAGTTGCCGCAGTCGATGGGGCCGTCCGGCTGCTGCGGACCCTTCGCGCCCCAGCCCGTGATGCCGCCCTGAAGGCTGCCGTCCACGGCGCGCTCCAGGTTCACCTGTGCGCCCAGCGCCGTAACGGCCCCGATGGACGACCGCACATCGTCGGAATCCAGGACGCCCTCGACCCGGGACGTGCCCTCGGCCATGGCAGAGAACAGGATGGACCGATGCGAGATGCTCTTGTCGCCGGGAACCCGCGTGCTTCCATCAAGCGGGCCCGCCAGCGGGGAGATGACCGTATACTCATTCGTCGACATGTCGGTACTCCTTTGCACTCAGCGGTTCGATCGAGGTCGGATAGCCCCAATCGTCCAGCGATGCCTTCAGCTGCGCACGGTCCCCTTCGTCCGTCAGGACCAGGGACAGCACGGCGGTGCTGGAGGTGATGTGATCGATATCGATGGACTGGATGTTGCAGCCCAGCTCGCTTGCTGCGGAAACGATGCGCGCCACGGAACCCGGCCGGTTCTCCATGTTGATGCGCGCCTCGTACATGCGCTCGGTGTCGGGAAGCCAGCGCGCCGGGACGGCCTTGCGCACTTCCGACGACTTCTCCAGCAGGCGGTGCAGCTTCGTGCGGTCCCCTTCGTCGCGCGATGCGCGCAGCGCCTCCTGGAACTGCCCGATGATTGCCTGGAAGCGGTCAAGATTCGTCAGGATGGCGTCCGCATTGTCCGTCAGGATGCCGCTCCACAGCCCGGGCGATCCGGCCGCGATGCGCGTGGAATCCTTGAATCCGCCGGCAGCAAGCCGGAAGATGCCGGTGTCGCCTTCGTCCTCCGCATGTTGGTACGCAAGCCTGACCAGCGACGATGCAACGATATGCGGCACATGGCTGACAACCGCGACGGCCTGGTCGTGGTCTTCGCGCGGCATGTTGATGACGCGGGCGCCGATGCCCGTCAGCATTTCGTGCATCTGGGGGTAATACGCCTCGGGTGTGCGGGAATCCGGGCACAGTATCCAGTGCGCGCCGGCGAACAGCCGCGGGTTCGCGCCGTCGATGCCGTTCTTTTCGGATCCGGCCATGGGATGACCGGGGATGTAGCGCTCGGGATACAGCAGGTTGCGTTCCGCCATGTCCACGATGCGCGCCTTCGTGGACGCCGTATCCGTGACGATGTTCGGATAGCCCCAGGCGGCAAGCTTCTTAAGGTAGCCCTCCGCCGCATCGACGGGCACGGCGAGCATGACCAGGTCGCAGATATGGAATGCGGCCTCGCCCTGCGCCTCTCCCGCCCCATCGGGCAGGTTCCCCGTCATGACAAATTCGCGGAACGCGGGATCCTCCGGAGTGGAGCCTCCGCAAATCCAGCCCTCCCGCTTCGCCTTGTCCACGGAGTCCGCCGACACGTCCACGCCAAACACGCGCGCGGAAGAGCGCGACGCCGTGAACGCTGCAGCGAACGAAGCGCCGATGAGCCCCAGCCCGATAACCGTGATGTTCTCTATTGTCTGATTCATGGCACTCATACTAACACGCGCATAGGGGGTCTTTCGGTGTGGCCCGCCGCGACTCGCGATGATTTCACCGCGCCGAACTCAGCTATGCGGTAGTCTAGGCCGAGACAATACCTACGCGACCGGGCGCCGAGCCTACAGGAACGGGATTCGGCGCGAGCGCGGATGGGGAAACGAAAGGATTCGCGATATGGAGCTCTTGGCACCTGCCGGCGGCTGGGAACAACTGCGCGCGGCGCTGCATTTCGGCGCCGATGCCGTATACCTGGGAGGCGCCCGATTCGGCCTGCGCGTGCGGGCGGACAACTTCGGCGGCGGCGACCTGGGCAAAGCCGTGGATCTTGCGCATTCGTACGGCAAGAAGGCGTATGTGACGGCGAATGCGCTCGTGCATCCGGGCGAGCTGCCGGCGCTGAAGGAGCATCTGCACGCCATTGCGGACAGCGGCGCGGATGCGGCGCTGATCAGCGACCTGGGCGCACTCGCGCTTGCCCGCCGGGAGGTGCCGCAGCTTCCGTTGCATATCTCTACGCAGGCATCCGTCACGAATGCGGAGGCGGCACGCGTGTACGCCGATCTGGGCGCCACGCGCATCGTGCTGGCCCGCGAGCTGTCGCTTGAGGAGATAGCGGCGATTCGCCGCGGCCTGGATCCGCATATCCAGCTGGAGGTGTTCGTGCACGGATCCATGTGCATCGCGTATTCCGGCCGCTGCCTGATATCGAACTACCTGGCAGACCGCGACGCGAACCGCGGCAACTGCTCGCAACCCTGCCGTTGGAGCTATGCCCTGGAAGAGGAGCAGCGTCCCGGCGAATACCTGCCGCTGGAGGAGGTGCACGGCCGCTCGTTCGTGCTGAGCTCGGCGGACCTGATGATGCTGGACCATCTGGACGACTTGAAGGCCGCAGGGGCGGACTCGCTGAAGATCGAGGGCCGCGTGAAAAGCGCCTACTACACGGCAACCGTCGTGAACGCCTACCGCCAGGTGCTCGACGGCCGGCCGGCTGCAGAGATGCTGCCGGAACTGGATGCCGTCAGCCACCGCCCGTACCACACCGGGTTCTTCTACGGCGCTCCCCGGCAGGCGCCGCACGGCAAGGAATATTCGCAGACCTGCGATTTCATCGGCATCGTGGACGCATGCACAAAGAACGCGGACGGCACGTACCGCATACGCACCATGCTGCGCAACCGCTTCGCGGCCGGAGAGGCGCTGGAGGCGCTTGCCCCGGGTAAGCCGATCCGCTCTTTTGCGGCAGCGAATATTGAAGACGAGGACGGCT
>USAB01000063.1 GCA_900552585.1 uncultured Coriobacteriaceae bacterium
CCATGTACGGATCGGGATCAAACTCCTCGACCGTGTACACGCCCGGCTTGTTCCATGCGAACGCCCGGACGCCGGCAGCAGTTGCCGGCCCGATGCCCGGCAGCGCAAGCAGCTTGTCATAGGCGCGCGGCAGCTTGCCGGCATAGTCTGCCGAGCACTGCTCTGCACAGCGTTTCAGCATCAAGGCGCGGCGGTTGTAACCCAGACCCTGCCAGCTTTCCAGCACGGCACCCGTTTCCGCGGCTGCAAGCGCATCGATGGTCGGGAACCGGTCCAAGAAACGCTCCCAGTAATTCAGAACGCGCTTCACCTGCGTCTGCTGCAACATGACCTCGGATACCAAGACGGCATAAGGGTCGTCGATATGGCGCCACGGCAGCGTACGGTACCGCGCGCGTCCTTCAGCGGCCACCTTCTGCTTGAATGCCGCTATGCGGGCCTCATGGGATGCAGCGGAAGATGCCTGGGATGAAGACGCGTTAGGCAATGGACTCATCCGCACTTGAAGAGGCGCCCGATGCCTTCTTATGCGGCATCGGCCTCATATGCGCCTTCTTGACAGGCTTTGACAGAATCTCGCCCAGCATGCGCCCGGCCGTCTCGCCGTCGCGGCCCATGATGGCGCGGATCAGAGGATGATCGTTGCCCAGCACGAAAAGCTCGCTCAGCGTGATGGCGGAATAGAAGCTCTTCAGCAGACGCTCGGAGGAAAGCCAAACGCGCCGGTAGTCGCAACGGTCGCATTTGTCGCAAACGCCCGTATCCGCAGAGCACAGCGCCATGTTCACATCGCCCTGCACGGCCGTGATGACGTCGTACATGGTTGTAGTAGCGGGATCGACGGCCAGGCGGATGCCGCCCTTCGAACCGCGCGCCGTCTCCAAGAACCCGGCAAGGGCCAAATCGTGCTGGATCCCGCGGGCGAATGCATACGGAATGCTCTCCTCTTCGGAAATTTCGGAGATAGACACGTACTCATCGCCATGGCGGTAGGCCGAACGGAGGATTCGGCACGCATAATCGCAACGACGCGTGATATCCATTACCGGTCCATCCCCTCTCCGTCATAGGTATCCAGCTGGTCCAGATCCCGCGCGAAGTCCGCAACGAGCGCATCTTCGAGCAGCTGATACTCGCGGGATTCGAGCGGTTGGCACGCCGCCAGCTTCTCGTAGATGTTCTGCTCCGTCACGCGGACGTATTCACGCTTCAGAATGCTTTCGCGATAGGCCTGCTCGATGGCATCGCGCGTGCACATGGCAATCTCAAATCGTGACATGTTCGCAGATGCCTGCACCAGTTTCACCACATCGAGTCGGGCCAGCGATTCATGTTCGCGCACGAGCGCGGTCCAAAGACGCGCGCGTTCGGCATACGTGGGCATCTTGATGTCGATGGGTGACAACGGGGAAAGCAGATCGATCATATAGTCTTCCAAGTGCCCCCGCGTCGACGCGGACGCCATGACGACCACATTGGGATTGTCCACCGCCGCGCGGATGAGGGCAATGGCCTTCTGCGCACCGCGGGACAGATGCGGCTGCGTCGCGGCACCGTTCTCATCCGTATCGTCCAGAGGCAGACCCCACATGTCCACATCCTCGAGTATGACGATTCCGCGCTCGCCGCTTTCGGCGAACACGAAGCCGAACTTGTTGCGGATCTGCGGAGAGGCCATGATGCAGAGCACGGCGGCACCCTGAGAATTCGTATCCATGCGGATGCGGATGACCGGTTCATCCAACTCCCCTGCCGTGGCGAACATCATGCGCGCCGCATCTTCGCGCGAAGGCGCACGGAAAAGCAGCGTCTCGAACGACGGAAGGCCGTCGATGCCGTGCCGGCGGTTCAGCTTCTCGATGAAATCCGTGAACGCGCCGTCGCCGGAAAGGCCGTACCCGCGCTGGCGCATCTCCATGACCGCCGCCTCGAAGCCCACCAAGTCATCGTACGTCAGGCGATCGCGATCGGAGTCGTCCTCTTCGGAGGGAATCTCCGGCAGCAAAGCGGCATCGGCGTTGCCGACATCGAACCCCAGGCCCGCAAGCTTCTCCATAAGGCTCTCCTTGACAGAGCCCGAGACGGCGCTTCCGGGGGCATCAAGCTGCGGAGCATCCAGCCCGAGCTGCTTGAGCTTGCGCACGGCAAGCTCTTGGAGACGGGACGAGTATTCGCGCACTTCCGCAGGCGAAAGATGACCCTGCAGCCTGCCGAACACGGCTTCCGCGATAGAGCGGTCGTCAACCTCGCAGGCAAGATTCCAGGCACGATGAAGGCCCTCGACAGCCGGATGGTCATCGGCGAGCTTTCCAATCTGGCTCTGAGCCGCCGTCTCATACGCCGTCAGATACAGCATCATGGCCTCGGTCTTACGGCCCGCCTGCGCCGAGTGATCGGCAAGGTTCAGATACGCACCGAAACCGATGCCGGTATCCCCTGCCGGTTCATGCATTTCATTCCATTCCGGATTGCTTTCAAGCATCCGCTACTCCTTGCGTTAGAGCCCGTGATGCGGGCTGGTTGTTTTCACGCTGATTGTACCCGCCTCACTAGCATTTGCACGCCAGTTCAGGGAATCGACGCAAATAAGTATTACGAAGTTTATTGAGTTGCAATCATTGAAAAACAGGCGCAACATTCCGCCATGCAGGCGCGTCAAACGGCCGATGCATACGCCGACCGCAATGCGGATACGCGACGCATACGGGCGCAGCATGAGCGCTCATCGTAAAGAGCGCACGGCTATTCGCCGATGATCGGCCAGCCTTCTTCCTTCGCGGTACGGCGAAGAAGAGAATCCGGGCCGACGGCATAAGGATGACGGGCCGCATACAGCAAGGGCCGATCCGTGTAATGGTCGCTGTACGCGTAGTCAATCTCCCAATTGCCCACGCCGTAGCGCTCGTTCGCGAATCGGCGAATGGAGGCGACCTTCTCCGGGCCCTCTACCGGAAGACCCTCGACCCGGTCCGTATAGCATCCGCGGGAATCGACGCCCATACGCGTGGAAATCTGGAAATCGAACGGATAGAAGTGCATGACGCGGTCGATGATGGGCTCGAACGTCGCGGAAACAACCATGACCACGCAGCCTTCCCGTTTGCGGGCCACAATGGCCTGCTCCAGTTCGGGACGGAACAGATGGGCGACCTTCTCGTCGTAGAAATCGTGCATGATCTTGTCGGCCTGCGCCTTCGGCATGCCCTTGAACGCATTGAACACCAAACCGCGCACCCAGCTCTGGTTCAGCATGGGCATATGCATCTTGTACGCCAAGCCCCAGAAACCGGCCGCAATGCCGTCGATAAGCTTCAAATCATGGTGCTTCAGCAGATAGAGCGTAAGCAACAGGGGCGATTTCCCCGTAATGCAGGTCCCATCGAAATCGAAAACGGCAAGCCTTACCTTCGGGCGCGCGTTCGGGTTGGGAATACCCTGAGACGATATCCTAACGTTCTCGCTCAACTGAACCCCTATAAAAAAGCGAGAAGCAAAATGCTTCTCGCTATCCATTCAAAAACTGGCGGGAAGTACGAGACTTGAACTCGCGACCTCCGACGTGACAGGCCGGCGCTCTAACCAACTGAGCTAACTCCCCGCGTTTCAGCAAGGAGTACAATATCGGAAGTTCGGGGTCTGCGCAAGCCCTGATTTCGATTTCATTTCAAATTGCTCATTCTCAGAGCTCTCACCTGGTGTTTTCTATTTATGTACAAATTGTGTACGGGTATTTGACGCAAAAAGAAGGGTCCCTGCTTGCTGCAGGGACCCGAAATTGCAACTCAAGAAAGCAGTCGGGTTACGCTAATTCGTCTTCACGGCATTGCTGCCGACTGCGGAGACCACGGACTTCCCAAAATTCGCAACATCCTGCGGCGTGATGCCCGTAGCCTCGGCCGCCGCTTTCAGCACAGACCCGGCGAACGGCGCCACCTTGCGTGCAGCATCCTGCAGGGCATCTTCGGCCTTGCCGCACAGCGATTGCGCGGCGTTCTGGAGATTCTCCTGCACGGAGGCATCGGGAGAGACGCCAAGCGAAGGAGCAATGGACTGCGTCGCATCGGCAGCTTTGCCGGCAAGCTGCGCCATATCGCCATCGGCTTCGAAGTACTCGATAAGCGCACGACCCATTGCCGCCGTGCCGCCGTAGCCGATGCCCGCTTTGATGGCCCAGCCAATGCCGGGGAATAAACCGGCAAGCTGGCGCGCCAGGGCACGGCAGCCGAATGCGCCGCCGACAACCGCCAGCATCTCCCTTGCGCGCGCCAGCGACAGGGGCTGGTTGTAGGCCGCGGCAATCTGCAATAGCATCTTCAGCTGATTCAGAGTCATGATGGGCATATCGGCGCCAGGAAGGATGACCACCAAGCCGATGCCGGCATTCTGAACGGACGTGGCGCGGACGGACTCCAGCGAAAGGGGCCGCCTCACGAACGGGAAGGCGTTCGCAAAAGCCAAGCGCGTGTCCTCGAACACTTCGACGATCCAGGACCCCATCTCGTCGCGCATTCGCTCGGCATCGCCGGCGGAAAGCGCAATGGGCTCCGTGAGCTTCGCCGTCGTATCCGCATCGGAATCCTCCTCGTCGCGGACCGGCGAGACGATGTCTTCCTCCAACAGCGGATACTTCGATTCCTTCGCCAGGTACTTCACCGTGGAAGGCAACGATGTCACGACAAGCGACGGCGTATTGAGCGAGCGTAGATCCGCCGCCAGCATGCCTGTATCCTCGCTCATACCCGCAACAAGGACCGCTATATCCGCCAGAGCGTCCGGCATACGGCCGTCCGTGGGATAGTCCTCCACCAAGACGGTTGCATTCGCCGCCGTCGTCTTGAAAGCGGCGGCGACCATATTCACAAGGTCGTCGGGCGCAGTCGGGTCTAGATACAGGTGGACGCGGATGCTCTTGCTGCGCGCTTCCTCCGTATCCGAAACCGCATCCATCACTGCTTTCACATCGACGGGTGATTTCATAGCGTACCTTCTTTCCCCGGAATGCGCCCGACGCAGGCGGCGCCGCAGTGCACTCCCCTGTTTTCACTATCGACCATTATGCGCCCAAACAGAGCCCACAAGGCCCAGCAGAACGAAGTTGACAATCATGAACGACGAACCGTAGCTCACGAACGGAAGAGGAATACCCGTGATGGGCATCAGACCGCAATCCATACCGATGTTCTCCAGAATCTGGAAGCACCACATGCCTACAACGCACATTACCATGATCATACCGAACAGATCGCCGCTGCCGCGTGCGATGCGCATGCTGTTCAGCAAAAGCGAAAGGTACAGCGCCAGCAGAATCAGGGCACCCACGAAACCGAACTGCTCCGCAAGCACGCAGAACACGAAGTCCGTGGCGGATTCGGGCAGATAGCCAAGCGTCGACTGCGTCGCGTTCATGAAGCCCTTGCCGAACAGGCCGCCGGAGCCGATGGCGATCTTCGCCTGCTGCAGGTTGTATCCGTCGCCCGTGGGGTCGTACGAGGAATCCAGGAAGACCAGCAAGCGAGCCCGCTGGTAGTCCTTCAGGCCCACATCGCTGCCGGCGAGGGAATCCAGCAGCGGGTCCGTTACGAATATGAGAACGACCAGCCCGAACAAGATGCCCACGGTGCCGATGAGATAGCGCGGTGCCGCGCCGCCCACCAGCAGCGCGATGAACGCGATGAACAAGTACACCATGCCGGTGCCCAGGTCGGGCTGCGTCAAGATGCAGATGAACGGCACGCACATGATGGCAAGCGCCTTCAGGTAATCATGTAGGTTGTTCAGCCGGCCGCGATAGCGGGCCACCACGCTCGCATCCATGAGGATGACCGTGATCTTCGCGAATTCGCCGGGCTGGAAGCTAATCGGGCCGATCCTCACCCATGACAGTGCGCCGTTCGATTCGACGCCTATGAGCGGAATATGCGGCATCAAAATGAGCACGATGTTGATAATCATGAACACCGTGACATAGCCGGAAAGCTGGTGATAGTCGAACCGCCACAACAGCACCATCAGCACGGCGCCGATGACAGCGCCGCCGACCTGGCGCGAGAAATTGTAATCCGCGTCGTTGTACGTAGCCGTGAAGGAGATCAGCAAGCCATAGGCAATCACAAGGATGATCGTCAACACGAACGGAACATTGATACCGCGATTATGACGTGAACGCGACACCGTCTGCGGCTTCTTTCCGCGCGGCATGCGAAGCGAATCGATCTGTGCCATCTGGGGCATGCGTGCGTCCTCCTTCCTAATCCGAACGGCTGGCAGACCCGGTCGTTGGCGCCGTCTGCGTATATACGGCCTGGATGCTCTCCATCTTCGTGTTCAGCTTGCCATCGTTGTAACGCAGAGCCGCACGCATGACCTTTGCCGCGGCCGGCGCCGCATACGTGCCGCCGGCCTCGCCTTCCTCGATGATGCACGTAACGACGTATTTCGGATTGTCGTAGGGCGCATAGCAGGCGAACAGCGCGTGGTCGTTCTTATCCGTCTGCTCGGCCGTGCCGGTCTTGCCGGCCACCTTGTACCCCTTCACAATGTCCGTGATGCTGGACGTATTCTGAACGACGCCGATGAGACCTTGTTTCAGCAAGTCCAGGTTCGAGGAATCGATGTCGTCGATCGTGCTCTGCACGCCCAGGTTGTTATCGATGACCACATCGCCGGAAGAATTACGCACCTGCTTCAACAGGTGCGGCTTCACGATGTTGCCCCCGGTGGCAATGGCGCCGTAGGCCACGGCAAGCTCCAACATGGTGCCCTGGACATAGCCCTGACCGATGACCATGTTCGTCATGTCGCCCGGCAGCCACTGCGCTTCCTCGGGCTCGTCCTTGAAATACTCCGCCTTCCATTCGGGCGTGGGAATGCGCCCCGTGGTCTCGCCAGAGATGTCGATGCCGGTAGCCTGCTCGAAGCCGAACTTCTTCACGTAGTCCTGCATGGCATCGTCGCCAATGGTTCCGCGCGCCTCGTAGAAGTCCTTTGCAATCTCGTAGAACACCGTGTCGCATGAGTCGATGATGGCATGCTCAAAATCAAGCGTTCCATGGCCGCCCGTCTTCCAGCACTTCTGAGCATATTGCGAACCGAACCCGGTCCACGTACCGGTGCACGTCCACGTCTTCGTGCTGTTCGCGAACCCGTACTTCAGGCCCGCAAGGCCCGTGAACGATTTGAACGTGGAGGCAAGCGGGTACGCGCCGGCAACGACGCGATTCATGAGCGGGTAATAGCTGCTTTCCGTGTTGAACTGGTTCCAGACATCCTGCGAGATGCCGCCGACGAAGTTGTTCGGGTCGTACGTCGGGTAGTTCGCAAGCGCCAGGATCTCTCCGTTCGTCACGTCCATGCACACAAGCGCACCGGCACGTCCGACGCCGGTGCTGCCGTCCGTGGGATTGATGCATTCGCGCAGCGCCTTGTCGGCCGCCATCTGAACTTGCGCGCGGATGGTCAGGTACAGATCGCTGCCGCGCGTGGGGCTGGTCTCCCCCACCACTTGCTGGACGTCGCCGCTGGAATCAACGATGAGCGTGCGCACGCCATGATCGCCGGCGAGCAGATCGTCGTATTGCTGCTCGATGCCGCTCTGACCAACCTGGTCGCCGGACGACAGCGTTCTGCCCTGCGTGGCATTGTTCAGCTGATCTTCGGAGACGGTACCCGTATACCCCAGAACATGAGCCGCAAGAGCGCCGTAACAGTAATGGCGGACCGTCTGTTCCTGCGTCGTGACGCCCGAGAACGCCTCGGAATGCTCGGAGATGAACGCTGCATCGCGAATGGAAACGTTGCTGGCCACAACGCGCTGGCTCTGCGCGCCATTCGTTGAGTCGTTGATGCGGCTTCGGACCACGCCCACCGGCAAGCCCAGAAGCACGGAGAGGCGCTGCACGACATCGCGGTTGTCCGCCACGTCCGCATCGGCCAGCACGGCAACGGAGGACGTGTTGTCAACGAGCGCCTTGCCGTCCGCGTCGTAGATAACACCGCGCGGCGCCTGCGTCGTGACGCTGGTATAGAGGTTCTGCTGCGCATCTTGCGCATAGGACGCACCCTCGAGGATCTGCAGGCTCCACAGCTTCGTCGTAAGCGAGCCGAACACGGCTGCCAGGAGCACGCCCATAGCCACGAAACGGGTGTGCAGTCCGGATACGCGGTCGCCGGAAGGCGAAGGGCCCCCGGAGACAGACGGCTTCTCATCGGGAATACCGCGCGCGGAATCACGCGTGCCCACGCCGAACGTGCTGATAAGCTGGCCGACGCCGCGGCCGACGGACGGCCGGTTGTCGGTATTGTTCCGCTTGACGCGCAGATAGATAACCACCGCAACGACGACGGCGGCAAGCGTCAATATGCCTGCGATAATTGCAGCTGCCATAGCGAGCGGCCTCAGCTGAACCGAATATTCGCCGCGCCGTTCCCACGACCGGAATTGCCCATACCGCGGAACGGTGCCGAGAAGTGCAGGATGACCAGATACCAGATGATGCTCAGCGTTGCATCATAGAGTGTGCACGGAAGAGCCCGATACAGCATGGCATCCGAGAAGCTTGCCGCACCGGCCCCCACCATGAACAGCGCATAGACCAGATCAACGCCGAACAGCGCGATGAGCAGCACGATGATGCTCATGAGCAGGTTGTCGTTGCCGACGGTCTGGGAGACCATCGTAACGACGAACACGGCTATCAGCAGGCACAGGGACGTCAGTCCCACGGCACTGCTGCCGAGCAAGTCGGCAATGAGGCCCAGTACAAATGCGAGCACGTAATGCGGTGAATCGGAGCGGACCATGGCGAAGGCCACCACGAATGACGTGATGAAGTTCGGGACGGCATTGCCGATCTGCATATTCGATGCAAGTATGATCTGCGCCAAGACGGCGATAGCCGCAAAGACGATGGTCATGCGATGCCGCGAGATGTCCATTGGCTATCCCCTTTCTAATTTGACGAAGACGACGTGCTGCCAGATATGATGCTCGAAGACGACGAACTATCAGAAGACGAGCTGGATGAGGAGCTGTCAGACGACGAGCTACTGCTCGAAGAGGAGCTGCTGACGTTGGAATCCAGGGCGCCTGCCGTTCCCATCTTCTTCACGACCATGACCTCTTCCAGGGCATCGGCATCCTCGTTCGGGGACACCACGATGGTACGGTTCGATTCGCCGTCCGTCTGCTCTACCTTCACGACCGTGCCCACCATCAGGCCGCGCAGATAACTGCCGCCAGAGCCGCTGGTAATGATGACATCGCCGACCTTGACCTTTTTGCTACTATCGACATCCTGCAGATACAGCAGGCCGTCCAAGCTGCCCTTCAGCAGGCCCTGCGCGCGATTCGATTGGACGAGCACGGCAACACCGCTGCGGCTGTCCTGGATCAGGCGGACCTCGCACGTTGCGGGCGTGACAGAGAGCACCTGGCCCACAATGCCCGTAGCGCCGCACACCGGCATGCCGGGCTCGACACCCGAGTCAGACCCCTGATCGAGCGTGATGGTCCTGCTCCATGCATCGTTCGACTTGCCCACCACATGGCACGTAACGCTGTCCATGTTGTAGGAGTCGCTGAGCTTCTGCAGCTGCTCCAGGCGCTGGGCCTCCTGGCGGTACTCCTCCAGTTGGGAAACGTAGTTGCGCAGCTCTTCGTTCTGCTGTTTCAGCTGGCTGAGTGTATTCGCGTCCGCCGAAAGATCCTCGACGCCGGTGCTGGCGGAGTTGCCCGCCGCGCTGATGCCCGCGCCGATGAACTGGAACGGCGCAGATAGCGAGCTGAAACCGTTCTGTATGGTATGGAGCGGCCCATCCTCGCTCTCGCTGGAATACACCGTGGTGCAAACCAGCGAGAGCACGAGGAAGATGATCAGCAGCACATTGGCGCCGATTGGGGACGAGCCCCCTTCGAATCGCAAGGGCATACGGAAGGACCTACTTGGAACGCATCAGCGTCTGGCGAAGCGCGGTGGGCGATTCGAGCACTTTCAGACAGCCCATGACGACATTCGTCAGCGCCGTCTCGCTTACCCAGACGGGAATCTCAAGCTCGTTCGTGAGATAGCGGTCCAAGCCGGACAGCAGTCCGCCGCCGCCGGTGAGCAGGATGCCGTTCTTGATGATGTCCGAAGCCAGGTCGGGATTCGTTTTCTTAAACGTTTCCTTGATATGGATGACCATCTCGTCGATGGTGGGCTTCAGCGCCTGACGGACGTCCTCGGATTGGACGACCACCTCGCGGGGCTGTTCGTTCACCACATCCTGACCGGAGATGACCATATCGCGCTCGCGTCCGTCCTCGAAGGGGAGAATGGAGCCGATCTTAATCTTGATGACCTCGGCCGTACGCTCGCCAATCTTGATGCCCAGCAGATCGCGTAGGTGGAGAGCAATGGCCTCATCCATGCGGTTGCCGGCAATGCGCAGCGAGCTGGATGTGACGATACCACCCAGGGAAACAACTGCGACTTCGGTGGTACCGCCGCCGATATCGACGACCATGGAGCCGGTGGGTTCCGTAACCGGCAAGTCAGCGCCCATGGCGGCGGCCATGGG
>USAB01000064.1 GCA_900552585.1 uncultured Coriobacteriaceae bacterium
TAACCGCCGCAGCGCACGGGGCATTCCTCAGCTGAAGCCGCCCCCCTGCCGCGCGTACGGCGGCATGCAGCGGGAAGCGGATGCGGCCTTCCCACCCGCAGGCGGATGCCGCTACCAGCGGCGGCGATGCAAGCTGCGCGGCATGGCGTTCGACAGTTTGTCGAACGGTTCGCGGATATCTGCCAGCGCATCGGACAGGTCGTCGAGCGTGTCGCGGCCTTCCTGGTAGATGACGTTCAGGTCACGCACCGTGGAACGCATCTGCTCATCGCGCGCATTCGCGCTTGCGGCCTTCTCCTGCGCCTGCTGCTGAGCCGTGCCCTGCGCGGCGGCGGGATCGCCGTTCGGATCGCTGGGACCCGCCGGTTCCGGGGACGGCGCATTGTTGTTCGCCGATGCGGACGAAGACGCAGTCGAGGACGAGGCAGCGCTGGTGCTTCCCTCGTTCAGTGACGACGACAGCGCGCCGGTGAACGACGTCACGGCGCTGGCCGCTGTGGATGCCGCCTTGCTGGCCACATCCATGGCCTTATCGGCCATGGTGGCCGCCGTCTCCCCCGCCTTCTGACCGGCTGCCTGGGCCTTCGTCTGGTTCGGAGGCGGCACCTTCTCGCCGCGATTGATTGCGGCCGTGCGCTTCTCGATCTCGGCTTCCAGCAGATAGATGCGGTCGTCGATGCGGTCCAGGCGGTTGTCGTAGCCCGTCAGATCACCCGGATAGTTGTCGATAGCTTCCTCCAGGTCTATCAGGCGGGCGCGTACCTGGCTCAGCATGTCCTTCACTGCCTGGCGATTCTGATCGGCCATGGCCTCCTCCTTCACGGTCATCGGCGATTGCGTTCCTTCATGGCGCGGTCCAATGCGCGTTTCGCATCCCGCTCTGCCATGGAAGCGCGTTTGTCGTAGAGCTTCTTGCCGCGTGCAAGCGCAATCTGCACCTTCACGCGGTTCGATTCGTTGAAATACATGGAAAGCGGAACCAGCGCCAGTCCCTTCTCCTTCGTCTTCTGCTCCAGGAAACGAATCTGCTTGCGGTGCAGCAGCAGGCGTCGGCGCCTGTCGGGATCGGGGTTCATCAGATTCCCGTGGCTGTACGGATGGATATGCAGGTTGTGCAGCCACACCTCTCCGTTGCGGATGAGCGCGAACGCATCCGTCAGCTGGCAGTTGCTCTCGCGCAGTGCGCACACTTCCGTGCCGGTGAGCTCTATGCCCGCCTCGAACGTCTCCAGTATCTCGTAGTCGTGATACGCCTTGCGGTTCTTGGCGATAAGCTTTGTCTCCCTGCGGGCCATCGGTCCCCTTTCTGTTTGAAATCACATTATAGCGGGTAGCCGGCAACCGCACGTGAATATGCGCCCGCTGGGGCGACAGCGGCACGGGGAAAGCCAGCAAGCGGGCCGGGATGCGCGGCGCATGCGGAATTCGATGTCCCGCGACGGGGACGCGCCGCTTCCCGGACGGTCAGAATACCGTCGGGTCGTCGTGCTCGTCTTCGGCCAGATAGGCAATCGTGCGTTCGACGAGGCGGCTGAGCTCGTCGTCCGTGATGCGGTCCTCGATGCTCATGACGAACGCCTTCCGCCGGTACTTCGCATCGCGCACTACCAGCAGGCGCCGTTGCCCCAGCACGTCGTACGTGCCCGCATCCACGCCGATGCGGGCATACCAGCCACGCACGTCCTCCACGTCGTATTCCGCCAGGAAGGCGCGCAATTCGCTCGTGGGGTCGTACGGGTACGACGGGATATGGTATCCCTGCTTGCGGGCGTATTCGAAGATGAACTGGGGTGCGTCGTAGATGAGCAGCGACGGTCCCAGCATATGCATCAGGGCGTCCAGCATGACCTTGCCGGAAAAATACGACCGGTTCGCCTCCAGGTAGCCGATGAACGCCTCGAAGGCATGCGCATGTTCGCGCGATTCCGTCTGTTCGTCGTCCCGGTCCATCTAGCAACCCTTCCCCCGGTGCGGCTTCGAGACCAACGAGAAATCCAGCTGGCGTTCGGCCGGGCGCGCCGCCGTCAGACGCACCAGGACGTGCTGTCCCAGGCGGAACTGCACGCCGCTCTCGCGTCCCGTCAGCGTCTGACGTTCCACGTTCAGCGCAAAGACATCGTCTACGGCATCGCCCAGCGCCACCAAGCCCACGGCCGTATTCTCCAATTCCACGAAGAAGCCGTAGCCGACGATCCTCACGATAGTGCCCGGGAAGATCTCGCCGATAAAGTTCTGCAGGTACTCGACCAATTTCAGCTCCTGGCTCTCGCGGGCGGCGTCGTCTGCCACGCGCTCCATTGCCGACGAGCGGTCCGCAATCTCCTGCAGGTGCGGCGCAATGCGCTCCGCCGCTTCCGTGTCCCCGCGCAGCTGGGCCACCAGCATGCGATGGACGACCAGGTCGGGATAGCGGCGGATGGGGCTGGTGAAATGCGCATAGCGCTGCAAGGCCAGGCCGAAGTGCTGAGCGACATGCGGTTCGTAGCAGGCGCGCTTCAGCGAGCGGAGCAGCAACATGGACACCAACTCGCCCGCATCGGCCTTGCGAGCCGCCTCCAGTACCTCCTGCAACGTCTTCGGATCGCCCGCTTCGAACAAGTCGCGGTCGATGCCCTTGTCCAGGCCGTATTCCTGCAGGATGGGAAGCAGGCGCGCCAGCGATTCCGGAGACGGCGCCTCGTGCACGCGGTACAGGCACGGCCATCCGCGCGTTTCCAGGTACATTGCCACGCACGCATTCGCCAAAATCATAGCCTGCTCCACCAGCGACGTCGCACGCGTGGTGCGGCGGACGGCCACATCCACGGGCGTACCGTTTTCATCCAGGACGACATGCGCCTCGGCGGAATCCAGATCCAGGGCCCCGGCCCGGCGACGCTGCGCCTCCAGCTGCCGCGCGATGCGGTCCAACCCCAACAGCCGCGAGTGCACTTCCTGCGGAATATGCCGCGCCCGTTCGACCGCTGCGGCATCGGCCGTATCGCCGTCCAAGAAGGCCTGCACCTGCCCGTAGTCCAGACGCGCGCAGGATCGGATGACGGCCGGGAAGCATTCGTAGCTCATCACGGAGCCGTCTTCCCGAATCACGATATCCACGGTCATGGTCAAGCGGTCTTCATGCGGGCGCAGCGAGCAGGCATCGTTCGAGAGCTGCTCAGGCAGCATGGGAATCACGCGGTCGACGAGGTAGACGCTTGTCCCGCGGCGTTGCGCCTCGCGGTCGAGCGCCGTCCCCTGGCCCACGTAATGCGATACGTCCGCAATGTGGACGCCCAGGCGCCATCTGCCCGCATCCTCGTCGACCGGTTCGAGCGAAAGTGCATCGTCGAAGTCGCGGGCGTCTACGGGGTCGATTGTGAAAATGCAGCGGTCGCGCAGATCGCGGTACCCTTCCGCCAACGCAGCCGACGCATCCACGCGTACGTTCTGCGCCTCCGCTAGAACGGTTTCCGGAAACTCCGTGAGCAGGTCGTGCTTGGCGATGATGGCCATGATATCCAGCCCCGCTTGGCCCTGATGGCCGATGACCTGCTCCACTTTGCCCGTTGCCGCCTGATGCGCCGTGGGAAACTGCGTGATGCGCACCCGGACGATATCGCCGTCCTGAACGCCCGGGTTGTCGGCAAGCATGGTAAAGATATCGTGCTTGATATGGTCATTTTCCGGGACGACGACGCCGAACGGCTCCGCAATCTCGTACCGGCCGATAAGCGTTTCGTGGGCGCGCTGCACAACGCGTACAACACGTGCAGAAGGCTTGCGGCCCGGTACATTGTGCGCCTTGCCCGGCTGCGGGCGGTCGTGGTTTATGGACAGCGGCGCAATCTCAACTGTATCGCCATCGAAAGCGCCGTGCATATTCTGCTTCGGCACGAAGTATTCGCCCTCGGGCGTGGACACGAAGCCGAATCCCCCGCGTGCAACGGACAGGCGGCCCTGCGGATTGCGGCGGGCATGGCGACGGGCTTTCTTGTGGGCGCGCGCCATGGCTATCAGCTTGAAATCTGCGAAGCCGCTTCGTCGATGGCGATGCGCTTCTGCGTGTCCGTCTTTCCGCTGCCGGCCTCCGCCTTCACATCGGGCGTGATGCCCGTGCCGTCGAACGAACGGCCCTGGGACGTCAGATAACGAGCAGCCGTGTAGGAGATGGCGCCGCCGAACGAGAGCTCGCGCATGACCTGCACCGTGCCATGCCCCATGGTGGAGGAACCCACCAGGCGCGCGCGATTGCTGTCCTGCAGGCTGGCGGCAAGCACCTCGGCAGCAGCAGAGGTGTTGCCGTTCACGAGCACCGTCATCGGCGCATCCGTAACGGTCTTGCCGCTGGCGGAACGCGTGGTGTCGGAATCCTTCGTCTGAATACGCACGACCACACCGCTCTTCTGGAAGAGGGAAGCCACGTTCACGGCCTGCGTCAGATAGCCACCGGCAACATTGCGTAAATCGAGCACATACGCCTTCGCACCGTGCTTGCTCAGCGAATTGACGGCTTTTGTCACGTACGTGTCCGTGTCCTCTCCCAGCTGGCGGATACGGATATAGCCCACGTGCTGGGATTTGCTGTAACTGTACGTCACATTCGTCTGCTTCACGTTCTTGCGCGTCAACGTGGTGGTGAACTCTTCGCCGCCCGAGGCGTCAAGGGACGCCGGACGGCGCCACGTGATGACGACCGTTGAGTTCTCGGAGCCCTCGATGGCCTTTATGGCCTCTTCGACCGTCCAGCCCCCGGAACGCGATTCGCCGTTGATGGACTTCACGAAGTCGCCCTCTTTGACGCCCGCCGCCTGCGCGGGGCCGTTGCCGATAAGGTCGACGACGTACGCCTGGCCGTTGTAGTCGCCGAACAGCACGCCGATGCCGTACGTGTTCTTGCTGTCGCTTTCACGATATACCTCGTACTTCGACGGCGAGTAATACCGGGCATATGTGTCGCCCGTGCTTTCCAGCAGTGATTGAATGAGCTTCGTGCCGGTGGAGTCGAGCGAGTATTCGTCCAGACTGTAATTATCCAGGATGCCCTGAACCTCGGAGACGCGCGCCGATGCGGAATCGGATGTATCGCCGGAGATGGTGGCACCGGGATTCTGGTTCGTCTCCACGGAAAGGTCCGAAAGACCCAGCCGCGACATGACGGCATCGTTGCCGCGAAGGAAGAAACCGGCGGCGAACACGAGGCAAATGAGGACAAAGAAGGACAGCGCCCGTATCAGGCGGGCGCTGAAATCCTCTCTTGCTGCTTGTTCTTTCCTGCTCTTGCGCATGGGTCAGATGATTCCCCAGTTCCGTGCACCGATACTAGATCTTCAGGTAACGGCGCATGGCGAGCATAGCTCCCAAGCAGCCGATGACCAAGCCGAATACCAACAGCGATACGTAGATCATAACGTACGTGCCGCCATCCAGCGTAACCGGCAGCCACATAAGTGCATTCGTGAGCTGCGGCATGGCCAAGTTGCGGATCAACTCCAAACAGATGATGGCCAACGCCGTGCCGATAAGCGCGTTCAATGCGCCTTCCATCAGGAACGGCCCGCGAATGAAGCCGTTCGATGCACCCACCAGGCGCATGATGGCAATCTCACGGCGGCGAGACAGGATGGCCAGGCGAATGGTGTTGTTGATGAACACGAACGAGATGAACACCATCAGGATGATCAGGGCGATGCCAATGGCGCGGATGGAATTCGTCAGCGAGAACAGGCGCTCGACGGTCTGCTTGCCGTACTTCAGCGAGTCGGACGGGTCGGACTTGTTATCGCAGATATTCTTGAAATCCTCGTTGTCCTTGATCTGGTTCGCCACGGACTCGACCTTCTGCGGGTCGGAGAGCTCGATGTCGATGGATGCCGGCAGCGGGTTCTCTCCGTCAAGCTGGTCGATGATGTCCGGGCTAGACGACATTGACTTCTTGAAGTTCTCGAGCGCCTGCTCCTTCGTGGTGAAGTTGACGCTGGAGACGCCGTCAAGCGTCTTGATCCAGTCCTCGACCTTGTTGATATCGTCCTGCGATGCCTTGTCGGAGACGTAGGCCGTAATGTTCACTTCGCTCTCGACGGAGTCCACGATGTTCTGGACGATGCTGCCGCCGATAAGGAACGCGCCTATGATCAGCAACGACAGGAAAATCGTGACAATGGATCCGAACGTGGTGGACAGGTGCCTGCCCAGGCCCTTCAGCGCCTCGCGCAGAAAATAAAGGAAACTAGACATCGAAACCGTACACCCCCCTATCCTGGTCGCGCGTCAGCTGGCCGCGGTCCAAAGCAATGACGCGGCGACGCATGTTATCGACCATCTCGCGGTCGTGCGTGGCAACCAGCACGGTGGTGCCGGTGCGGTTGATGCGCTCCAGCAGGTCCATGATGCCGCGCGACGTCTGTGGGTCCAGGTTGCCGGTGGGCTCGTCGCACACCAGCAGCGGCGGGCGGTTCACGATGGCGCGCGCGATGGACACGCGCTGCTGTTCGCCGCCGGACAGCTGATCCGGGCGCTTGCCCAGCTTGTCCTGCAGGCCCACCAGGCGCAGCACCTCGGGAACCTGCGACTTGATGACGTGGCGGGACTTGCCGATGACCTCCAGGGCGAATGCCACGTTCTCGAACACGGTCTTGTTCGGGAGCAGCTTGAAGTCCTGGAACACGCAGCCGATGTTGCGGCGCAGGTAGGGAACGCGCCAAGAGCGCATGGTGCCCAGATCCTCGTTCGCGATGGTGATCTTGCCGGACGTCGGTGTCAGCTCGCGCGTCAGCAGGCGCACGAACGTAGACTTGCCGGAGCCGGAATGGCCCACCAGGAACACGAACTCGCCCGCATAGATCTGCACGGAGACGTCGTTCAAGGCAGGCTTATCGGGCTGCGCGGGATAGATCTTCGTCACATGTTCGAGCGTGATGACGGGAACGCCCATGCTCTGCTCGGGCATGTTGTCGATATCGAGAACCGGCAGCGACTCGGACAGCTGGGACGTGCGCTGGTCCATCTGCGCAGGCTTACGCCGGATACCGTTGGCCTTCGCCTTGCGGTCCTGAGAACGGGACGGGCGCTGAGACCTCTGCTGTTGTCGGCGGGATTCCTCCCGGCCCGCTTTCGCGGCGGGCGTCGCCTGTTGCGGCGGGATATCGGGAGTCGGCTGTGGTGCGGGCTGCGGCGCAGTGTTTTGCGACTGCGGAGCGGCGTTCGCATCGCCTTTGGTGTGCGCCGCGTGGCGTCCACCCGAAGACTTGCTATTCGTCACAGAATGCTCCATTCGTATCGTATTTACTATGACTCAATTGAAGTCAGCATACCAGAATCAGCACGTTGCCTTGAGACTCTTCACGGCTTCTGCAATGGCGGGGGGGGCCCGCCCCGAGGACGGCACCAGCCCCGCTGACCTGCCGGATTTGCCAAAGCGGTCGTCCATGCCCACGAACTTCACCGGTGCCGGATGGTTCTGCGCAAGTGTCTCCGCTACCAGCGAGCCCAGACCGCCGACGGTCATATGATCTTCGGCCGTGACGACGCAGCCCGTCTTCTCAACGGACGCCAGCAGCGTGTGCGTATCGAACGGCTTGATGGAGAAGCAGTCGATGACCTCGGCGGATATGCCCTCTGCGGCAAGCAGGTCAGCGGCCTTCAGGGCCTGGTCGACCTCGACGCCGTCGGCGCAGATGGTAACATCCGTGCCCTCGCGCACCACATAGGACTTGCCCACTTCCAGCTCGACGCCTTCCGCATACAGGTTCGGCACGGTGGCACGGCCGAGGCGGACGTACACGGGACCTTCCGTGCGGGCAGCCAGCTCCACGGCGCGGGCCGCGGCGGCGTAATCCGCCGGCACCAGGATGGTCATGCCCGGCAGCGGGCGCAGCAGCGCGATGTCCTCGAGCATCTGGTGGCTGCCGCCATCCGGACCCACGGAAAGGCCCGCATGCGTGGGTGTCAGCTTCACGTTAAGCTTCGAGTACGCAACGGTATTGCGGATCTGGTCGTAGGCGCGGCCCACGCCGAACACGGCGAACGATCCCGTAAACGGGATATGGCCGGCAAGCGAAAGGCCGGCGGCCACGTCGATCATGTTCTGCTCGGCGATGCCCACGTTGAAGAATCGCTTCGTATATTCGGGCTTCGCCTCCGCGAACTTCTTCAGCGTGGTGGAGCCGGACAGGTCGGCATCCACGGCCACGATGTCCATGCCTTCGTCGGCAAGCTTCGCCAGCGTCACGCCCAGTGCGGCGCGCGTGGCGCGTTTCTGGGACTTCTCCTGCTCGTTTGCGAACTGCACCATGTTACCGGCCCTCCTCTTGAAGCTCCGCCAAGGCGGCAGCCGTCTGCTCTTCGTTCGGGGCCTTGCCATGCCAGCCCACCTGGTTCTCCATGAACGAGACGCCCTTGCCCTTGACGGTCTCGGCAACCAGCAGGTGCGGCTTGCCGTCACGCGTCTCCTGCAGGCGGTGCAGCGCAACCGCCAGCGCCGGGATGTCATGGCCGTCGATGCGCTCGACCTCCCAGCCGAACGCGGCGAACTTATCGCCCAGATCGCCGGACTGGCAGACGTCGACCGTCGGGCCGTCGATCTGCAGGCCGTTCGCGTCCAGGATGGCCACCAGGTTGTCGATGCCCTCGTGGACGGCGAACGTCGCAGCCTCCCACACCTGGCCCTCCTGCGCCTCGCCATCGCCCAGGATGGTGAACACGGTGTGGTCGTTGCCCTTCAAGCGCAGGCCGCACGCAAGGCCGCACGCAATGGACAGGCCCTGGCCCAGTGAACCGGTGCCCACCTCGACGCCCGGCACCAGGTTCGAATCCGGATGGCCCTGCAGGCGCGAGCCCAGCTGGCGCAGCGTATCGAGCTCTTCCCGGGGGAAATAGCCCGCATGGGCCAGCGCCGCGTAGAGCGCGGGTGCCGCATGGCCCTTCGAAAGGATGAAGTAGTCGCGCCCGTCCCACTTCGGATTCGCGGGATCGTATTTCATCACGTCGCCGAAATACAGGGCGGTCAGAATGTCGATGCAGGACAGCGAGCCGCCGGGATGGCCGCTCCCCGCCTTCGAGATCATGCGGACGATGTCCTGACGCATGTCGTTCGCAATTTCGGACAGTTCAGCTGAGTCCATTTTGCACCTTTCTTGCAGTACCTGCGCTATTCCTGGCTCTGAGCAGCCTGCCAGCGGTGGTATCCCACGACGAATCCCTCGATATCGCCATCCAGCACGGCATCGACGTTGCTGGTCTCGATGCCGGTCCGCACGTCCTTCACCATCTGGTACGGATACAGGACGTAGTTCCTGATCTGGCTGCCGAACGAGTTATCCATCTTCTCGCCGCGGAGCTGGGATATCTCCTCTTGCCGCTTGCGTTCCTCAAGCTCGTACAGTTTACCACGCAGCACCCTGAAGGCCGCTTCCTTGTTCTGCAGCTGGGACTTCTGGTTTTGGCAGGTCACCACGATGCCCGTGGGGATATGCGTCAGCCGGACGGCGGAGTCCGTGGTGTTCACGCACTGGCCGCCCGGCCCGGAAGCACGGTAGACATCCACGCGGACGTCGTTCGGGTCCAGGTTCACCTCGATGTCGTCCGGCAGCACCGGCAACACCTCCACGCTGGCGAACGTGGTGTGGCGGCGCTTCTTCTCGTCCGTGGGAGAAATGCGCACCAACCGGTGCACGCCGATCTCGCTGCGCAGCATGCCGTATGCATTCGTGCCGTCGATCTCGACGCTGGCGCGGTCCAGGCCGATCTCCTCGCCGGGGACGGCGTCGAGCACCTTGACCTTCCAGCCTTCCTTGTCGGCGAAGCGGCAGTACATATTGAACAGCATCTCGCACCAGTCCTGAGCTTCCAGGCCGCCGGCGCCGGGATGGATGGACAGGATGGCGTCCTGGTTGTCGAAGCGCCCGGAGAACCAGGACTGCACCTCGAAATGCTCCAGCAGCTTCTCCAGCTCGGAGGATGCCCTCTGAGCCTCGTCCGCGAACTCCGGGTCCTCTTCGGCCAGATCGGCGGCATCCGCCGCATCATCGGCCAGCTGGCACGCGCGGTCGTAGTCGTCGATCAGCGTGCGCAGGTCGCTTGCCTCCTTCGACACGCTCTGCGCATGGGCCGGGTCGTCCCAGAAGCCGGGCTGCGATATCTCCTGGTCCAGCTCCGTCAGACGGCCGCGCTTCTCGTCGATGTGAAGCCATTCGCGGGCGTCTGCGACGCGCTGCTTCAAGTCGGGGATGTCGTTATGCTTGTCGGTTGCCA
>USAB01000065.1 GCA_900552585.1 uncultured Coriobacteriaceae bacterium
GGCACCGCCCAGACCTTCTACGATCAGGGCGCTGACCGGGTCATCCCCTGCGGGGGCGTTGCTGCCGGAAGCGGCGCTGCGGGCGTGTTCGTCCGCGTGCTGGCGGAAGAGGGGGCGGCCGTGACCGTCCGCACGCAGCAGACGCTGGACGCCACGTGGCAGTACTTCGAGAACCTGGCGTTCTACCAGGCGGCCGATGCGCGCGTTGTGCTGCGCCAGATAGAGCTGGGCGGAGCGGAGTCGTACGTGGGCGTGGCCGCGAACCTGGCCGGCGACTGCAGCGACCTGGACATCGACACGCGCTATCTGGGCAACGGGAAGCGCACGCTGGACTTCAACTACATCATCCGCCAGCGCGGCCTGAACACGAACGCGCTGTTCATTGCGAACGGCGTGCTGAACGACGCCGCGCGCAAGACGCTGCGCGGCACCATCGACCTCATCCACGGCTGCAAGGGCTCCGTGGGCAACGAGCGCGAGACCGTTCTGCTGGCAAACGAGGCCGTGCGCAACAAGACCGTGCCCATCATCTTGTGCGACGAGGATGACGTGCAGGGCAACCACGGCGCCACAATCGGCCATGTGAACGACGAGCAGCTGCACTACATGGAGACGCGCGGCTTGGGCATGGCGGACGCCGAGGCCCTGTTCTCGCAGGCGTTCTTCGACTATGCCGCCGACCAGGCGGTCGACGAGGACGCGGCGCGGGCGGTGGACCGTCTGGCGCTGTCCGTACTCGGTCATGCCACGGGAGATGCGGCGCAGGAGAGTGGGGAATAGATGAGACAGATAGACGAGACCGTCCTTGATTTGGACAAGAACCCGTTCAAGAAGGATTTCCCGCTGTTCGGACGACATCCCGAGATCGCGTTCCTGGACAGCGCTGCCACGTCGCAGCGCGTGAAGTGCGCGTTGGATACGCAGCGCGAGTTCTACGAGACCATGAACAGCAATCCGCTGCGTGGCCTGTACAGCCTGTCCGTCCAGGCCACGGAGGCGATAAACGAAGTCCGCAAGAAGGCGGCACATTTCATAGGCGCCAGCGACCCGGACGAGATCGTGTTCACGCGCAATGCCAGCGAGTCGCTTAACCTGATGGCGCATTCGTACGGCGATGCGTTCCTGAAGCCGGGTGACGAGGTGTGCATCTCCATAATGGAGCATCACTCGAATCTGATTCCTTGGCAGCAGACGTGCGCCGCGCACGGCGCGAACCTGGTGTACCTGCGCTGCAACAAGGACGGCGACTACGACATCCCCGACGAGGAGATCGAGCGCAAGATAAGCCAGAAGACGAAGATCGTCTCCGTCATGCAGGTCTCGAATGTGCTGGGCGTGGAGAATCCCGTGAAGAAGATTGCGGAGCGCGCTCACGAGGTGGGTGCCATCTGCATTGTGGACGGCGCGCAGTCCGCACCGCACATGCCGGTGGACGTGAAGGAGCTGGGCTGCGACGCGTTCGCGCTGTCCGCCCATAAGATGTTCGGCCCCATGGGCATCGGCATGCTGTGGGCGAAGCGCGAGCTGCTGGAGAGCATGCCCCCCATGCTGACGGGCGGCGAGATGATTGACTGGGTCTCCGAGGACCAGGCATCCTGGGCGCCCATTCCGCAGAAGTTCGAGGCGGGCACGCAGGACGCCGCCGGCATCGCGGCGTTCGGCGCCGCCATCGACTACATCGAAGACGTGGGACATGACGTGCTGGCCGCGCGTGAGCGTGCGCTGGTGGCCGAGCTGGCCCGCCGGTTGGGCGAGCTGCCGTTCATCCGCATGATCGGCCCCCGGAATCCGGACAAGCATGTCGGTGTCGTGTCGTTTAACCTGTGCGCCGTGCACCCGCATGATGTTGCGAGTATTCTGGACAGCTACGATGTATGCATACGAGCTGGCCATCATTGCGCTCAGCCGCTGCTGACCTATCTGGGCATTCAGAGCTGCTGCCGCGCATCCGTGGCGCTGTACAACGACCGGAGCGATATCGATCGCCTGGTGGAGGCTTTGACGAAGGTTCAGGAGATGTTCAATGGCATCCAATAGCATCTACACCGCGGCCCTGATGGAGCACAACGCCCATCCGGACTACAAATACGAGATAGACGATCCCACGTTGGTGCATGAAGGGGTGAATCCCAGCTGCGGCGACGACATCACGCTGTCGCTGAAGCTCGATGGAGACACAATCGATGAAGCCGCCTTCACGGGTTCCGGTTGCGCCGTGAGCCAGGCGTCCGCAGATATCCTGTCCGACATCATCACGGAGGAATCCGTCGATGAGGCGCGCCGCCTGTGCAATCTGTTCCTGGCCATGATCCGCGGCGAGGTCACGGATGACGAGGAGCTGGCGGACCTGGGCGAGGCGGCCCAGCTGAAGTCCATTTCCCGTATGCCGGCGCGCGTGAAGTGCGCCGAACTGGCTTGGCGCACGGCCATGACCATGCTGGACGAACGCGAGAAGGCGGAAGCCGGCGACGCGGCGCAGAACTAAGCGCGCACGCGAACGGTGCGAAGAAGACACGATTGGAATCGGGGGCGCATCCGCTGCACGGCGGGCGCTCCCGTTTGCTTCCGGGACGTGCATCGCGCATGCCGGGGGCAAGGTGAGGAGTGAGGGACCATGCCGGTAGATGACGAGCGCTTTCTGCGGATCGTCTCGGACAATGTGGACATGCGGCATCTGCCGCCCGCAGAGGCCGATGCGCGCCTGATGGCGCTGGCGGCGAAGCTGTCCCGCAACGACCTGTCCGACGTCCGCGTATCCGCATCCACGCAGGCGTTCGACCTGTATTGCGAAGCCTGCGACCGGATGTACGACATGGAATCGCCCGACGACGAGAACGAGGTCATCCGGCTGCTGGAGCGTGCCGTGGAGATGGACCCGCATTGCTACGACGCACGCGCCCTGCTGGCCATGCGCGAACCGGACTCCGAAAAGCGCGTGAGCGCATTGCGCGACATGAAGCGCGAGGCCTGGATGTACTGCTCCGCGCAGGTGGATCCCAGCGAGTACACGGACATCGACGGCGAGCTGCAGGCATGGCAGTGCTGGCAGATGCGCCCGTACCTGCGCCTGGTGCAGACACTGGCGCTTCTGTACTTCGACCTGGGGAAGAACACGCTGGCCATTCGCGAATACGAGCTGCTCATGCACCTGACCACGGCCGACAACCAGTCCGTGCGCCTGCCGCTGATCATGCTGTACGTGATGCTGGAGCGCTTCGACGACGCGGAGCGGCTGTACGAGCGCTTCAAGGGGGAGAAGAACTGCTGGTTCTTCCTGGCCATGAGCGTGGCGCGCTACAAGCAGGACGACCTGGACGGGGCGTCCGCCTACCTGGAGCAGCTGCTGGAGTACTGTCCGGATGCGCTGTCCGTGATGATCGATGCGAAGGTGCCGGAATTCTACGGCATGGACTACGTGCCGGGCTCTCAGGAGGAGATGGAGCTGGCCATGGAGGACGCGGATTACGTGCTGCTGGCCACGCCGGAGTACCTGGACTGGGTCGCGCGCGTGCAGGATGCGGTGTGGAAGAGCGCCGCGAACAAGCGCAGCAAGAACCGCCGCGGCTGGAGCTCGTAGGCGCCGGGGGAAGTTCGCAGGGGGCGGTGCGGCCCGCCGCGGGTGCCGCGCGCCGCACGTTCCGCACGTTACAGGGCGCGATGGCGCTCGGCGCGCCGGCTGGCCGGTTTCACGGTAATGAAAAACGGGGCATGCATCGTTTCGGATGCATGCCCCGTTCGCGTATCTCCGGCCGAACGGCCGGGCAATGCGGCGTTTCGCTGCCGCTTACAGTCCAATGCCGAACTGCATGCCGTAGAAGCACAGGCGGGCCAGGAACACGGCCGCGATCACCAGTACCAGGGCTACCGTGGTATTCACCTTCGAGGCCGACAGCATGATGGCGTCGAACGCCGGGACGCAGGCGACGATTGTCAGGATGATGAACAGCACGAACGCCCAGATCAGACTAGACGTTGCCGCGCCGATCTGCAGGACGGCGGATTGCGTGCTCGCGCCCATGATCCAGATGGCGATGACACCGACGAGCGAGAAGAACACGCCCAGGCAGAACATGCCCATGAGCGGCTTCGCTGCGCCGGCTTCCGTGGTCTTGTCCGCAACGCCGGCAAGCGCCAGCACCAGCATGCCCAGCGCCGCGCCGCCGGAAAGGGCGAAGCCCAGGATGGACAGCGGCGTGAACAGCGTGTTCCACACCGGAATGGTGGGCAGCAGGTAGGCCCCGCCGATGGCGCAGGCAACGCAGACGGCGCCCACGGCAAGAATGCCGCTGAACACCTTGCGGCCGCCTCCGCGCAGGCCGCCGGCCATGCCGCAGATCCAGTAAATCACGGCCAGGATCATGAAGACGCCGAACACGGTGATCTCGTTCGCCATGGGCGTGGAGCCCACGGTGCTTGCCACATTCATGGCGTTGCCAGGCGTTGCCAGGTGCGCGAACGACGCGCACAGGCCCACGACGGCCACCAGGATGGGGACGATGGTGAACGTATCGACCTTCTTCAGCTCTTCAGACGTGTAATCGCGTTTCAGGAACGCGATGAACAGGGCGATGAACGCACCGGCGCCGATAGGCGCCAACGTGGAGAATATCGCCAGAGGCAGGTCTTGCAAAGCGGCTCCCATGGTCTACTCCACCTCCTTGTAATTGACGACTGAGCAGTTATCGGGCGTGGCCAGCTTGGCGGCGTCCGAGGGCTTGATGAGCGTGTTGGGCTTCGTTGTGGACGGGTCAGGCATGGGTTGCAGCTGGCGCGTGGTGGCGTCCTGATGCTTGCCGGCGATCTCTGTGACGGGGCCGAAGTCGATGGCACGCAACGGGCAGGCGTCCATGCAGATGGGGTTCTTGCCCTCCTTCACGCGGTCGATGCAGCCGTCGCATTTCACGGAATGGCCAACGGTGCGGTCTACTTTCGGCACGTTGTACGGGCATGCCATGACACAGTAGCCGCAGCCGATGCACTTCGAGGCATCGACGGAGACGATGCCCGTGTCCGGGTCCTTATGCATGGCCTGCGTGGGGCAGACCTTCGTGCAGGCGGGGTCGGAGCAATGCTGGCAGCCCAGGGAGATGTGGTACATGAACGCGTCCGTGCGGTACACGTCCTTCCCTTCGCCCTGCACCGCCGTCCAGCTGCCGCCCTCGACGTCGTATACCTTGCGGTATGCCACGCCGTCGGGGTTGTCATGGTAGTCCTTGCACGCCATGGTGCAGGTCCGGCATCCGGTGCAGCGGGTGTTGTCGAAGAAGAATCCGTATTGCGTCATAATCTACCTCCCCTCCTATGCTTTCGTGACTTGGACGATGATGGAGTTCGCCGGTCCGTTGCCGCGCGAAAGCGGGTTCGGACGGTAGGTGGTCAGCGTGTTCACGCAACCGCCCTTGTCCAGCTTGTCGCCGGACATATTCGCGCTGTGCCAGGCACCCTGTGGAATCGCGACGGTTCCGGGGATGACGCGCGGCGTGACGCGCGCTTCGATCTCGATGGTGCCGGCCGGGCTCTCCGCATGGACGGTGTCGCCGTTCGAGATGCCGCGCGGCTGCGCGTCCGCGGGGTTGATCCACATCTGCTGGCGCGCGATGTGGTCCAGGTCCTCGATGAATCCGTAGCTGGAATGCGTGCGGCTCTTGTGGTGGAAGCCGGTGCAGTACAGCGGGTACTGGTCCGTGGTGCTGCCGTAGCCTTCGAAGCCGGGGTAGAACTCCGGGATGGCGCAGATCTTCTCGCCGTCTTCCAGCTGCCACGTCTTGTTCAGCTTCTCCAGCTGCTCGGAGTAGATTTCGATCTTGCCGGAGGGCGTGCCCAGCGCATTCTTCTTGGGATCGTCGCGGAAGTCCTTCAGGCCCACGACCGGGTCCAGCTTGCGCTTGTAGACGCCCTGCTTTCTGATTTGCTCCCACGAGGGCATCTTCTTGTCGGCGGCGGCGCCGGCCTTGTACAGGTACTCCACCCAGTCGTCGTGCGTCATGCCGCCCTTCGTGAAGTCGTTCTTCACGCCCATCTTGTCGGCGATCTCCGTCATCACGTCGTAGCTGCAGCGGCATTCGCCCGGAGGCGTCTGCGCGGGGCCGCCCACGGTGACGCCGGTATACCATTCGGCATAGCCTTGCGTCTGCATGTTCAGCTGCTCGGAGCGCATGGCGTCCGGCAGGATGATGTCCGCATAGCGCGCGGAGTCCGTCATCACGGTGTCCCACACCAGGATGAACAGGTCCTTGCTGTCATCATTCAGCGTCTCGTACACCTTGTTGATGTCGCTGTGCTGGTTCGTGATGCAGTTGCCGGCGTAGTCCCACACGAAGTGGATGTTGTTCTTCAGCTTGCCGTCCTTCAGCGCGCCTTCCGCATCCAGCACGCCGGCGTTCGTGACGGACATGTCCGTGCCGTGGTCGACGGCGTTCAGCCATTCGTAGCACGGGATGCTCCAGGTCACGGCATTCGGCTTCACACCCGGGCTGGGCGTCTTGCCGTTCTCGTCCGCGTCCGTGGCGGGGATACTGCTGATCAGGTACGTGGGCGGCTCGGCTTCGCGCTGGCCCGTGTTGGTGCCGGGCAGGCCGATCTTGCCCAGGGCGATGGGCACCATGCAGATGGCGCGCGTGGCGTTCTCGCCGTTCGTGTGGCGCTGCGGGCCCCAGCCCTGCGCCACGAACGGTGCCTTCGCGTTCTCCAGATCCTTCGCCAGCGCGCGGATGGTCTCAACAGGGATCTGCGTGATCTCGGAGGCCCATTCCGGCGTCTTCTCCACGTGGTCGTAGCCCGTACCCATGACGTAGTCCTTGTAGGACAGGTGCTTGCCCTTGGCGCTCTTGGGCATGGTGTCCTCGTTCCAGCCCACGCAGTACTTCTTCAGGAACGCCTCGTCCGTCTTGCCATCCTTCACGAACTCGTGTATGAGCGCGGCTGCCAGCGCGGCGTCCGTGCCGGGGCGGATGGGCAGCCATTCGTCCGGATGGCCCGAGATGCTCTCGTTCATACGGTAGTCGATGGAGATGATCTTGCCGCCGCGGGCCTTCACGGCCTCGCGTAGCTTCGCAAAGTACCAGGTCATGTTTATGCCGCCCATGCGGGTCTCGGCGGGGGAGTTGCCCCAGAGCACGACCAGGTCGGAGTGGTTCGCGGCCTCGTCCATGGAAGACGCGTGCACGGCGTCGTAAGGGCTGAACTGCGTGCCGAACATATACGGTGCCGCAGCCAGAATCTGGTTTGCGGAATAGTCGTAATGGCGCGTCAGGCAGCCGCCGATGGCGTTCATCAGGCGCTGCGACGGATTGCCGGTGCTGGAGTACATGCCGGTGGCGTAAATCATGTAGATGGCGTCGTTGCCGTATTTGTCGATGGTGTACTTCAGCTTATCGGCGATGGTGCTGATGGCCTCGTCCCAGGAAATCTGCTCGAAGTCGTCGGAGCCGCGCGGTCCCACGCGCTTCATGGGATACAGCAGGCGGTCCGGGTGGTTCAGCCAGCGCCGCATGGTACGGCCGCGCAGGCAGGCACGTGCCTGGAAGTCGGAGTTTCCGATATTGTCGGTTTCCATGTAAGCTACTTTGCCGTCGCGGACGTGCCACTGGAAGATGCAGTTGCCGCCGCAATTCACATTGCATTGGCTCCATGCAATCTTGTCGGGCTCGTCGGCATAGGCCGCCTCCGTCTTGTTCACCACGGATTCGGATGCGGCCAGGGCGCCGCCGGCAGCTGCCAGCGCGCCGAGTGCCCCGGTGGTCTTCAAGAACGATCGGCGGGAGATCGACGGTGTTTTGTCAGACATAGATGCACCCCCTATTGATGTTGCGCCGCCGCCGGCGAAGGCGGTCGGCAAGTCTCCAAAATCATGCAAAAGTGCTATATGACACTTCACAACTTATGCACAAAACGAACCTTAGAGCTGTGAGCGGCAGGGTTCAAGGGGTGAGCGGTCGTTCGAACGCTTCTATTTCAAGAATAGTTTTGACCTGGTGAAACCACGGTAAAACATGCACGCACTGCGGGGTTTTGCCACTATATCTAGTGGGCAGAAGGGCTGTTTCTGGCCGTTTCGAGCGGATTACGGCGTTTGCGCGGCATGCATCGGATGCGTCCCCTGCGAAAACAGCGCACCCGCAGAAAGGGGTGCGCCGTCGCGTTCGGGTGCAGTGGGGCGGTGTGCGCCGGGGTCCGCTTACCGGTAGAAGCGGGGCGTGACCACGTTCAGGTCGAACATGCGCTGGATGCCCTGCAGGCTCTCCAGCGTGAGCAGCGCCAGGCCGTGGTAGAACGGATGCTTCGCCTCCTGCTCCAGCTCCTCCAGGTAATGCGGTGCCCACGTAAGGAAGTGCTTGCACAGGTATTCTTCCAGCAGCTCCGGCTTGTTCTGGGCAATCCAGGCCATGACCTCCAGCATCGTGCCGATGTGGTCGTCGGGCAGGTCGGCTTCGCCGGAGTCGATGGCGATGCCGTTGCGCTTCAGCCAATCGTGCAGGTCCAGCGCCGTCTTGCCGAACATGACCTGGTCGCTGTCCGTGTACACGGAGCCCCAGGGCGGCACCGGCTTGTGGCCAGGGCCGATGAACAGGCGGCGGTACTCCTTGACCAGCGGTGCGCCGGCATGTTCGCCATCCAGGCCCTTCTGCATCTCTTCGATGGCCTCTTGGGCCACGGGCGCCTTCACGAACGGCCAGTCTTCGGCGGCCTGTTCGGGGTCCAGGTCGGCCATGGCGGCAAACGACGGGTCAATGGCCTGCGCATCCAGCTTCGGGTCATGGGTGAAGAACGGGCCCAGCACGGTGCCCACGAACGCGATGGGCACGCAGGCGGCGTGGCTGATGGAAGATTCGGGCATGATGCCTCCTTGACTTCATGCGGTTGCGCGCTTCGGGCGCCCGCCCGCAATCCGGTTTTGTTTTCTCCCCATAGTAGCGTACCGGCCGCACATTGCACGCGTTGGCGCGAACCGCCGGGATTCGGCAGCGAAGACGAAAACGCCCCGGCGGCGCGATGCCGTCGGGGCGGAAGGGGCGGGCGCGCGGCGCGTCGGAAGGCCGGCGCATGCAGTATGCGTGCAGACGGGCCGATGCGCATGCGCGCCTCAATGCGGGCGCGTGCGGGCTAGCGCAGCGCGTCCTTCATACTCTTCACGAACGTTGTGACGGGTTCCAGGGAATCCGCGCCATACTGCGCGATGAGCTTCACGATGGCGGATCCCACGATGGCGCCGTCGGACTGGTCGGCCATCTCCTTCGCCTGCGCGGGCGTGGAAATGCCGAAGCCCACGGCGCAGGGGATGTCGCTTACCTGGCGCACCACGTCCACCATGCCCTTGATGTTCGTCGTGATCTTCGACCGCGTGCCGGTCACGCCCAGCGAGCTGACGCAGTACAGGAACCCCTTCGCATCGGAGGCGATGGCCTTGATACGGTCATGCGACGTAGGGGCGATCATGAAGATTTGCACGATGCCGGCCTTCTTGCAGGCCTCGGCGAATTCCGCGCGCTCCTCGTACGGGCAATCCGGCACGATGATGCCGGAAACGCCCACCTCGGCGGCGCGCTTGCAGAAGCGCTCGGACCCGTAGCTGAAGATGACGTTCGCATACGTCATGTACACGAACGGCACGTCTGTTTCCTGCCGCAGCTTCTCCGTCAGCGCGAACACCTTGTCCGTGGTGGTGCCGGCGTTCAACGCGCGCAGGTCCGCCTCCTGGATGACGGGGCCCTCGGCCGTGGGGTCGGAGAACGGGATGCCCAGCTCGATCAGGTCGGCTCCGGCCTGCGCCATGGCGGGCACCAGCTTCGCCGTGGTTTCCAGATCCGGGTCGCCGCACGTGATGAACGGGATGAATGCCTTGCCGTTCGCGAAGGCGGAGCGGATGGCCTTTTCGGCGTCGGTCATGTTCTGGTTAGTCATAGATGTCCTCCCCACGGTAACGGGCGATGGCCGCGCAGTCCTTGTCGCCGCGGCCGGAAAGCGTGATAACGATGGTCTGGTCCTTGTCCATGGCCGGCGCGATCTTGATGGCGTGGGCCACGGCATGGGCGCTCTCGATGGCGGGGATGATGCCCTCGGTCTGGCTCAGGTCGCGGAAGGCGTTCATGGCCTCCTCGTCGGTGGCCCAGCTGTAGTTCACGCGGCCGATGTCCTTGAGCCATGCGTGCTCGGGGCCCACGGAAGCGTAGTCGAGGCCTGCGGAAATCGAGTAGGTGTCGAGCGTCTG
>USAB01000066.1 GCA_900552585.1 uncultured Coriobacteriaceae bacterium
CTCTACCGGAAGAACCGGGAGAAGCTGCGGGAGATGCGCTCCACCGTGCTGGACTATAAAAAGCTGGTGGATAACTATCTGCGGGTGTCGGACTGGCGGGTCAAGGAAAACTCCACCGTCACCTATTCCGTTGGCGGGCTGATTCTGTCCAACTCCGGCGCCATCACCGCCAACTACTGGCTCTCTGAAATCTATGACCAGGAGATTGCCGACGCCCACAAGAGCGGCGCCATCCACCTCCACGACCTCTCCATGCTCACCGGCTACTGCGCCGGATGGTCGCTCAAGCAGCTCATCCAGGAGGGCCTGGGCGGCGTGCCCGGCAAGATCACCAGCAAGCCTGCGAAGCACCTGTCCAGCCTGTGCAACCAGATGGTGAACTTCCTGGGCATCATGCAGAACGAATGGGCCGGCGCGCAGGCGTTCTCCAGCTTCGATACGTATCTGGCGCCGTTCGTGAAGGTGGACAACCTGAGCTACGACGAGACGAAGAAGGCCATCGAGTCGTTCGTGTACGGCGTGAACACGCCCAGCCGCTGGGGCACGCAGTCACCGTTCTCGAACATCACGTTGGACTGGGTCTGCCCGCCCGACCTGGCGAAGCTGCCGGCTATCGTGGGCGGCAAGGAGATGGACTTCACGTACGGCGACTGCAAGCGCGAGATGGACATGGTGAACAAGGCGTTCATCGAGATCATGATCGAGGGCGATGCGAACGGCCGCGGGTTCCAGTATCCCATTCCCACGTATTCCATCACGCGCGACTTCGACTGGTCCGAGACGGAGAACAACAAGCTGCTGTTCGAGATGACGGCGAAGTACGGCACGCCGTACTTCAGCAACTACATCAACTCCGATATGGAGCCCTCCGACGTGCGCTCCATGTGCTGCCGTCTGCGCCTTGACCTGCGCGAGCTGCGCAAGAAGTCCGGCGGTTACTTCGGCAGCGGCGAGAGCACGGGCAGCATCGGCGTCGTGACCATCAACATGCCGCGCCTGGCGTACAAATCCGCGAACGAGACGGAGTTCTTTGAAGGGCTGGATCATCTCATGGACGTGTCTGCGCGCTCGCTGCACACGAAGCGCCGCGTGATCACGAAGCTGCTGGACGCCGGCCTGTATCCGTATACGAAGCGCTATCTGGGAACGTTCGAGAACCACTTCAGCACCATCGGCCTGGTGGGCATGAACGAGGCATGCCTGAACGCCAGCTGGCTGCGCTGCGATCTGACGAACCCGTCCGGCCAGGAGTTCACGAAGCGCGTGCTGAACCATATGCGCAACCGCCTGAGCGATTACCAGGAGCAGTACGGCGACCTGTTCAACTTGGAGGCCACGCCGGCCGAATCCACCACGTACCGCTTTGCGAAGCATGATGTTGAGCAGTACCCGGACATCATCACGGCGAACCGCAACGGCACGCCGTACTACACGAACAGCTCGCATCTGCCCGTGAACTACACGGACGACATCTTCAGCGCGCTGGATATCCAAGACGACCTGCAGACGCTGTACACGTCCGGCACCGTGTTCCATGCGTTCCTGGGCGAGAAGCTGCCCAGCTGGAAGGCCACGGCGCGCCTGGTGCGCAAGATTGCCGAGAACTACAAGCTGCCGTACTACACCATGTCGCCCACGTATTCCGTGTGCCCGAACCACGGCTATCTTGCCGGCGAGGTGTGGGAGTGTCCGGAGTGCGGCTCCGAGACGGAGGTGTACAGCCGCATCACCGGCTACTACCGCCCGGTGAAGCATTGGAACGACGGCAAGGTGCAGGAATACAAGGATCGCCGCGAATACCAGCTGGATGCGTCCCCGTTCTCCGAGGCGGAGCATCATGGCCGCCTGCTGAATGCGGAGGAGATGGAAACGGCGCCTTCGTATGCGCCGTCGTCCGCCCGCGCCGTGGCCGTGACGAAGCCGCGCGTCAGCAGCCAGGCGCGTGCGCAGGACCTGCCGTATGCCGACGCCGCTGCAAAGCCCACGATGGAGGCGACCGCTGCCATGCTGCAGGAGGCGGAGGCAGCGCTGGCGGACGCGGCCGAAGCGGAGCAGGCGGACGGCGCACCGGTCGAGGGCAGCACACTGCTTCCGGCGGGGCGCTATCTGCTGGCCACGTACACGTGCCCGAACTGCAAGCGCGCTGCGGACATGATGGACCAGGCGGGCATCGCGTACGAGGAGGTCTTCGCGGAGGAATACCCCGAACTCGTGGAGCAGCTGGGCGTCATGCAGGCTCCTACGCTCGTGGACGTGGCAGGCGACGGCTCCATGGACGTGGAGGCAAGCGGCGCCATGCAGGTGTTCAAGCGCCTGAAGGATCTTGAGGCGCAGGCATAGCGCGCTTCATTCGCACGGCATGAAACGGCCGTCGGCGGGTCATCCTGCCGGCGGCCGTTTTCGCTTTTGACACGGGTGCTATAATCTCCGGGTACTTTAGCGCACTAGAACGATAGGGCGCTAAACAGGGAAGAGCAAGCGCGTCGGCGCCAACCGGGGCGCTTCGGGGGAAGAGACATCTGTGAAAAAGAGAATCGCGCTGATTATTGCGTTCATGGCGGCGCTGTGCCTGGCTGCGGGCCTGATGGTGGGCTGCTCGAGCGCATCCGACTCGTCGTCTGCGGCATCGCCGGAATCCGCATCCACGCAGGCGGCATCGGATTCCGTGGCGCCGCCGGACAACACGCTCATCGTGGGCTTCGATGCCGGTTATCCGCCGTACGGCTACAAGGACACGAAGACGGGCAAGTACACCGGCATCGACTTGGATCTTGCCAAGGAGGTCTGCAAACGCAACGGCTGGACGTTCAAGGCGGAGCCCATCGATTGGGACGCGAAGGACGCGCTGCTCGATCAGGGAAACATCACGTGCATCTGGAACGGCTTCACGTACGAAGGACGCGAAGACGACTACGCGTTCACAGACAAGTATATGATCAATGGCCAGGTGGTGGTCGTCCGCGCGGGCAGCGACATCAACTCTCTTTCGGACTTGAAGGACAAGACGGTCATGACGCAGGTGAAATCTGCGGCGCTGGACGTGCTGGACGGCGATATGAAAGACCTGCAGGACACGTTCGAGGGCGGCAAGGTCCAAACCGTCAGCGACTACAACAATGCCTTCATGCAGCTGGAATCCGGCAACGTCGACGCAGTGGCGTGCGACCTTTCCATAGCGGCATATCAGATGGCCGCGAAGCCGAATGCCTACAAGCAGCTTGATGAGAGCCTGTCGTCCGAGCATTACGCCGTGGGCTTCAAGAAGGACGATGAGGGCAATGCCCTTGCGGCGAAGGTCACGCAGACGCTGAAGGAGATGGATGCGGACGGCACGGTGAAGAAAATCTGCGATAAGTATTCCGATCAGGGCATCAGCTACAGCAACTGGTGTCTGGGCGACAAGGACAGCTCCACAGCCGCCACGAATCAGGAGAAGGCTTCGTCGGGTACGGATTTCGGCGCCATGATGGCCATGGTGCTGCCGGATCTGGCCTCCGGTTTTGTCATGTCGTTGCAGATATTCCTCATCACGCTGGTTGGCGCGCTTCCGCTGGGCGTGCTCATCGCCCTTGCGCGCATGAGTCGCTTCCGCATCGTGGCCGTCATCGCGCGCATCTACATCTCGTTTATGCGCGGCACGCCGCTGATGCTGCAATTGATGGCGCTCATGTTCGGTCCGTATTATCTTGCCGGCATATCCATGGGCAGCGATTGGAAGTTCGGCGCCTGCGCCGTTGGCTTCATCCTGAACTACGCCGCATACTTCGCGGAAATCTACCGCGGTGGCATCCAGTCCATCCCGCGCGGCCAGTACGAGGCTGCCGAGGTGCTGGGCTACACGAAGTCGCAGACGTTCATGAAGATCATCTTGCCGCAGGTCATCAAACATATCCTGCCGGCTATGGGCAACGAAATCATCACCCTGGTGAAGGACACGTCGCTGGCATTCGTGCTGGGCATTGCGGAGATGTTCACGGAGGCGAAGGCGCTGGCCGCATCGCTTGTCAACATGTTCCCGTACGTGATCGCCGCGGCCATGTACTGGATCTTTACGCTGGTGGTGGAGTACCTGCTGAACAAGGCCGAGAAGAAGCTGAATTATTATCATGACTAGGAAAGATGACATGACGCAGGAAAACGGGATCGTCACGCTGGAGCACATCGAGAAGAGCTTCGGCGAAAATCAGGTGCTGAAGGACATCAGCTTGACGGTGCACGAGGGCGAAGTGGTGGGCATCATTGGTTCGTCCGGCGGCGGCAAGTCCACGCTGCTGCGGTGCGCCACGCTGCTGGAGCGGTTCGAGTCCGGCAAGCTGGCGTACGGGGATATTGTCGTTGCCCGGAACGATGCGGGCGGGAAGGCCGTGTACAGCGACAAGGGAACGCTCGCAAGGGCCCGCCAGCGCTTCGGCCTCGTGTTCCAGAGCTTCAACCTGTTCCCGCATCGTACGGCGCTGCAGAATGTCGCGGATGCACCGGTGCTGGTGCAGAAACGCAATAGGGAAGAGGTTGAGGAACAGGCGCGCACTCTGCTGCGCCGCTTCGGCCTGGAGGGCAAGGAAGACTTCGTGCCGTGCAACCTTTCCGGCGGGCAGCAGCAGCGTGTAGCCATTGCGCGGGCGCTGTGCATGAACCCCGAGGTGCTGTTCTTCGACGAGCCTACGAGTGCGTTGGACCCGGAGCTGACGCAGGAGGTGCTCCAGGTCATCCGCGGCCTTGCCGAGGAGCATATGACCATGGTCATCGTCACGCATGAGATGAACTTCGCCCGCGACGTGGCAGACACCATCGTGTTCATGGACAGGGGGCTCATTGTGGAACAGGGCCCGGCAGCCGACGTCATCGGCAATCCGCAGCATGAACGCACGAAGGCGTTCCTGTCGAAGGTCGCCGATTAACGGGAAGCCGGCAATGTCCTGCTGGGAACGATCCGGTGGGGACAGCGGGTGCGTAGCGTGATCAATACGATGCGCACCCTCTTTTTGTCCTGACACGTTGTTGCGGTTGGATAGAGTGACCGGGCGAAAATGGAAATATGTCCATGAAAATGCGCGAATTAAATTCGCAAATACTTCAAATATTTGCGAAATATGACAAAATTGTCCGCCAATTAAATATAAATGTCCGTCTATTCATGACATTCAGTTCACAATCGCGTGTATTTGCAAAGCTGATAGGGTACCCTAGATGTGCTGAAGTGCATTTTGGCAACTGCGTTACCGCTCGTAAGATGGCCGATCGGATGTGAGCCCATTCAATCGGCGGATATCGGCCCGTCGGATTCCGGCGGGCCGATGTGCATATTCAGCCGCTTCGTCATTCCCTGTATTTTGTGTCGCAATAAAATCGCTCTTCGCATCAGGCAGAACATTGTTTTGTACAATTCGCTCTTCCTGGTGGTAATTCTTCAACTAGTTGGTTACCAAAATCGTATTCCCTGCAGACCCGCATGGCTCTGTGGGGTATCATGCTTCGTGGATACATAAAATCCATCAATTGGTTTTATGACAAACCATGAACGGGGGTTATATGTTTGCTTCGAAGATCATGAACGGATTCGGTCCGCTCGCCGGCGTGAAAGTCGTGGAGCTGGCGGATTGGGTTGCGGCGCCGGCTGCCGTCAGGCAGCTGGGCGAGATGGGCGCCGAAATCATCAAGGTGGAGAACCCGAACGGCGACCCGCAGCGCACGCAATGCTGGGGTTTCGGCGGCGCGAATACGGAGCGCTGCGATCCCACGTACGAGAATGTGAATGCAAACAAAGACTGGATCAGCCTGAACCTGAAAACGGAAGACGGCATGGCAATCATGATGGACCTGCTTGCAGAGGCCGATGTGTTCGTGAACGGCCTGCGCAACAAGGCGCTTGCGAAGCTGGGCCTGGACTGGGAGACGCTGCATGAGAAGTTCCCGCGCCTGATCTGGGCGCAGATGCGCGGTTACGGCGAAAATGGCGCCATGCGCGACGCCCCCGGCTATGACGCCGTGTGCTGGGGCGCCCGCGGCGGCGTGAACGCCGTGTTCCGCCAGGCCGGCGAGTCCCCGGCAACGGCTCCGCAGGGCTTCGGCGACTTCAACGCGGCTGCCATCTTCGCCGGCGGTATCTGCGCGGCGCTGTACGAGCGCGAGAAGACCGGCAAGGGCGACAAGGTGGTCATCAACCTGTACCACGTGGCCATCTGGGGCCATGCGCACGGCTTGCAGGCCGCGCAGTTCGGCGCGCAGTACCCGAACAAGCGCACGCAGGTCAACAACCCCTTCAACAACACCTACCAAAGCAAGGACGGCGTGTGGTTCCTGATCTGCTTACCGGATTACAACCGCTATTACGCGCCCATGATGGACATGCTGGGATTCCCGGAGATGAAGGAGCGCCAAGACTGCAGCACGCTGACCGCCGTCCGCGAGAATAGCATGCAAAAATTCGTCATTGCGAAGATCAGCGAAGGGTACGCCACGAAGGACTACGAAGAGTGGGACCGCATCATGAACGAATGCGAGGTGCCGCACCAGAAGCTGTTCGACTACGATGACATCCTCCACGACGAGGAATGCTACGACAACGACCTGCTGCGCCGCTACGACAGCCTGGACTTCGGTCCGCGCGCCTTCGGCACCACGCCGCTGCGCTTCGGCAACTTCGGCGATCCGCCGCTGATCCTGGGCAAGCCGCAGGGCTATCACACGGCCCGCTTCCTGAAGGCGAAGGGATACACGGACGAGCAGATCAAGAAGCTGGAAGACGAAGGCGCCATCAAGTGCTGGCACGGCGAGAACCTGGACGAGGACGTGGTCCCCGTGCTGAAGGCGAAGCGCCAGGTGAACGGCGAAGAGCCGTGCTGGTGGGAAGAACAGCACTAGCCGCTCTCCATCGGACACGCTAAGAAGACCGCACCTCACAGGACCCGGATGCGCCGCTCGGCGCGTTCGGGTTCTTTCCGTTTCACGGGGCTTCACGGCGCCGCCATTGATAGCGAACGGTAATGAAACGGCTGTCTAACCGCTCAGGTTCAATCATACGTTTCGGCGCGCGGAATCTATACTTGGAATATAACGGTGTTGCGGATAAGCGGGGCCGCTGAATGGGGAGCATGCCATCGTCCCGTTGCCGCAAACGGCAAGAGGAAAGGGTGAGGTATATGAAACCGCTCGAGGGCATCAAAGTCGTGGATCTGACCACGTTTTTGGCTACACCGACCACTGGCAGGGTGCTGGGCGAATGGGGTGCCGACGTCATCAAAGTCGAGGCGGCCAAGGGCGATCCCGGCCGTGTGAACCAGGCGGCCGTTTTCGGCATGCCGGCAAGCGACGACGAGAACCTGGGCTTCGACATGGCGAACATGCACAAGCGCTTCATCAGCCTGAACCTGAAGTCGAAGACCGGCGCCGAGATCATGGACAAGCTGCTTGACCAGGCGGACATCTTCATCACGAACACGCGCACGAAGTCCCTGGCGAAGATGGGCTTCGATTGGGAGAGCGTCCATAAGAAGCATCCGCACATCATCATGGGTCACGGCCTGGGCTACGGCAAGCTGGGCCCCGAGAAGGACGCGGCGGGCTTCGATGTGACGTGCTACATGGGCCGCGGCGGTGTGTTCGGCACGACGGTGAACAAGGGGGACGCCCCGATGATCCCCACGAACGGCTACGGCGACTTCCAGTGCTCCATGTTCCTTGCCGCCGGCATCCTGGCGGCGCTGCGCGGCCGCGAGAAGACGGGCCAGGGCGACTACGTCACATGCGCGCTGGAGCATGCGGGCATCTATGCGCTGTCCACCGGCATGGTCTCCGCCCAGTATGGCAATCCATATCCGAAAAGCCGCTTGGAGGTGAACAACCCGCTGAACAACGTGTTCCGCTCGAAGGACGAGAAATGGGTGGTCCTGTGCCTGCCCGAGTACGACCGCGACTGGCCACGCGTGCTGAAGCTCATCGGCCGCGAGGATCTGCTGGACGACACGGACATGGCAAGCATCGAATCCGTGAATGCGAAGGGCCTTTCCCCGAAGGTCACGAAGGTACTCGACGACGGCTTCGCCCAGTTTACGCGCGACGAGCTGCTGAGGATGTTCAAGGAGAACGACATGCCGTGCGAACCCGCGCAGACGCCCACAGATGTGTACGAAGATCAGAACGCGCTGGTGAACGGCTATATCAAGAAGGTTCCCTATCCGGCGGGCGACCGCTGGTGCCCTACGGTGCCGGTGCAGTTCGAGCTGGAGGAGACGGCAGCGCTGGAGCCGACGGATAAGCTGGGTTCGTCCACGGTCGACGTGATGCGCGAGTTGGGCTACACGGACGAGCAGGTTGCGGCGGCGCTGGACGACGGCTCTGTCGCCGGCGCCACGGACTTGGCTGTGCTGCAGGGTAAGGAATAGCGTCCAGCTGCCCGGTTATGGGCACCTAAGGCCGATGACAAGCGCCGCGGCGGGTCCGTTGCCCGCTGCGGCGCTGTCGCGTTTCCGTGTGTGTCCCGACCGGTTCGTGAAAAAGACTACAATGGATGCGGGGCAGTTCATCCCATGGGCCGGTGTTCCCACCGGCCATCGATCATCTGCATGCAAGGAGGGATGCGGCCATGGCGGCGGTGATTTCGTGTGAAAGATGCGGCAATAAGACGTTCGATTTGACGAAGTACCGTTCCATCATGCTGGTCAGCTCCGAAAAGGCCCTGTTCACGCTTGATTGCCCACGTTGCGGTTCGAAGGTTACGGCCCTGTGCGCCATTCCCGATTCCCTGAGGTCGCGTATCCTGCAGGGTGCCGCCGAAGTGGACGCCGGCATGGGCCGCGACCTGTAAGGATCCTATGCTCAACAACCTCTATCACAGCCTGAGCCCCATCGCGTTCACGTTGGGCCCGGTCAGCGTGCGCTGGTATGCCCTAGCGTATCTTACCGGCTTCCTGTGCGCGGCCATTGTCATCTGGCGCACGGCGAAGCGCTGGAAGATCCGGATCGACACGGATTCGCTGCTCACCATCATCCTCTGCGTCATGATCGGCGTCATTCTGGGCGCGCGCCTGGGATACGTGCTGTTCTACGGCGCAGGGTACTACTGGCAGCATCCCCTTGAGATACTCGCATTCAACAAGGGCGGTATGAGCTTCCACGGCGGCCTGGTGGGCGCTCTGCTGGCGGGCATCGTGGCGGCGAAGGTGACGCACATCCCGTATCTGACGCTGGCGGACATGGCCGTCATCGGCGCGCCGCTGGGGCTGTTCTTCGGCCGCTGCGCGAACTTCGTGAACGGCGAGCTGTGGGGTGCCGTGACGAATGCGCCTTGGGGCGTGGTGTTCGGCGGCGCTGCCGGCAACCTGCCGCGGCATCCTTCGCAGCTGTACGAGGCCGTGCTGGAAGGGTTGCTGCTGTTCGTCTTGCTGTATGCGCTGTCCCGCAAGTTCCCGCCGCGCCCGCGGGGAACGTTCCTGGGCATTTTCTTGATTATTTACGGCATTTGCCGTTTTCTCATCGAATTCGTTCGTCAGCCGGACGCGCAACTGGGATACTTGTGGGGAGGCTGGCTGACCATGGGGCAGGTGCTGTCCGTGCCGCTTATCGCGGTGGGCATCTGCGTGCTGGTATACGCAGTGCGCCGCAAGCTGCCGCAGCAGGGAATGCCCGAAGAATCGGCTGGTACCGATGCCAAGGCGGCATCGGAGGAAAAGGAATAAGGAGGCACAGCATGGCTTTGAATTTCTACCGCTGCAATAAGATGGGCAACGTCATCGTGAAGCCCTACGTGAAGGAAGAGGGCACGAACGCGGAGTTGCTGACGCCCAACACCGTGGACGCTGCGCAGGAGAAGCACGTTCCCGTGATCACCGTTACGGGCAATGCCGTCCATGTGCAGGTGGGCGAGGTGCTGCATCCCATGACGCCCGAGCACTACATCACGTTCATCGCGCTGGAGACGAAGAAGGGCTACCAGATTGTCGAGCTGACGCCGGACGATCAGCCGGTGGCGGACTTCGCCGTGGCGGAAGGCGACGAGCCCGTTGCCGCGTACGAGTACTGCAACCTGCACGGCCTGTGGAAGGCTGAGGTGTAGGGGATTCGCAGAGAATCGTTTGTGAAGGGGAGTCGCGGCAAGGCGGCTCCCCTTTGCTGCGTTATGATGCGCGCATGAGAAACATCGCAATCATAGGAGGCGGCGCCGGCGGGCTGGCCGCCGCGATAGCT
>USAB01000067.1 GCA_900552585.1 uncultured Coriobacteriaceae bacterium
CAGCGGCTTCTCGAATGCCAGGATAAGTGCGGGAAGTGTGGTGAGCGAGCCGATGAGGCCTAGCACGCAGCCCTTCGCCATGACCAGTCCCAGGTCAAGTCCCAGCGTGTAGCTCATGAAGATCATGGCCAGGAAACCGGCCGATGCGGTGGCTGCAGAACTCAGCAGCGCCGTCAGCGTGTTCGATATGGCCACGGCCATGGCCTCTTGGGGGTTACCGGGGAATTTCTCTCGCTCCTCTACGAATGCATGCCATAAGAAGATGGAGTAGTCCATGGTCACCGCCAACTGCAAGACGGCTGCCAGGGCTTTCGTCACATAGCTGATTTGACCGAAGATGAAGTTCGTGCCCATGTTCCACATGATGGCGATGCCGATGGAGGACAGGAACACGACGGGCACCAGGAAGCTGTCGGTCAGAAGCAGTAGGCCGATCACGGCGCCGATGACCGCGACCAGCACGTAGATGGGCTCCTCGCGCTGGGCGATGGTTTTCAGGTCGTCCACGAAGGCGGACATGCCGGAGACCATGACCTCCTGGCTGGATATGTTGCGAATCTGATCGACGGCATCGAGCGTCGCATCGTCCGATGTGCCCGTATCGAAGAATACTGCCATCATCGTGGCATCTCCGTTGTTGAAGGCGTCGTAGTACTTATCGGGGATGATCTGCTTCGGGATGTTCCTATCCGTGAGCTCGTTCGGCCACAGCACGGTATCGACGTGGTCGACCTGCTCGATCTTCTGCTTCAGGTCGGAATTCTCCTGGTCCGTAAGTCCTTCGGTAATGACGAAGCTGAATGCGCCCTTGCCGAACTCGTCCTTCAGGATGTCCTGTCCCTGGACGGTCTGGATGCTGTCAGGCAGGTACGAAAGCAGGTCGTAATTGCACTTCAGCTGGGAGTAGGCGAATGTGCAGGGAATCAGCGACAACAGGGCGATGATGATGATCGCCCTGCGGTGCCGGACTACCCATTTGCCGTAGTTGTAGCGGGCCATCCGCCGTTTTGCAATATCTGCCATATTCAGGCTCTCTCTTTCTCCCTATCTCAGCTCGGTGGCAATCCTGCCGGCCAAGTCGGTAGCTTCCCAGGGCATCTGGGCGGCGTTCTGCCCGAAATGCCCGTGCACGGACAGCGCACGGTATATCGGGCGGCGCAGGTTGAACCGCTCGATGATCTTCGCGGGGCGCATGTCCACGTTGTCCAACACCCATTGCGTCAGGCGCTCGTCGTCTGCCTGCGATTCGGCCGTTCCCAGCGTGTCCACGCTCACCGTCAACGGGTCGGCCAGGCCCAATGCGTAGGACAGGCGCACTTCGCAGCGCTGCGCCATGCCAGCGGCCACGATGTTCTTCGCAAGGTAGCGCGCCAGGTAGGCGCCGCTGCGGTTCACCTTCGAACCGTCCTTGCCGGAAAGCGCGCTGCCGCCCCAGCGGGCGCAGCTGCCATAGGTGTCCGCTGCAGTCTTCCGACCGGTCAAGCCCGCTTTCGCTGCCGGTCCGCCCTTTACAAACCGGCCGGTGGGATTCACATAGATAAGCGTTTGCTTATCTATAAGCTGTGGGGGAATGACCGCGCAGATCACCTTGTCGGCAATCTGTTCGCGTACGGTGTCGATATCCATGTCGGCGCTATGCTGCGCGCAAACCACGATCGACGACACGCGCGCCGGACGGTCATGGCGATACTCGACGCTCACTTGCGCCTTCCCGTCGGGAAGCAAGTGGGGAACCAAGGCATCTCGGCGCACGGATTCCAGCCGCTGCGCCACCGCATTCGCCAGGGTAAACGGCAGGGGCATGAAATCCTCGGTCTCGTCGCAGGCGAAGCCGATGATGCTGCCCGCGTCTCCTGCGCCGGCATCTGCCCGTGCAATGCGCTTTACGCTGCGGGCGATATCCGGGGATTGCTCGTGGAGATCCACGTCCACCTGGCACGTATCCGCGCAGAATTCGGATGCGGGATTCGTATAGCCGATCTCGCGCAGCGTCTGTCGCGTCACGGCTTCGTAATCAGGGGGACTGTCAGTGGTTATCTCGCCGAAGATGTGCAGCTTGTTGCCGCAAACGCTTGCCTCGCAGCCGACAAGGGCCTGAGGATCGCGCGTAAGGACGGCATCCAGGATGGAGTCCGCCACTTGGTCGCAGATCTTATCCGGATGCCCGGCGGTTACCGCCTCGGCTGTCAGAGAACCGTACGTACTATCCCTCCCCATGGAATTCCCGATTTCTCATACAACGCTATTGAATCGGCAGCTGATTTTGAATGGGTAAACATTCAAAAGGTGTTCGAAATTCAGGCACGGGAACAAGGATTGACTGAAATTCAGGCATTTTGTCTCGAGTGTCTGAATTTCGATTGGTATGCCTTGCGAGGGAGGAATGTCGTTCAGGGAATAGGGCGGCGCAGGCGCCGAATAAGGAGAGGAAAGGGAATGCGCGATTGACCTTGGGCGCTATTCGTTCTTTTTCGCTGCACGTTCGAGCAGTATGCGCGTGATGCCGTTCAGGATGGGCTCCATTTGGGAAAGGTATTCTTCCTGATCCTGTTTCATGCCGGTATGAAGCCACTCCAGCATCATGCCTTCTATGGCAACGGTGTACAGCACGCTGATGTTGTGGATGTCCTGTTCGGAGACGGCTAGGCCGCGTGCACGGTCGGCGATGAACTCGGTGACGGTGGACTGGGCAAGGTCGAACAGATACTCTTCCAGGCGTTCGCGGTTGATGGAATTGTACAGATGGTAGATGGCCGTTTTATTCTCGCGCAACATGGCCGTGGCTTCCAAGAAGCCCTCCATCCAGGTGTCGGCGGTGCGGTGCCGGTCGACGATGCTTTCCAGATCCAGTTTCAGGAGTTCGTCGACCAATGCGAACATATCCTGATAATAGTAGTAAAACGTGTTTCGGTTGATGCCGCAGCGGTTCACGATGTCGGTGACGGTGATCTTGGCGAAAGGCTTCTCGTTCAACAGATCGAGAAACGTCTGCACGATAGCTTTTTTCGTAAAATTCGCCACTGATTGAATCCCCGGTTTCTCCCCGCAAGAGCCGCTGAAGGCAATTGTTTGCGGGGAAGCTTCTCTTCCTTGGCCGATGCGGTCCTATATATAGGCGTTATTGTACGTGTTTTCCCTCGGGGAATCTGTGGTTTTTCCCCTCCGTTGGCTGGCTGTTGGCGATAGCATGCGCCTTTTCTACTTATCGGAACTTGGCTGGCGGCTAAGGCGCCGCTTTCCCGGCTTCCATACCATAGAAGCGGTTTTATCTGCACGCGGGGGATTCAAGGAGGAGTTATGTCGGAAGAGAACCAGAACGTCCCAAGTCCGCAGGCACCGTCCGATGGACGGTCCGGTACGTCGGGATTGGCCATTGCGGGCCTTGTAATCGGCATCATCGCATTGCTGGGGGCTTGGATTCCGCTATTGAATGTCGGGTCGGCCTTCATTGCCGTTATCGGGTTGGTCTTATCGATCATCGGCTTGGTCAAGGTGCGCAAGCAAGTATCAGGCAAGGGCATGGCGATTGCTGCCACGGTGCTTAACATCGTTGCACTGGTCGTGGTAATAGCCATGTACGGGACTGCGGGTGCGGCTTATAACGCCGCCACTTCGGACGGATCTTCATCTAGCAGTGCCGTCGAGCAGTCCGAATCCTCGGCGGATTCCGAAGGGGAATCCGCAGCATCTTCTTCTGACACTGCTTCGAAGTTCAAGAAGATCAAGCATGGTATGAGCCTCAATCAGGTAGAGAAAATCATGGGTTCTGAAGGCGACGAGCAAGCAAGTTCGAGCGTATCGGATAATGAGGCGACGGTATACCAGTGGACGACTGACGATTTCGGCGTGGTGAGCGTCACCTTCGAAAACGACAAGGTGATCAACAAGGCGCAGATCTCGCTGGGCAGCGGTTCGGGACCCGAGGCCACGAAGGCGAAGTACAAGAAGGTTAAGAACGGCATGAGCTTAAAGCAGGTCGAGAAGATCTTCGGCGGAGAGGGCGAGCTTTCCAGCGATACGAACATTGCCGGCTACTCAAGCCAGGTTTATACCTGGTATGGCGATTCGCTTGGGTCGAGCTGCACAATCGTCTTCAGCAACGGGGAAGTGACTTCCAAGGCGCAATATGGCTTGAAGTAGGAAGCTTTTTCTCGTAGCGCATCCGTATGCGCCTGCATAGGGGATAAAAGAGCGAGCCCGGACTTTGTGCCTCCCTGCCAAAGAGGGAGGCGTGGAGTCCGGGCTCGTAGTGCATGCGGTCCAGGCGGGCGGCGGGGAGAATGGGATCTGAAAGGTGGAGGGAGATCTCTCCTTGCGCCTTGTTGCCTGCGACCGATTCGGCTTGGCTGCGGGGGTGCGCCCCGCTCCGTGGCCCATACTATGCGCTTTGTTGCTGAATCGAGCCTGAAAGCCCTGTCCGTCCGATGCGTGCAGCGGGCTGTGTCGACAATCTGCTTGGGATGGAATGGCTTTGCCGTCAAGCAGGCGAGCGGGGCGGGGAAGTTAATTCCCAAATCGCTTCGATATGGCGATAAGCGCAGGTCAGTTATGCTGATTGATGGTTTTCAGAACGACTGCGTTTTGGGACCTTCGATTTCCCGTCTGCAAGTCGATGCAATAGATTTACACTGGACATGGATATATGCGGAAACGATAGGAGACTGCCATGGGTATCAAGGATATCGCCTCAGGCCTGATGAGCAAGGGCCAACAGACTGCATCGGATCTGGGAAAGCGCGCGGGGGATCTGAGCGGCAAGGAGGCGATGCGGGCGAAAATTTCAGCGGCAGAGAACGAATACGGTAAGCTGGCGCGTGATTTGGGCGCTGACGTGTTCGCGCAGTTGAAGGACGACCCGAGATACGCCGAACAGTATGCGGACCTCTTCGCAAAGATGGATGAGGTGCTGGCGCGAAAGGCACAGCTGGAAAAGGAGTATGCGGCAATCGGCAGCGACCAGGCGGTTGAACAAGCTGCCGCGAAGGTTAAGAAGACGGCTGCTGCGGTCGGCGATGGCGTGGGTACGGCGGCAGCCGAAGTAAAGGAGGCTGCGGCAGGCGTCCGAGCATCTGCCGATGCGAACGGCGATGGATCCGTGACCGCAGATGAGGTGAGGGCTGCGGTTGCAGACAAGGCGCGTGCTGCGGCGGTGGCGGCAAGCGGGGCTGCTGCGGCGGCAAGCGGAGCTGCTGCGGCAGCATTCGGCAAGATGCGCGAATCCCTCGCTAAGGGAGAACAGGTTGGCGAGGAGATCGTGGTCGACGAGATCGTCGGCGAATCGGAATCAGGTGGCGATGCGGGCGACGGCTCGGTCGAGCGAGACGTCGAACCGGTAGAAGAAGCCACTATCGAGGAGGAAGATCGGAGCGAGTAAGGGCAGCGTGAGATGTCGCTGCCGCGTAGATGTGCGAAGGGAACCATTGCCGAAGGGGCGGCGGTGCATATCGAGTACGTGCCTATCACGTTCTACTGCGAGGAATGCGGTGCCACGTTCGCATGGGAATTGGGGAGCGACCGCCATCTGAGCTGCCCGGCATACGGCAGCGCAGATTATCGCATGATCACGGGCGGCTAAGCTGCGGATCTTCTCAAACGGAATCTGCGCCGTTGGCATGGAGCGCCTGCAGGTATTCGGGCGACAGACCCGAGTCTGCCAGCGTGATCAGGATGCCGCCGACAACCATTCCCGCGCACGCTGCCAGCACGCACCGGAGAATGCGGTGCGTTTCGAAGAAGGAGGCTTTGTCGCAGATGCCGAAAAGGTTCGTGCTGAGCAGCCAAGCGGGAGCGAAGAAGACCAGCACCCCTGCAAGGGTCAGGCATGCCCGCGCCAGCGCTTCGGGGTAGGAAAGGCGCCATGGCTCCAGCGCAATCTGCAATCCGCCCATGGTCAGCAGCGCCATGAACGAGGTAGAGGCGACCAGCCAGATCTTTGCCGGAAGGGAGCGCTTGCGTCGGGGGTGCTTCGGCGTTGTCCCAATGCCGGCAGCCTTTGTCCGCTCTCTGATTTGAAGGGGACCCGGCGCGGTAGACCGCGGTGATGCCTCCTCTGCCGTGACTGCGGCGTTGTCTGCGGTCGCGGACCATTGCAGGGCGGTGATGAGCGCGTCGACGTTCGCGAAGCGCTTTTCCGGCGCTATCGCCGTGCATTCGCGTATGATCTGCCGGGTCTGTTCGGGTAGGGCGGCACCCGGATGATCGGCGGCTGTATTCGACAGCGAACGTTCCAGGTTCGGTGCAGGATCCGTGCCGGTGAGCAGGAACCAATACAGCATGCCCAAGGCAAATATGTCCGTGCGTTTGTCGCTTTGGCCGAATCCGAACTGCTCGGGTGCGGCATACCCGCGCGTGCCCCAGGTATGGGTATCCTTGTCGGATGTCGGCTTGTACGTTCGCGCGATGCCGAAGTCGATGATGCGCACGCCCTGCTTGCCCATGACGATATTGTTCGGATTCAAATCGCGGTGGATAATCGATGGCGTGCAGGCATGCAAGGCTTGTACGCCCCGGGCGATCTCGATTAGGGTTGTGCGCGCTTTGCCGTCGGATAGGGGACCCCGGTCGTCTATGACCTCACGGAGGGTCCGTCCTTCCACGAAGTCCCGTATGATCTCTATGCCGTCAGGTGTTTCCTCAACAGATCGAATGCGCACGATATACGGCGAGTCGATGTGGGAAAGCGTGCGGTATACCTGTTGAAGAGCATCGTCGTGCCGGCAGAAGAGCTTCCGTATGCGCTTGCGCCCCTGATCGTCGCACTGAAGCTCCGTTCGTTCGCCGTCGCGTTCCTTCAGCACACGGATAGGCCGCCACCCGTCCGGATTGCATCGGTCGAAATCTTCGACCAAAGCAGTCAAGTCCGATTTCAAGTTATCGGGGAATGCGTCGTCGGCATCGCTTTCCGATCGGCTACCTTGCATCGCCGATGGTGTCCTCGCCGAATTCGTAGAGCGCTTCGTCTGCCGCTGAAAGCGAAAGGCCGTGTTCAAGGCAGAAAATGATGATGGCATCGCGCCGATTGCGGGCATATAGGCGGCTGCATTGCGCGTGCCAAAGCAGTCGCTGCGCCTCCCGCAGAGTGCAGCGCGCTCCAAAACATAACCCCAGGGCTTTGTTACGGCTTACGCCCTTCGAATTGCGCCCGTTGATGACATCGTAGGCATGGTTGTAATTCATGCCGGAGTTCTTGATGAGCGTGCTTTGTCCGATATCCTTTTCTCGCATGAGGCTGTGGAGGTAGCCGGGCAGATCCCTTTGGATGTTCGGTCCGATTCCGGCGGCGTCTTCAATCGTCGGACTTTCCAGAATCCCCTCGAGCGCCTGCTCGGTCAGAGACGTTTCGCACAGGGTGTGCGTTTCAGCATTCGAATCGGCCATGTTTCCTTCCGGATTCCGACTTGCAAGAAATTCCGACGACACGCCAGGGCGTGGTATTCGGGAATCGGTGAAACTGATTCTAGCAGTTCAGTGGCTGAAAATGCGTCAGAACTTGGGTCAGGGCTCCATCAGCGGGCGCGTATGAATCCAAGGATGCGAATCCTTGAAGGATTCGAATGGTATGCGCTCAAAAGGCTTACCCTCCGCCGCCGATTTGGCCGCTTCGTCGACGCGATCCCATAGGCTGCCTTCCAGCACGGAATCGGTAATCTGCGTCATATGTCCTAAACCGGTATGGTCACGGGCATTTCCCGGCATGCCTGCTGGTCGTGCGGCTTTTATCGTTATCCGCCAGTACGGGTTTAGTTTCGGTCGCAGCCGCGGGACTCTAACCAGCGCAGGCATGCTGAGGCATGATATAGTAAGAAACCGAGCGGATGTTCGGCCTACAATTGGGCCTTTTACATCCGCTTCTTTTTATTCCTCGGTTTTCCATCTTTTCTGTCAATTATCATCTCGTAACGCAATTCATACGCTCGAGTCTGAGAACGGGGAAGCGCGGGAGCCCGAGGACGGGGCATCGCCGGAGCGGGAACGCGCGGACCGCCCGCTTCTACCCGGGTGTCCACGCGCGGCACACGCCAATCGCCGGTCAGCAATCCCTCCTCCTGGAGTCTTCATTGGCGGCAGGGGTCGCCCTGATGGCGAAGGCGCCCAGGAGGAGCACCGCGAGGAAGGCTCCGGCGCCGCAGCATACATCCATAACGAAGGCGAATAATCCGCCAGCCTCGCCGAAAGTCGCCACCATGGAGTGCTGGAGCGACAGCATGGAGATCGCCGCCGCGGCGCACGAGCAGTCGCGAAACGCGACGAGAGCCTCCATCCCACGTCTCTGGGCTCTCACGGCGCCGGCTATCGCGAACGCCAACTCTCCGAACACGTAGGTCGCCGTGGCTATCATGAGGATCTCTCCTCGCCCGGTGTCTGGCGACTCGACCGCGAGCATAAGCTCCATCGCCACCACTATCGGAAGCAGCGCAACAATGCGATGCCGCAGATGGGGCGCACAAGACGGTCCCTTCGGTCGCCACGTCCCGAAAGACGTATGATGGCGGGCACCCTCATTGCGCCGAGGACCGCGTAGGCACCGGCCAAGAGCGCGAACCACGCGGAGCCGCCCGCTGCGGCCAGCATTCCGTTTGCAAGCGAGAGCGCCAGCGTCGCGAAGGTCCCGGCTATCGCCGCCTTCTTCGATCGGGTCGCCCATGCAGGCATGCCACCGAGAGGTCGCATCATGCGAGAAGGATTCGCACCGAACGGTTTTTGCGTGCACGCGGTTCCGGGCGCCAGCTTCCTCATTCGCCACCGGCCCTTGCCGCGACGGCTTCGGCGCCGCCGGGAAGGACGCAGTCGCATATCAGCCTCGCCACGAGCTCCACATCGTCCTCGCAGCCGTTTCGCGCCCATTTCTGCACTATGGCTGCGATGCCCGTCAGGTAGTAGACCGCCCGGTAGCTCCACTCCCTCTGCGGCACCCCGAACCTCGCCAGGACGGGGTCGATCACATCTTTGCAGAGGCGCTGGAAGACCATGTCGGTCTTCATAGCGCGAGGACGCTCGATGTACGCCCGGAAGACGGGGAGGTTGCCCTTAACGAACGAGAGGTAGGGAATCACGAACTCGGGAGTGATGGTGGCGAGGCTGACGCGGGGCCCCACGCCGATCTCTGCGGCGAAGTCGGGCCTGATCCCGTCGAAGGTGGTCAGGAAGCTTCGCATGGTGCCCTCCATGCATTCGTCGAGCAGGTCGCCCAGCGTGCGGTAGTGCAGGTAGAACGTAGAGCGGCTCACCTCCGCGTGCTCGCAGATCTCCTTGACGGTAACGAACTCGAAGTCCTTCTCGACGAGAAGGCCGATGAGCGCCTCGTCCATCCGCTGCGCCGTCCTGAAGTACTTGCTTTGAGACCTGTCCAACCCCGGCCCTCCTTGCGTTCCCTAGTTGCCTTCCGCGACCTCTCGCGCGAGCTCGAGGATCTCGAAGGCGTACTTCTCTTTGCCCTTCATCAGGTTGCGCTTGTACAGCGGATAGTTGACGGAGACCATCGCGATTCCCAGCAGCCCGACGACGATACCGCCCGCCATGGCCGCGGTGCCCGAGCCGAGCACCCCCATGGAGAGGCACATGCCCGTCCCCAGAACGAGAGAACCGACGATGCCCAAGGTGAATGCGGCCACGATGGCGGGGCGCTTCGCCTTGGCGTCGAGCTTCTTGAGGGCGGAGGTCTTCGACGTGTTCTTCGGAGTGTATTCGTTGACGAGTGACTCAGCGTAGATCTTGTCTGCGTTCATTCGGGAGTGCTCCTTTCGATTGCTTGTTCGACACTCTCATTGAACGATGCGCGAAAGGGGATTTGAACGACACGGGCGGGTTTTTGCGTCCATTTCCGAATTCATGGCAGGTGCGATACCGGAACACCACGCTTCTAGAATGTCAGATTGATTACTGATGACCAATTAGAGGGCAGTAACAAAACCGGCTCGGCGTTCAACCCATGCTGGCAAGCGCGCGGTCGAGATGAGCGATGAGGAGAGGGAAGGGCTTGCTCCCTCTTGAACAGCTAGAGAACACGCCGGCAGCCTGCCATCTCGCCCGTTCTTCGTCGGCGTGTTCGGCCAGGTAGTTCATCCTCTGATACGGCGTCGCCTCTATTTCGACCAGGCGCAGCAC
>USAB01000068.1 GCA_900552585.1 uncultured Coriobacteriaceae bacterium
ACAATGGCGGGACCGGTATTTTTCGAGGGAGTTAACTATGGCAGATAAGGTCTATACGTACGACTGCACGCTCCGCGATGGTGAGCAGGCCGAGGGCATTACCCTTTCCCTGGAGGATAAGCTCAACATCGTCCGCAGGCTTGACGAGTTCGGCATCGATTTCATCGAGGGTGGTTTTCCGGCTTCGAATCCGAAGGACATCGCGTTCTTCAAAGCCATAAAGTCCATGGGCCTGAAGCATGCGAAGGTGGCTGCCTTCGGCAACACGTGCAAGAAGGGCGTGGCCGCTGCCGAGGACTCCGGCTTACGTGATCTGCTGGAATCCGGCGCCGAGGTTTGCACTATCGTGGGAAAAAGCTGGGATGCCCAGGTAGAGCGCGCGCTGCAGACCACGCTGGAAGAGAATCTTCGCATGGTGGGGGAATCCGTGGCATACCTGAAGGAGCACGGCGTTCGCGTAGTGTTCGATGCCGAGCACTTCTTCGACGGATACAAGCGCAACTCGGAATACTCCCTGGAGGTTGTGCGCGTGGCGCATGAGGCGGGCGCGGATTCCATCGACCTGTGCGAGACGAACGGCGGTGCGCTGCCGTCCGAGGTCGCACGCATTGCGAAAGACGTCGCGAGCCGCTTCCCGGACCAGGCATTCGGCATCCACTGCCACAACGATTCCGGCTGTGCCGTGGCGAACACGCTGGCGGCCGTGGAATCCGGCATCACGGAGGTGCAGGGCACCATCAACGGCTATGGTGAGCGCGTGGGCAACGTGGACTTGCTGACGGTCATTGCCGACCTGCAGCTGAAGATGAACCGCACGTGCGTCGATGACTTGACGCAGCTGACGAGCGTCGCGCAGTTCGTGGCCGATACCTGCAACATGGTGCTTCCGCGCCATTATCCGTATACGGGCGCGTCTGCCTTCGCGCATAAGGGAGGTCTGCACGCCAGCGCCATCGCTCGTTTCCCGGAGGCGTACGAGCATGCGGATCCCGCGTCCGTGGGCAACGCCACGCGCGTGCTGGTCAGCGAGCTTGCCGGCAAGGCATCGCTTGTCACGAAGGCGAAGACGCTGGGCGTGGACTTGTCGCACGACCGCGACCTGGCGCAACGCATCCTGGACGACATCAAGGAGCGCGAGAACGAGGGCTATTCATACGAAACGGCCGACGGCAGCCTTGCCGTCCTGCTGCATATGCACATCGGCGACTTCAAACCGCATTTCACGCTGGAAAGCTTCCGTGCCATCGTGGATGATCGCGAGGACGAGAACGCCTGGGCGAAGGGAGCCGCATCCGAGGCTACCATCAAGGTGCATGTCGGAGATCGGCGCTTCGTGGCAACGGGCGAGGGCGTTGGCCCCGTGGGCGCGCTGGACAACGCGTTGCGCCTGGCGCTGACGGACGCGTATCCAGAGATCAAGCAGATCGAGCTCATCGACTTCAAAGTGCGTATTCTGGACGAGAACCACGGCACCGGCGCCACCACGCGCGTGCTTATCACCACCACGGATGGCGTGGATACGTGGGGCACGGTCGGCGTTTCCGAGAACATCATCGAGGCGTCTTGGAACGCCCTCGTAGATTCCGTCGAGTACGGCTTGATGAAGCTGGGCCGATAAATATGGCTGATTTGAGAACGGCAGAGGTCGATGACCTGCTGTATGTGCTGGGAAACCTCCAGGACGAGGACCAGATTTTCGCCCTGTTGGAGGACTTGATGACAATCCGCGAGATCAAGGAGACCAGCCAGCGGCTGGCAGTGGCGCGGATGCTGGACGAAGGCAAGCCGTATACTGCCATCGAAAAGGAGACGGGCGCGTCGGCGACCACGATCGCGCGTGTCTCGAAGGCGCTCAATTACGGTGCGGGCGGATACCGCAGCGCTTTGAGCGTGCTGGAGGGCAAGGACGCCCGCTAGCGGGAGGCCGGCGGGCGTGCGCTGCTATTCCAGGCAGGCGTCGGAGCCCGGCCCGATGCGGTCCGCATACGACTCCAATACCAGCTGGCAGCGCGATCCGATGGGCAGGCGGTTGCGTTCCAGGAATTGCGGGATATCGGCGATCTTCAGCGGGAATACCTGGATGAACTCGCTGGGTTCCGTCTCCTGCTCGCCGGCGCGGTAGACTTTCGCCCGCACGATGGACAGACATTCCTCCGTCATGCCGTTCGACGAGTAGCTGGGCTGCGGCAGCGCGCGTAGCTGGGGCGTGCCATCGGCGCGGCGCTTCACGGCGTATCCGGTTTCCTCGCGCAGCTCGCGTTCCACGCATTCCTCTATGGGCTCGTTGCCTTCTCGCAGGCCGGCCGGGAACGCGACGCACCAGGCATTCAGCGGGTAGCGGAATTCCTTTATCAGCAGAATCTCGTCGTCGTCCGTGGTGGCGACGATACTGACGGCGTCTGTGTGCGCCGGCGTGCCGGCCGGGCGGCGCAGCTCCGCCTCGTAGTCGGCGGCGTTCTTGCGCGAGACGCTTTCATATTCTTTCGTGGAGCCGTCCGGCAGACGGTATGCCATCACGTATTTTTTCAGCCAGCCGTCGCTTACCTGCGTGAGGCGGACAAGTTCCGGCTGTTCAGCGGGGTGTTCCGAGAATGCGGTCATGGTGAATCCTCTGGTCGAAGGGCGGAAAGAAACGGTGCGTAGCGCGCGCCTGCGGTAAAACCCCAAAGGGCCTTCCGCAGGGCGAGCGTGCTATTTCGGCACGATGAGCTCGGGGTGGTCGTATTCGCCCTGCTCCATCAGATGGCGAAGGTACGCCATGGTCTGGCCGATGAGCGTCACCCTCCCCAGCATGTTGCGGTCCGCCCAGTCCCTGCGGCGGGGGAGCAGGGTGGTGGCGTAGGCGATCTCCAGCGGGTTGATGATGCCCTGGTCCAGAATGCCGCGAATGTTGTCCAGCTGGCGTTCGTGGTGCGCGATCGTCTCGTCCACGCGGCCGGCCAAATCCGTGAACTCGGGGCCGTGCCCGCACAGCACCAGGTTGCACGGCAGGTCGCGGATCTTCCTCAAGCTGGCGAAATACTGGCTGATCGCATCCTCGTCGGCCGTTAGCGTGATGGCGGGGTAGGCATTGCCTAGCAGCACGTCGCCGGCAACGAGGATCTTCGCCGTGGGCTCGTACAGGCAGATGCAGTACGGATCATGACCGGGGGTGGCAATGCATTCGAAGCGGTAGTCGCCCGCCTTCAGCGTGTCGCCGTCCTCCAGCGTGCTGACGCGGATATCGTCCGTGCCGCGGTCGCGCATGGGGGCCCAGTAGTCGCTGTCAAGGTTGCAGGGCGCGTCGTGCTCTGCGCCGATGCGCTCGACGGCTTGCGTGTAGGGCGCGCAGCTCAGGGCGGGCTTCGCGCGGTCGGCATAGTCCTCCATGCCGGAATACACGATCATGCCCTGGCACCCGATGCGCGTCAGACCGGCGCAGTGGTCGTAGTCGGAGTGCGTCAGGAACACGTCCGTCGCCCTCCAGGGCACGTCTAGGCGCGAAAGCGCCTCGTCGAACGCCTCTTCCGTCTGCGGCAGGTTGCAGCCGGCATCGATGACCAGGTTGTGCTTGCCTCCCAGCACCACGTAGCTGTTCGTGACGTCCAGCTCCTCGGGCACCGGCAGGTCGATGCGGAAAATGTGCGGCGCCACGCGCTCCAGCAGGTTACGGGTGCCGTGGCGGATGGGGACCGTGGATGCCTCTGCACCGGCGGCCAGCGTCGCAGCGTTGTCGGAGGGGCGCGGTGCGGCGCTCGCGTTCGTTTCCGCGCCGCCCATCATGCGCTCCATGGCCTGTGCGGCCACCACAAGCTTTGCGGCGTAATCCTCCTCCGCGCCGTTGCCGTGCCGCTCGTTCTGAAATCCGTTCGCTTTCTCTGGCATTGCGCCGCTCCTTACTCTCCGAAAACCTGCGGGTTCAGGCAATCCAACGGGCGATTGCCAGACAGCACGTCGATGACGGCCTGCGTCGTGCGCGTGCGCAGCTCGATGCCGGATTCCTCGGACCAGTACGCAACGTGCGGCGTGAACACGGTGTGCGGCGCGCTGAACAGCGGATGATCCGTGCCGACGGGCTCCTGCTCGAACACGTCCAGGCCGGCGCCCCACAGGCGGTCGGCCTTCAGTGCCGCCGCCAGCGCCACGGTGTCGATCACGGCGCCGCGCGACGTGTTCACCACCACGGCCGTGTTCTTCATCAGCGCCAGGCGCTCGGCATCCAGCATGTGGTGCGTGTCGGGCGTCAGCGCCGTATGGAACGACACAACGTCGGCGCGCTGCAGCAGCTCGTCGTACGTCACGATGTCGTAGCCCTCGGGCGTGCGCCGGCCGGGCTTCAGGGAACGGGACGTGCAGATGACGGTGAATCCCAGGCCGTTCGCCTTACGTGCCGTTGCGCGGCCGATTTCGCCCATGCCCACCACGCCGAACACGCGGCCATGTACCTGGCCGAACGGGCGCTGGTCGGCATGCGACCAAATGCCCTTGCGGAGGGCGGCGTCCAGCTCGTTCGTGCGGCGCAGCACGTCCAGCGCCAGCGTGATAGCGTGGTCGGAAACCACCTCCGTACCGTAGCCGGGAACATTGCAGACTGCCACTCCGCAGTCCGTAGCCGCTTGGATGTCGATGCTGTCGTAGCCCACGCCGGTGCGCGAGACGACGCGCGCGTTCGGCAGTTCGTCGAATACACGCTGCGTGAAGCGTCCGTACGACGTGATGATGCCGTCGGCGTCGCGCGCGTTTTCGATGATGCCGTCGGGGCTGGGGTCCTGGAACGCCTCGATCTCCATGCCCGCCTCGTAGGCCATGCGCTTCTCGATTTCCGCGTCCTCGAAATCGCTGTCGACGATTACGATTTTCTTCATGTACCATTCGCTTTCTATGCGATTTCGCTTTATTTACTATGGTAGCGAATGGCGGTGGACGTTCCGTGACGCTTGCATTGCGCCTTCGTTATGCTAGGCGGAATTGCGACGGCGGTAGACGCGCGCCTGGTTCACCAGCATCGTGAAGAAGTTGCTCATGCCGGGGTCGTTCAAAATGAATTCCGGGTGCCACTGCACGCCCAGCATGAATGTGCGATCGGGAACTTCTATGGCCTCCACCAGGCCGTCCGGGCCCACGGCGTCCACGACCAGGCCGCTTCCCAGCTGCCTTACGCCCTGGTGGTGGATGGAGTTCGTGGCAAGCGGCGCGCATCCTACAATGCCCGCCAGCCGTGAAGCGGGGCGCACGTCCACCATATGCACGCGCTGGTTGTAGCGGTCGGCGCGCCAATGCTCTATGTATTCGCGGCCCGTTTCCGCGGACCAGGTGGCCGGGCTTGCCTCTTCCGCCGGTTTCTTGGGGTCCAGCCCCCAGGGTATGCGGCGGTCCGCAGCGGGATGGCCGTGCAGCGCGTTTAGGTCCTGGTGCAACGTGCCGCCGAAGAACACGTTCATCATCTGCATGCCGCGGCAGATAGCCAGCACCGGCGCATCATGTACGTAGGCGTAATCCAGCAAGCGCATCTCCAGCGCATCGCGCTCGGGCGTGTAGCGGTCGTTGCCGGATTTCGGCTTCTCGCCGTACAGCGCCGGGTTGATGTCCTGGCCGCCGGGCATCAGGAAGCCGTCGAACAGCGGTAGAAGCGTCTTGTACGTTTTCGGGTCGTCGGAAAGCGGCAGCACCAGCGGCGCGCCCCCGGCGGCGATGACGGCATGGGAGTACCGCTCGTGCAGCAGTATCGCGCGATCCTCAAGGAAATGGCGCGGCACGATGCCGATCAGCGGCGCCTCGTCGGCTCCGGGAAATTCGCCCATGCGATTTCGCTCCCCTCGTTTCCGTTCATTCTGCAACAGCCGGCTTTCGACCGCGCGGCTCATTAATGTAGCGCATTCCGCGGCGTCGTGCGCAAGGAGCGTCGCGGTATTTTTCGCGAACGTATCATACGCACGGCAGATAGCCGTCCGCATCGGGCGGCACGGCAGCGTGGCGCTTCCGTGCGTGCGCCTGCAGGGCGTGCGGGATGCGGGGCGCCCGAAGCGCCGGCGATGCGGCGCGCGCCATACATCGGCTTGGCGTGGAAACCGTGGCGCGCGGCGTGCAAACCGTCATAATAGGGAACGAAAACCAATTGAAGGAGGACGCTATGGAGCGCAAGAACGCGTGGAAGGAATACACCGAGGATGAAGCCGCCGCCGTCCAGGAGTTCGGCACGGGCTACATCGACTGGCTGTCGAACAGCAAGACGGAGCGCGAGGCCACGGCGAACGCCATCGCGAAGGCGCGCGAGGCCGGTTACATCTCGCTTCAGGAGGCGCGTCAGCGCGGCGGGCAGCTCAAGCCCGGCGACCGCGTGTATGCCGACAACTACGGCAAGTCCATCATCCTGGTGCAAATGGGCTCTCGCCCGCTGCAGGAAGGCGTGAACATCCTGGGCGCGCACATCGACAGCCCGCGCCTGGACATCAAGCAGAACCCGCTGTACGAAGCCGATGACCTTGCGCTGTTGGACACGCATTACTATGGCGGCATCAAAAAGTACCAGTGGGTCACGCTGCCGCTTGCCATTCACGGCGTTGTTGCGAAGACGGATGGCACCGTGGTGCCCGTCACGGTGGGCGAAGATCCCGCGGATCCCGCCTTCGTGGTCACGGACCTGCTGCCGCACCTTGGGGCCGACCAGATGGCGAAGAACGCTGCGAAGGTCGTGGACGGCGAGGACCTGGACGTGCTGGCAGGCGGCCGTCCCCTGAAGATAGCGGAGACGGACAACCCCACGGACCAGCAGAAGGAGCAGAAGAAGAACCCGGTGAAGGCCCAGCTGCTCTCCATCCTGCAGGGCAAGTACGGCATTTCCGAGGAGGACTTCCTGTCCGCGGAGCTGGAAGTGGTCCCCGCAGGCCCCGCGCGCGATTGCGGCTTCGACCGCAGCATGGTGCTGGGCTACGGCCAGGACGACAGCGCCTGCGCGTATCCCAGCCTGATCGCGCAGCTGGATGCCGGCGACTTGGAGCGCACGGGCGTGTGCGTGCTGGTGGACAAAGAGGAGATTGGCAGCGTCGGCGCCACGGGCATGACCAGCCTGTTCTTCGAGAACGTCATGGCCGAGATCATGGACCTGGCCGGCCAGGGCGGCGACCTTGCGCTGCGGCGCATGCTGGCCCGCTCCAGCATGCTGTCCAGCGACGTGTCCGCCGGCTTCGACCCCACGTACGCATCCGCATACGAGAAGAAGAACGCCGCGTTCTGCGGGCGCGGCCTGGTGTTCAACAAGTTCACGGGCTCGCGTGGCAAGAGCGGCAGCAACGACGCGAATGCGGAGTACATTGCGAAGCTGCGCGGCATCATGGACGGCGCCGGCGTGTTCTACCAGTTCGCCGAGCTGGGCAAGGTGGACCAGGGCGGCGGCGGGACCATCGCCTATATCCTGGCGAAGTACGGCATGAACGTCATCGACTCCGGCGTATCCGTGCTGTCCATGCACGCGCCGTGGGAAGTCACCAGCAAGGCCGACGTGTACGAGGCATACAAGGGCTACGCGGCGTTCCTGAAGAACGCCTAGTCCGATTCGCATAGTGGGGAAACGGGACATGCAAGACAAAGGGGAGGATCGTCCTTCCGAACAGCAGGTGCGCGCCGGTGCGGAAGACGCCGGCACGGCATCCGGCGCGGAGGGCAGCGCGTCGCATCGGCGCTTCGACGGCACGGCCGTTCGCTTCGCCGTGGGTTTGATCTGCCTGGTGATTGCCGCGAATCTGGGCGCGCTGGGCTATGCCCGGTTGTTTGCCGGCGCGACGGCGCTCGCCCTCGAACTGGTATACGGCGTGCTGTTCGTGACCGGTGCCGCGCTGGTGGCGTCCGCCTACCTGCGCTCGCGTAGCGGGGATTCCCCGGCCGCCCGCGCGGCGTTCGAGGAGGGCGTGCGCTATGGCTCCGCGCAGGCAGGTGCGGGCGTCAGCGCGTGCCCTGCCACGCCCGAAGGCGCGCGGGACCTTGCGCGGCGCGTGGAGAAAACCCGCCAGGAGGCGGAGGCGGCATCCGTCGACCCGGTGGAGCAGCTGCTCTCGCATTCCGACGACGTGTTCGCATCGCTGCGCAGCCTGGTGGAGAACAAGCGCCCGGCGCCCGGTTTCCAGGGCACGGTGCGGCTGCTTTCCGGCATCGGCCTGCCCGAGTGGGACGATGCGCCCGAAGCCACGTGCCGCTTGCTGGATCGCAACGGGCGCTACTGGATTGCCTGCGAGACAGATGGCCTGCCCGCCCGCGATTACGACCGCATGATGGCCGTCGAGGCGGCGCTGAACCTGGCGAAGGACGTGCGGCATGCAGAGCCGGATGCGCCGGCGGAGCGCTATCCGGACGCGGCACGCAGCGCGCTGCACGAGGTGTACGTGCTGCCCGAGGCGGACGGGAGCTTGGAAGACTGCCTGCAACCCGCCTACGACGACCCTGCGGCGGCGCTGCCCTCCAGCGAATGGGCGCAGCGCATGGCGGTAGCCGTTGCGGCCGAAAACGCCCCGGCGCCGTTCCGCCTGGACTTCGACATGCGCTCTAATGTGGACGAGGGGCTGGTGCTGATCCGTCTGGAGGTGCCGCGCCCGGCGTGCTTCTCCTGCGTTGCCGACAGCCTGGAAGACCGCGTCGAACTGGCGAAATCGTATGCGCTGCGCACGGCGCTGCTGATGGCGGGCGCTGCATTCCGCGCCCCGCAGGCGCGCACCGTGGCCGTGTCGTGCCGCGAGCACGGCAGCCTGCGCACCGTGCTGTCGCTGCAGGCGACGCGCGATGATTACGGCCGTCTGCTGCAGAAGGCGGCCGCGGAAGTGGGCTGGTTCGACGATGTGTCGTTGAAGGCAAGCTTGCGGGACGACGGCTGGTTCGGCGCCGTGGAGCCGCACCTGCGCTCGTCGGCGGAATCGCTGATGCCGGAGCGGTACATCCTGCCGCCTGAATTGGACGAACGCCCCTGCAGCGCCGCGCTCGCGGAGGCGGCGCACGTGCGCACGGTTGCGGATTTCGGCATCAACGAGGATGCGGAGCGCCGCAGCGTCTGGCATGCGTTCGCCCAGGACATGCCCACGTCGAACACGAGCGCCGTTGCGCGGTTCATGGAGCTGCGCGACGGATGCGCGCGGCCCGAGACCGTGGAGGCCTGCAGCCGCGCCATCCGCGCGCTGGCCGAGGGCACCGTGGACCTTTCTGACGTGCCGGCCGTCCGCAAGCGCTTCTTCGCCGGGTCCGACCTGGATGCCGCCGTCGAATATGCGCAGCGGGTCATGACTGGCGACGATCCCGAGGCGTTGGGGCAGGCCATCGACCGGCTGCAGTCCGCCTTGGACCTCAGCCTGGCCATTGCCTACCTGGATGACACGGACGCCGTCTACCGCTACTTCGGCAGCACGGCCGAGCGCGTGTACTTCAACCGCTCGCTGGCCGACGGCAAGCGCGCCGTGCACCTGGTCCCCGACGTGTACTTCAATGCGCTAGAGCTTGCTGCGCGGATGCTGACGCTCGTGGGGCGCAACGACGAGGCGCTCCGCTATGCGAACGAGGCGCGGCGCATCGCCCCCGCCTCGTGCGATGCCGCGCTCATCAAGGCCCGCGTGCTGGAGAACGCCAAGGACCTGTTCGGCGCCGTGGACATGGTGCGTCGCTTCATCCCGCGAGCCACGTCGCATCGTGACCTCTCGCTGCTGCTGTACCGCCTGGCGTACTTCGAATGGAAAATGGGGCAGGCCCGCATGGCGGCCGCCTGCTACAAGGCCGTCATCGGCATGAAGACGTCCATCTCCGCGCAGGCGGCGCTGGAGATGGCGCAGATGATTGCAACGGAGGACGGCGCTTCCGACCTGTCGCTTTCCGAGGCGCATCGGATGCTGGATGCCGAGGGCATCTCCTACACGCTGGATCCGGCCGTGGAGGTCTGGCTGCCGCGGTGCGCCATCCTGGCAGCCGACGAGTGCATCTATCCCGTTGCCGCCGCGCTGACCGGTGCGCTGGTGGAACTGGTGCGCGACGACGCCCTGGTGGACGCGTACCGGTCGTTCCTGCCGGATTCGCAGCTGTAGGGCGCCGCCCGTA
>USAB01000069.1 GCA_900552585.1 uncultured Coriobacteriaceae bacterium
CCGCTGCCGCAGTACGGCCGCATAGAGGCGACGGGTGAAACGTGCCCGGATTGCCAGGCGCCCATCGTCATCGTGCATACGCAGCGCGGTCCGTGGCGCCTGTGCCCGAATTTCAAGTGCCCGGCGAAGGAGCGCGAAGCCGCCGAGAAGGAGGCGCGCAAGAAGGAGCGCGCGGCTGCGAAGCAGGCGGGGAAGAAGTCTTCGGCCAAGAAGACGACTGCGAAGAAGACGACGAAAAAGAAGCCTGCATCCTCCGAATAGGATGCAGGCTTCCGGGCGGGGCCTCGGTCGGGGAACCCGTTAATGAAGGGCGGCGTGTCGGAGCGATCCGATGGGCCGCCTGATCTGTTTCATGGCAAAGGCCGCGGCCGTCTTCGGACGGGAGATCGCGCGCGGCGAGCGCTTCGCATTGCCGGCTGCCGAGATCAGCACGACCATGGCCGCCATCATGGCGAACGCCACATAGTCGACGGAGCTGAATGCCGTATGCAGCCAAACGGCGCTCAGGACGGTGGCCGCCACTGGCTCCAGCACGCTCAGTGCCCCCACTTCCACGGCGCTGAGGTACATGACAGCGCGGAAGAACAGGCTAAACGTCACGACCGTGCCCAGGATGACGACGCAGGCCAGCATGAGCCAGCCGGAGGCATCGAGCGCGGGGAACGACCATTGCGGGAGGGCGCAGGCCGTGCCGCCGATACCGCCGAACAGCATGCCGAGGGCAAGCACGGGGATGCTGCCCATTTTCGCCATGAGCGGCTTCGAGAATATCGTGTAGAACGTCACGCCCGCCGCGCAGGCGATGCCCCAGAACAGGCCGTCCGGCGAGATGGCCAGGCTGGCCGGGTTGCCTCCCGTGGCAATCAGCCATACGGAGGCAAGGGCGAGAGCGATGCCCAAAGCCTCGGAGGGAAGCGGCAGGCGCCGCGCAGTGATACATACCACGGCAAGCAGCATGGCGGAATTCAGGCAGCACAGCACCGTGGCGGTGCCTGCATTCGTGCTGGCGATGGCCGTGGCGTACGTGAATTGGCTGGCGAACACGCCCGCCAAGCCGAAAGCAACGATCTTCAGGAACATCCGCGGGTCCTTCAGGGCGGAGAATTTGAACTGATGTCCGCGCACCTGCAGCAGCGCCAGCAGTATCAGTCCGGCGGAGACCATGCGGATGGAAGTAAGCTCCAGCACCCCCAGTCCGTATTGGTCGGAAAGACACTGGACGCAGGCTCCCGAAACGCCCCATCCGATGCTTCCCCCGATCGAGCACAGCAGTCCTCGAATACGTTGCGGCATGTTCGCCCTCCCGCCTATTTTCGTTGCGGATTCCCTCAATGCGGCAGCGATTCTAGCAAGCGTCATGCGCGTGTAAACCCCTTTCACAAATCCCAGAAACGCGTTCACGAAATGCACAAGCAGTGCGGCTTCGAGAGCGCTGGGAAACCTGTTCGAAACAATTGACCCGCATTTCAACAAACGATTCGAAACAACCGCCGATTCTGTCGAGTGATTCAGTACAAGACATATGAACTGAGGAAACAGATAGAAGAATCACTATAGGTTGTTTCAAAACGTAACGAATCGAAACATTTATTTCGCCAAGGCGACGTGTACGCGAAACCGTGCTGAAACGACTTTGAAATACAGCGCAGGCAGACTGATAACCGTCAGTTGGTGAGAGGAAATCACCGGATCTACTTCAAGGAGGTTAGGGCAATGTTCGATACAGGTTCGACCGCATTCATGATGATTTGTGCAATGCTGGTCCTGATAATGACACCCGGCGTGGCGTTCTTCTACGGAGGCATGTCCCGTCGCAAGAATGCTGTCAATACCATGTTCATGTCCGTTGCTACGATGGGGGTCGTCGCAGTGGTCTGGATCTTGGTTGGATGGTCGTTCGCATACGGCGGAGACGGATCGATTCCGTTCTTCGGAGGCTTCGATCAGCTCGGATGCTTGTCTGCCGTACAGGATGTGCTCAACAATGCAGCGAGCCATCCTGATGGGGGCAATTATCCGTCCATCGTCGACATCGTGTTCCAGCTTGCGTTCTGTATGATCACCACGGCCATCATCGGCGGCTCCCTTGCCGGGCGCATGAAATTCGGTCCGTTCCTGGCATTCATCGCTATCTGGTCCGCAATCGTCTATGCTCCCCTGGCTCACATGGTCTGGGGCGGCGACGGCAGCCTGATCGGCGACACGATCGGCGCACTCGACTTCGCCGGCGGCGACGTTGTGCACATCTCCTCTGGCCTTACGGGCTTGATCCTGTGCATCTTGTGCGGCCAGCGCAAGGGCTTCGGCATGATGAACTACCGCGCCCATAACGTGCCCATGGTCATGCTTGGCGCAACGCTGCTGTGGTTCGGCTGGTTCGGCTTCAACGGCGGCTCCGAGTTCGCTGCCGACGGCACTGCCGGCCTGGCTCTGCTGAACACCGTCGTTGCTTCCGGTGCAGCAATGCTCTCCTGGATGTTCATGGAGAACCGCATGACGCACAAGACTACGATGGTCGGCGCTGCAACCGGCCTGGTTGCCGGACTGGTCGTCATCACCCCGGCTGCCGGCTTCGTGGAACCCTGGGCTGCGCTTATCATGGGCCTCATCGTTTCGCCCATCTGCTACCTGGCCATCTCGAAGCTGAAGGCCAAGATCGGTTACGACGACGCGCTTGACGCTTTCGGTTGCCACTGCATCGGCGGCATCACCGGCGGCATCCTGACCGGCCTGTTCTGCGTACCCGACCTGTCCTGGACCGACTTCGGCGGCCTGTTCTACACCGGCGATCCCAGCCTGCTGCTCAGCCAGATTGCAGGTATCCTGATTACGATCGTGTTCGTGGGTGTGGCTGACCTGATTCTGGGCGCCATTATCAAGAAGATCGCCGGCGGCCTGAGGGTCCCGGATGAGATCGAGGCACGTGGCCTGGATGTCACGGTTCACGGCGAGACCGCCTACCCCGCATTCCTGGGCTTGGACTAACGAACGGAGGAGGACCGTTATGAAGAAGATCACCGCAATCGTACGTCCCGAAAAGCTTGAGCCTTTGAAGGAAGCCCTGTTCAAGGCAGACGTCAACGGCATGACACTCAGCCAAGTGCAAGGCTGCGGCAACCAGCACGGCTGGAAGGAGTACTTCCGCGGAACCGAGGTGCTGCTGAACATGCTGCCGAAGGTGAAGTTCGAGTTCATCGTGAACGATGATCAGGTCGATTCGCTGGTAGATGTCATCTGCAAGACGGCTCGGACGGGCGAGGTCGGAGATGGCAAGATCTTCGTTTCGAACGTCGAGGAAGCGGTTCGCATCCGCACGGGCGAGCAGGGCGAAGCAGCCGTATAACAACGGGTTTCCACAACGCCCGCAATAAGAGAAAGGATGGTCCACCGAAAGGCGGGCCGTCTTTTTCCTTTTGGGCGGAAACGACAATTCATCAGGTTCTATACGTTCTGGATGAAACCTTTGTCGCGGGTTGGTGAATGGTATGTCCCTTCTTCGTGTGCATGACCGCTTCTTCTGGAAAAGACTTCTAGACTGTACGTTCGATAGGAAAGCGAAGGAAAGCGAGTGATAGCACGTGGCGTATGAACCGACGCAGGGCGCACCTCGGCAGAACCAGGGGAATCGGCCGGTTTCCGCTTCTCAGGACAGCGGGTACCGGGCCGGTCGTTCCTCCGCGGTCCAGTCGGGATACGCGACCCAGATGCCTACTGGGGCAGAACGCACGCAGATGGTCGGAGGCGGCAATGCCGGCCCCGACAAATCCGACGACAGTCCGAAAAAAGAGCAATCCGTAGGGAAGAAGGTCCTGTCGGATGTTTCCGTGGCGCAGATTACGGCAAGCGCGCTGGCGGCAGTGACCGCCATGCTGTTCTCTTCGCAGATCGGCCTTGCCGGTTCTGTAATCGGCGTTGCGGCATCCGCCGCTGTCACGGCGCTCTCGTCGCAGATTTACAAGAGCTTCATCACGGCATCTAGCGAGAAGGCGAAAAAGCAGTTCAATGCCGATTCCGATTCCGACCATACAACCGTCATGCCCGGTACGGATGCATCCGTCCGTCCTGGAACGACGCCGCTGAATGCGGACGGCACCGGAGCGAAGACGGCTGCGCAGCCGCAGTCCATCTACGGTACCGACCGCTCGAAGTATTCCGCGAGCAGCGCGAAGTACTCGCATAAAGCCGCGAAGGCCCATAAGCATGCGGTGATGGGTTCGCTGGACGTTACGAAGAAGAAGTGGTTCGCCATCGCAATCATGACCGTCGTCGGCTTGCTGACGGTGTTCATCACCGCCCATGTCATCAACACCGCCACCAGCGGCGAGGGCCTAGGCACGAAAACGGCGCCGATCATCCGGGTGAGCGATACGGCGAGCAGCTCTTCTGCCGATCAAATGAATACCTCTTCCGAGAACCAGGACAATAGGCCCTCCTCGTCGTCGACCATGAGCGAATCTTCCAGCTCGAACGGCAATGAGAATGCGAACCAGGGCGGCAACACGGTGCCCAGCTCCGGCTCGAACGGCAACGGCGGCAACGCGGCGAATAACGGCAATGCTGTGTCTTCTTCCAGCAATGGCGGAACCGGCTACAGCAGCTCTTCGAATACTACGGCTTCCAGCTCATCTTCCGCTGCGGCGAATAAGACGGCATCATCCTCCTCAAGCGCCGTCTCCAGCAGCTCGACCGCGGGTTAACTGCCGCAGCTCATCGGCTGCATCCCGACCACGTTTCGGCCTTTCGCTATTTTCGGAGCCCCGCTCTCGTATGAAGGCGGGGCTTCGTGTATCTGTCCCTTTTGTACCGAAACATCGTAGGAGCCGGCATCTGCGGGTGCTGCCGTATAATCGAGGGCATGGAAAAAGTCATTACAAAGGAACAGGTTGCGCAGACCGTGCGGGAGGCCATTCCGCATTTGGCTTGCGAACTGCCGCCCGATATCCTTGCGGGCATTCAGGAGGCCGCTCGGACGGAGACGTCGCCGCGCGGAAGCGAAGTGCTGCGCCAGCTGTGCGAGAACGCGCGGATTGCCGCTGAAGACCATGTGCCCATCTGTCAAGATACGGGCACGGTTTGGGTGTGCCTGGAAGCGGGCCCTGGCGTGCTGGTGGAAGCAGATGTATTCGCATCCGTGAACGAAGCCGTCGGTGCTGCTTACACGGAGCACCTTCTGCGCAAATCCGTCGTGCGCAATGCGGTGCACGACCGGGCGAACACGGGCGACAATACGCCGGCGTTCTGCGAGTTTCATCCCATTTCCGAGCCCGGGGCGGCGCGCATCAGCATCATGCTGAAGGGCGGCGGCTCGGATAATGCCAGTCGCGTGACCATGCTCGTGCCCGGGGCGGGGAAGCAAGGGATCATCGACGAGCTGCTGGATTGCGTCGACCACAAGGCGGCGAATGCGTGTCCGCCGCTTGTCATTGGCATCGGCATCGGTGCCACGTTCGACAAGGTGGCGGGCCTGGCGAAGCGCGCGTTGCTTCGCCCTGTGGACCAGCCGGCCCCCGATGCACGGGATGCCGCGTTGGAGCGCGAGCTGCTGGGCATTGTGAACGGTACCGGCATCGGGCCCGGTGCGCTGGGCGGATCCACCACGGCGCTTGCCGTGAAGGTGAATACGGCGCCGTGCCACATTGCGGCGCTGCCGCTTGCCATCAACATGGGATGCTCTGCCATGAGGAGGGGTACGTATGAGCTCTGAGGGATCTAAGGCTTCGGTTGCATTGGAGCCGAAGCGCCTGCAGACGCCCTTCGACCGTGCGCAGCTGGCGAACCTGAAGGCGGGCGACTGCTGCCTGATCAGCGGCCCTCTGTATACGTTGCGCGATGCCGGGCACATCCGCCTGCTGGAAGAGCTCGACGGCATGGCCTCCGATGCGCCCCTGCCATACGGCTTGGATGGCCAGGCAATCTTCTACGCCGGTCCGACGCCTGCTGCTGCAGGTCGCCCTTTCGGCGCAGTGGGCCCGACGACGGCATCGCGTATGGATTTTGCGGCTCCGCGTCTGTACGACCGGGGCATTGCCGCGACCATCGGCAAGGGAAAGCGCTCGGCGGCAGTGCACGATGCGTGCAAGCGCAATGGCGCGGTCTACTTCGTTGCCACTGGAGGGGCGGCGGCCTATCTGGCGAAATGCGTAATATCATCGGAGACCATCGCCTATGGCGACTTGGGCACGGAGGCCCTGCGCTGCATCCGGGTGAGGGATTTCCCCGTGTTCGTGGGAATCGACGCAGCGGGACAGGACATCTACGATTTGGAAGAAAACGAACCGGAGCGCTAACGCCCGGCTATTTCTGAGGTACTGCATATGATTGGCGAAGGCAAGAGCAACGGCCCCGGCATCTTCATCACGTTCGAAGGCGGCGAAGGCGCCGGCAAGACGACACAGGTCAATTTCCTTGCGGGCGCTCTGCGCCAGCTGGGCTGCGACGTGGTGGTCTTGCGAGAACCGGGCGGAACCCCAATCGGCGAGGCGCTGCGCAAGGTAGTGCTCGATGCCGATAATTCCGAGATGGCCCCTGAAACGGAGCTGCTCATCTACGAAGCCGCCCGTGCGCAGCTCGTGCGTGAGGTCATCGTCCCGGCGCTCGCCGCGGACAAAGTGGTGCTGTGCGACCGCTTCTACGATTCCAGCATCGCCTACCAGGCGTGCGGCCGAGGTCTGCCACGCAATTTCGTGCAGCAGGCGAACAATTTCGCCTGCCAGGGCATCCATCCATGCCGCACCATCCTGCTCACCATGGATGCGCCGGCAGAGGAGGGCCTCGAGCGCGCGACGCATCATGGCAATGCCGATCGCCTGGAACAGGCCGGCGTCGGCTTCCATACGGCCGTCAATGAAGCGTTCCGGCAGATTGCGAGCGAGAATCCGGAGCGCGTTCGCGTTGTGTCCTCCGACGGCTCGAAGCCCGAGACGGCGCGCGCCATCTTCAAGGAAGTGGCGGATATTTTCGAATGGGGCAATGTGGACGAGGTGTTCCCGGAAGGATTCTTCGAGGTCATCAACCAGGTCAATACGGACCAGAAGGCCACGATCCCGGGAATGGCATAGCGCATGGCGGATATCTTCGACAGCATCTATGGCCAGCCGAAGGTGCGGGCGTTCCTGCGTGCGACCGTTAGCGAGAACCGCGTATCGCATGCCTACCTGTTCACCGGGCAGGCGGGCTCGAACAAGACCATCGCAGCATACGCGCTTGCGCAGGCCGTCGTATGCCCGCGTCACGGCTGCGGGGAATGCGACGATTGCAAGCGCGCGAAGCGCCGCCGGCATCCCGACATCCATTACGTGCAGCCTGCCGGCGCGAACGGCTATCTGGTGGAGCAGATCCGCGACATCGTGGCCGATAGTGCCCTGGCGCCCATTCGCGCCCAGCGCAAGGTGTACATCATCGATCGCGCGGACCGCCTGGGCGTGCATGCGGCGAATGCCTTCCTGAAGACGCTGGAGGAACCGGCGGACGATGTGGTCATGATCCTGCTGGGTCGCACACGCGACAGCGTGCTGCCCACGATCGTGTCCCGCTGCCAGGTCGTGCCGTTCCGCCAGATTCCCGCCAAGGAAGCCGTCGGTATCCTGGTGCAGCATACGGGCGTGTCGCCGGAGCGTGCGGCGGCAGCCGTCCAGGCGTGCGGCGGCTCCATCAGCCGCGCCTCGGAATTTGTGCGCAGCTCCGAGCGCATGGCGCACCGCAAGCGCCTGCTGGAGATCATGGGGCTTCTGGAAACGGCCGATGATCTGGATGTCATCGACTATGCACGTGAGCTGACGAAGGCGGCGAACGCGCCGTTGGATGCCGCCCGCAAGGAGCAGGAGCGCGAATTGAAGGACAACTCGGACTTCCTGGCTACGAGCGCGCTGCGCCGTTTGGAGCAGCGCAACAAGAATGCGCTGAACATGAAGGCCGCCCAGTACCTGCGCCAGACCACGGCCATCATCCGGTCGTGGCTCCGCGATGTTCTGATGGTGGTCTCGGGCGCCCCGCAGCTGGTCATCAACGTGGACGCGTCGGCGTCCATCCAATCGGCGGCCGCGAAAACGGATGCGGCACGCGTATCCCGCGCCCTGCGCGCGGTCGACCAGACCGACAAGGCGTTCACGTATAATGTATCTCCTAAGACATGCTTGGATGTCTTGCTTTTCGATATGAGAGAGGCCTTATATGGCTCTTGTAGCATCAGTTAGATTGCCCTTCGATCCGCGAACGCGCTGGTTCGACCCGAAGGACTTTGAAATACATGCCGGCGACGGCGTCATTGTGCGCACCGCCCGCGGCCTGGAATTCGGCCAAGCTGTCGGCGAGGTTGCCGAGGTGGACGACCTGCAGATAAAGAATCTGCGCAGCCCACTTCAGCCCGTTGTTCGCATGGCCACCGACGAAGACCGCGACCAACGCGACGCTATGGAGCGCTTGTCGAAGGAGGCGCTGCCCGTCTTCAAGCGGCTGGCTGCGCAGACGAACGAGAACATGCATCCCATCAAGGTGCAGTACCTGTTCGACGGCAACCGCGCCGTGTTCCTGTTCGAAGCAGAGGAGCGCACGGACTTCCGCGAACTGGTTCGCCGCCTTTCCAGCGAGCTGCATGTGCATGTGGATATGCGGCAAATCGGCGTGCGCGACGAGGCGCGCATCGTGGGCGGCATCGGGCATTGCGGCCAGGAGCTGTGCTGCTCGCGCATGGGTGGCGAGATCTGCCCGGTGTCCATCAAGATGGCGAAGGCGCAGGACCTTTCGCTGAACCCTCAGCAGATCTCCGGCGTCTGCGGCAGGTTGATGTGCTGCCTTCGCTATGAGTACGACACGTACAAGGACTTCAAGTCTCGCGCGCCGAAGAACAACGCGACCATCAGCACGCCGGAAGGCGATTTCAAGGTTTGCCAGCTTGACATGCCGCACGAGGAGGTCGTGCTCCGCACGGACGAGGGCAAGCGTGTCCGCATACCGCTGTCCGCGTTCGACGAGCCGGCCGAAGATGCTGAAAGCCGACGGCCCCGTTCCATCGGCGATGCGTATTACGAGTACGCCCAGGCATCGGAGCGGGATGCCCGTTCCGCATTGCTCGTCGGATCCACGGAGCGCTTCACCGGCAAGGACAAGCTTGCGGAAAAGGGCGAGATCCACCGCAACCCCACGCGCCCGCATCGGACCGAGACGGAATCCGGCGAGAAGAAGAGCACGCGCCGGCGCCGCCGTCGTTCCCGCGGCGGCCAGCAGGGCGCCCAGGATTCCTCGAATCGTCCGAGCGCCGCGCGCGGCGGGTCGTCCTCGCGCTCGAAGAACGGCCATGCGGGTCAGAAGGGCGAAGGGCACGCGCCGGCGCATCGCCGTTCGCGCAACCGCAACCACAACGTATCCGAGGAATCACGTGCGAAGCATACGGAGCTGGCGAAGAGGTCGGACGGCACGCTTGCGAAGACGGACGGCCAGAAGCAGCAGCAGAAGCCCGAGAAGAAGCAGGGCGCCGACAAAGACATAGGCCGTGAAAAGGAAAGGACGCGGATAGAGGGACTCATCCGGCAACGTAGGCTGCTGGAACGCGACGACATATCGGGATTTGGCCACTTCGTGGACTCTTGCGGACTCAAGCGCGGACATGGCTGTTACAAGCTGTTTCTGGGCGAACTCGGCTTCGATGGTGAGATCCTCATACTCGCCTA
>USAB01000070.1 GCA_900552585.1 uncultured Coriobacteriaceae bacterium
GTGAACATGGGGCGGGGCGGGCGTTCCCGCAAGCGGCTGCCGTGCGGATGTCCATCGGCGGCGGAATGGCACGGTTTCCGCGATTCACCCGCTATTGTTTCCATCGTGTTTCCTCGGGCCCCTTTTCCCGGCGGCGCCGCTCCGTTTCCGGCAAACGGGTGCATAATGTGCCGATTAGGGAAATCTAACCGGAACGAGGTGGCCATGGCGGATTCGCAGGGACAGGCGCTGACGGCGAAGCGCGACAAGGGCGATGCAGGATATGCCAAGGAATTGAAGCCGCGCCATATCCGGATGATCGCGTTGGGGGGATCCATCGGCACGGGGCTGTTCCTGGGAGCCGGCGGACGTCTGGCCCAGGGCGGCGCCGGCCTCATGTTCGCGTACGCCATCTGCGGCGTGTTCGCGTTCCTGATGGTGCGCGCGCTGGGCGAGCTGTCCGTCCGGCGTCCGTCGTCCGGCGCGTTCGTGTCGTATGCGCGCGAGTTCCTGGGCGAGCGCGGCGCCTACATCACGAGCTGGCTGTTCTTCCTGGATTGGTCCACGACTGTCATGGCGGACATCACGGCCGTGGCACTGTATATGCATTACTGGACGCTGTTCCAGCCCGTCCCGCAATGGGTCATCGCCCTGATCGCGTTGGCGCTGGTGTTCTGCCTGAACCTGATGAGCGTGAAGATGTACGGCGAAGCGGAATTCTGGTTCGCCCTGATTAAGGTCGGCACCATCATCGTGTTCATGGTCGTGGCCATCGCATGCATCATCCTCGGCGCGCCGGTGGGGGACACTACGGCGGGCATCTCGAACATCACGGACTACGGCGGCCTGTTGCCCATGGGGCTGGCGCCCGTCTTCGCCCTGACGCTGGGCGTCGTCTACGCCTTCGGCGGTACGGAGATGGTCGGCGTCGCCGCAGGTGAGGCGAAAGAGGAGGCGGTCAAGCAGCTGCCCCGCGCTATCAATTCCATGATCGTGCGCATCTTCGTGTTCTACGTGGGTTCGGTCATCCTTATGGCGATCGTGCTTCCCTATACGGCGTATTCCTCCGCGCAGTCCCCGTTCGTCACATTCTTCGCGGCGCTGGGCGTGCCGTATGCCGATTCCATTATCCAGGTCGTCGTGCTCACGGCGGCGCTGTCGTCGTTGAACGCCGGGCTGTACGCCACCAGCCGCACGCTGCGTTCCATGGCCATTGCGGGTTCCGGCCCGAAGTTCGCGGCGCGCATGAACAGGAACAAGGTGCCGTACGGCGGCATCATCATCACGTCATCGCTGGGCCTGTTGGGTGTGTTGCTGAATTATCTGCTGCCCGCCGATGCCTTCGACATCATCATGAACCTGGCCGGCATTGGCATTGCAGGCACCTGGTGCATGATTCTTATCACCCATCTGGCGTTTCTGAAGCAGGTGAAGGCAGGCAAGGAGAAGCGCCCGGACTACCGCATGCCCGGTGCGCCGGTGACGAACTGGCTTGCCATTGCATTCTTCGTCATCGTGGTGCTGTCGAACTTGACCAGCGATTCCGGCCGATGGACGCTTGCGCTGTTCGCCGTGGTGGCCGTTGCCATGGTTGCAGGCTGGTTCTTCGTGCGCAAGCGCATCAAGGGTAACCTGATGGATGATATCCTCGACAAGGAGACGGATCGGATTCTCGAGGACGAATAACATGCAGATACATATCACGTACACGGGCGGCACCATCGGCATGGTGCCCACGCCGAACGGGCTGGCGCCAGGAGCGGATCTCCGCGGTTGGCTGGACCACATCATCGCGGGCACGCAGCTTGTCTCCGGACAGGTCTCGTTCACGCAGCTGGACCCGCTCATCGACTCGTCGAATGCCACGCCCGAGAACTGGCAGGCCATCATCGACGATTTGCGGGCAAACCGCGATAAGGCGGATGCCTTCATTGTGCTCCATGGCACGGACACCATGGCGTATACGGCCGCTGCGCTGTCGTATGCCCTGACGGATTTCGGCAAGCCCGTGATTCTCACCGGTTCGCAGCTGCCGTTGGGCCGCATCGAATCCGATGCGACGGCGAACGTCACAGGCGCGCTGAATGCGGCGCTGTCGAAGCAGACGGCGGGCGTGTCCGTGTTCTTCGGCCACCATTTGTTCCTGGGTAGCCGCGTGACGAAGCGCTCGTCCTGGGCGTACGAGGGATTTGATTCGCCCGCCACAGCGCCCGAGGCGCGCACCGGCGCCCCCTGGCGGTGGTATCCCGTCTCCGCCGAAGGGCAGGGGTGGCCGCATCCGAAGCCGTACCGGCGGCATGATGTGGCAGTCATCGACATGGTGCCCGGCATTACGGCGGCGCGCGTGGCGGCATTCTGCACGCCACTGCCCGAAGCCGTGCTGGTCCGCGGATACGGCGTGGGCAACCTGCCGGCGGAGGAGCCCGGTCTCACGGATGTGTTCTCGCGCGTGATTAAGGCGGGCGTGCCCGTGGCCGTGGGTTCGCAGTGCGTTCAGGCCGTGGTGCTCATGGGGCATTACGCCACGGGTGACGCCATTGCGAAGGCGGGCGCCGTGGGAACGGTGGATATGACGTTGGAAGCGGCCTATGCGAAGCTGGTCTTCCTGCTGTCGCAGGGGCTGCGCGGCAAGGACGTTGCGGATTGGATGGCCCGCCCCATCGCCGGCGAGCTGACGGCCGTTGCGCTAGAGGCGCCTGGGCAATGAGCCTGGTTCTTGCCCAGAAGATCGGCTCGCTGTTCCTGATCATTGCCATGGGGTTCGCCCTGGTGCGCTCCGGTGCGATGAAGGCGGATCAGAGCCGAGGCCTGTCCATTGCCTCGCTGTACGTCATCTCGCCGTGCATGATCATCTCGGCATTCCAGGTGCAGATGACGCAAGAGGTCATGCAAGGTTTCCTGCTGGCGCTGCTGGCAAGCGTCATCTGCCAGGTGGGTTTCATCATCCTTGCCGAGGTCATCGACCGGGTGGCGGGCCTCGACCCGGTGGAGAAGGCATCCGTGGTGTACCCGAACTGCGGCAACCTCATCATTCCGCTGGTGCTGATGACGTTCGGGCAGGACATGGTCATCTACTGCACGGCGTATATCCTGGTGCAGACCATCTTCCTGTGGAGCCACGGCAAGATGCTCATGCAGGGCGCTCCCAGCATCGAGCTGAAGCCCATGTTGCTGGGTGTGAACATGATATCCATCTACATCGGGCTGTTCCTGTTCCTGGCCGGCATCCAGCTGCCGGATGTCGTGGACCAGGCCGTGTCGAGCGTGGGAAGCATGATCGGCCCCATTTCCATGCTCATCACCGGCATGATCCTGGGCGGTATGGACTTCCGGAGGATGCGCGCATTCAAGCGCCTGCCCATTCCGGTCCTGCTGCGCATGATCGTGTTTCCGCTGCTTATCGTGGCAATCTTCAAATTCGCACCGCTGGCGTCCCTGGCGCCGAACGGCCAGGCCGTGCTGATGATCTCGCTGCTCGCCGCCGCCGGGCCTTCGGCATCCACCATCAACCAGATGGCGCAGCTCTACCTGCGCAACGCGGAATACGCCAGCACCATCAACGTCGTCACGATCTTGGTATGCATCGTCACAATCCCGCTCATGGTGTTCCTGTTCGAGATGTGACGGCGCAGCGCGCGTGAAGCGGGCGCCTGAAACGCAACGGGGCGCATGCGGCGTGCGGCCTGCATGCGCCCCGTTCGGGTTGTCTCCGCGAAGATGCGCCGTGTCTAGAACTTCACGTTGCCCACTTCGGAGAGCTTCAGGTCGGGATTGCGCTCCGTGGCCCAGTTGATGTTCCACGGGCTGGTGAACAGCAGCAGCTTGTTGCCGCGCATGTCCTCCACGCGTAGCGTGTCGCCGGTCAGGTTCAGCTTCGCCAAGTCGTACGTTTCCGGGTCGTTCTCGATCCAGCGAATGGCCGTGTACGGCAGGCCCTCGCGGCGCACCTCCACGTTGTATTCGCTCTTCAGGCGCTGTTCCAACACATCCAGCTGCAGCACGCCCACCACGCCCACGATGACGCTTTCCATGCCGAAGCCCGGGCGGCGGTAGATCTGGATGGCGCCTTCCTGCGAAAGCTCCTGCATGCCCTTCACGAACTGCTTGCGCTTCAACGTGTTCACCTGCGTGATGCGCGCGAAGTAGTCCGGCGTGAACGTGGGGATGGGCGGGTACTGCACGTGATGGCTTGCCTCGCACAGCGTGTCACCGATGGAGAAGATGCCCGGGTCGAACAGGCCCACGATGTCGCCCGCGTACGCCTCGTCCACGGTGGCGCGGTCGTCGGCCATCAGCGACGTGCCCGTGGCCAGTTTGATCTTGCGGTCGCCCTGCACGTGGTACGCTTCCATGCCGCGCTCGAATTTACCGGAGCAGATGCGGATGAACGCTATGCGGTCGCGATGGTGCTTGTCCATGTTCGCCTGGATTTTGAACACGAAACCGGAGAAGTCACTGGATGTGGGCTCCACTTTCTCGTTCGTCAGCGTGTCCGTGTACGGCAGTGGGGACGGGGCCAAACGCAGGAACTCTTTCAGAAACGGCTCCACGCCGAAATTCGTAAGCGCCGAGCCGAAGAACACCGGCGTCAGCCGGCCCGTGTTCACGGCGCCGCGGTCGAATTCGTCGCCGGCGCCGTCCAGCAGTTCGATGTCGTCCATCAGGTTGCGGTGGTTCTCCGTGCCGATGAGCGCATCAAGCGCCTCGTCGCCCAATTCGGCTTCGACTTCCTGGACCTTCTTCGTGGAGTTGCCGCGGCCGGTGCCCTCGAATGCCAGCACCTGGCGTGTTGCGCGGTCGAATACGCCGCGGAACGTCTGGCCGTTGCCGATGGGCCAGTTCATGGGATAGGTGTCGATGCCCAGCACCGTTTCGATTTCCTCCATGAGGTCGAACGGGTCGCGCGTTTCGCGGTCCATCTTGTTCACGAACGTGAAGATGGGAATATGGCGCAGCGTGCAGACTTTGAACAGCTTCTTCGTCTGGGCCTCGACGCCCTTCGCGCCATCGATGACCATGACGGCGGCGTCCGCGGCCATGAGCGTGCGGTACGTATCCTCGGAGAAATCCTGGTGGCCGGGCGTATCGAGGATGTTCACGCAGCAGCCGTCGTATTCGAACTGCAGTACGGACGATGTGACGGAGATGCCGCGTGCCTTCTCGATGTCCATCCAGTCGGACACGGCATGCTTCGCGCTGCTCTTGCCCTTCACGGAACCGGCCGTCTGGATGCTGCCGCTGTACAGCAGCAGCTTCTCGGTCAGCGTCGTTTTGCCCGCGTCGGGGTGGGAGATGATGGCGAACGTCCTGCGGGAAGATATCTGGTCGGCCAAGCTTGGCATGTCGGTCCTTTCTTTCGCGTGCGGGCGCAAGCTGCATGCTCCGCGGCCCGTATGCGGTATCTGCGCAACTTTTCCATTCTAGCGAGAAAGGCGCCGGCACGGGTAATCCGCATGAATTCCCTATGGCGGAATGCGCGTTCGTTACGGGGATTCGCTCCGCCGGATGCTGCGCGCCGGTGTCCGCTGCGCTACCATGGCAAGGAATGAGGCGAAGGCGTGGAAAGCTCAGGACGGCATGAAAGAAAAGTATTTCAACATCAACGAGCAGGGTCAAAGCGTGCGCTGCAAGCTGTACAGCCATGACAACGCCCGGTCGTTCGAATCCGTGGTCATTGCCACGTACGGATTCGGCGGGAACAAGGACAACCATCCTATTGCGAAGTTCGCGGAGCGGATTACGTCGAAGTACAAGGGCTATGCGGTGCTGACGTTCGATTGGCCGGCGCACGGCAACGACGGACGCAAGAAGATGTCCGCCCCCGAGAGCATAGAGTACCTGGATTTGGCGGTCTCCTATGCGAAGGAACAGCTGCAGGCAACGTACCTGTACTTGTATTCCACGAGCTACGGAGGCTATATCGGTCTGCGGTACTTGGCGGAATCAGGCAACCCGTTCCGACGGATTGTCCTGCGCTGCCCGGCTATCGATGCATACGGCGTCATGCAGGCGACGTTCTCGGACGACGAGCTGCATGCGCTTTCGCGTGGGAAAAAGGTGCTGAAGGGGTTCGAGCGAAAATCGGAGTTCGACCAGGAATTCTTCGACGACCTGAAGGAACACGATGTTCGCGCGCATGAGTACTTCGACGTCGCGGACGACATCCTGCTCATCCACGGCATGCGCGACGAGGTGGTTCCCCTGCAGGACACGCAGAAGTTCGCCGACGACAATGTCATTGAGTTGCTGGCGGTGGAGAAGGCGGACCATCCGTTCTCGAATCCCGATGCGATGGATTTCGCCATCGGCGAGGCCGTGAAGTTCCTAGCGCCGCCCGCCCGTGCATAGGTGACGGCTGAGGCAGAGCGCGGCACCGGTTGCGAACGAGCCCACGCCAGCGCAGACCATCGCCGTCGATGCGGGAAGGCGAAGGGCGGGGATACCCATCAAAAGACCGCATAGGTAGGGGACAAGCCAGAATAGCCACACGGCGATGCTCAGGCGATGGAACCCCTCTTGCGCTTTTTCGTTCCCTCGGGCAAGAACGATGCTTGCCCATACGGCATGGAAGAGCATAAGACATAGCGCGAACGTTCCCGTTACGGCATGCGCTGCCGGGGTGCCTCCTTCAGCTCCGGCAATAACGGACATGATGCCGGTGCCCGTCGCATCACAGGCAAGGCCCAGCCAGAACAAGGCAAGGTGCGCAGGCTCAAGCCTGCCCCGACGGCGTTCGGAGAACGCGCCTGCGGTATATAGGGTGCAAGCGGCGGTGATCACCAACGCAGCGATGACGGTTTGCGTATCCATGGGTTCCTCCTGAGCGGGGCGGATGGCCGCCCTCTTGTTTTCTTCAATGCTAAAGAGGGTGCGGTGAACATCAACGGCGCATTGTTCACTCGGATTGGGAAGGGCCGCTGCTGCGGTAGAGCTTGGCTTCCACAAAGGGAACGAGCGTGTCGAAATGGTCGGTGCCCTGTCGAATGTCCTCCATGAGGACGTCAAGCATCAGGGAGCATATGCGCGCAGCGCTGGTCTTTCCCTCAAGCGAGCCCGCATCGATGGAGGAGTCGTGGGTCAGTACGTATTCCATGCCCTGCCTGATATGTTCCATCTGCTGCGCTTCGCGGACCTTTCCCGCCGCCGCCTCGGCGTGGGGCAGGGCATCGGCATCGCGCAGCCAACGGCTTTCGAATTCTTCCGCGGTTCGCTGGATGGCCGATTGCATGCGGCGGCAATAGGGAATGAACCTCTCGTTCGGCTGCGGATGGCAGAAGTCCTGCCGGAGAGCGCGATCGAAGTACTGCACGATAGCGGCTACTACCAGATCCTTTTTCGCGGGAAATACCTTGTACACCGATCCAACCGAGATTCCGCAGCGCTGTGCAACCTGCCGTACGGTAATGGCGGCGACGCCATATTCATCTGCAATGTGGTACGCGGCCTTGATCAGGCCATCTCGATCGATCTTATTTGCAGTCATGAACGCTCACGGCTCCTCTGGGGACGGAACGGGCGAATTGTCCCCATTGTGCTTTTCTTCGATGCAGAAGGCAACGAAAGGACATTTCTGCCTTGGAGGGAAAGGTGTCTCGGCTTGCGACAGTTGGTGGCCGGCACGTGGTCGGCGTTCCATTCGGTTGGGACGCAAACTGATTACGGCCGCTTCAAACGGCGGATGCGCTTGCGCTGGACGGCATCCGTCTTCTGGGATTCGACAATCTTCTGCAATGCGGCATTGAATGTTTTCTTGTCCAGCGCGCTGTTCGCGAAATAGGGTTCGACCTGATCGGGGAAGCGGACATAGAGCATGGACAGCGCCCATGCCACGGCCATCAGGGCATACTGCGGCTTGTTCCCCAGACGGTCCAGGATGCGCAGGTTCTGGGCAAGATGCTCCTCGTCGTTGTAGTAGTCCAGCATCATGACGCAGGCGAAGCGGATGGTGTATTCCTGTTCGGAGGAGAAATACGGCTGCAGGAATTCCCAGACACGCTGCTTGTTTTCCTCCGTGAATTTCAGCCCAGCACAGAAGCTGTCGCACACGGACCAGTTCCGGATTGATGGCACGAATGCACGGATGCGCCGCAGCCGCTCTTCAAGCGAGCAGGGCGCGTACCCGATGACCATGCCCTTCAGCATGTCCTCCTCGAACGTCCCCGTGGTCTCCTGCTCCAGGAGCCGTTCCGGATGGGGGCCGGCGGCTATGCGCTTCGCCAGACGGCGCAGGGCGGGCAGGCGCACGCCCAGCACATGTTCTCCGGGCGGCAGCAGGCGCGCCGAGAATTTCCGATAATTCTCTTCGGCCAGCGCATCCAATGCCGCACGGATATCCTTCGGCGTCAAGGGGCCCTGGACCGGTGGTGTTGCGTTATCGGGCATGTGTGCTCCTTTCCCGTTTCCGCAACTATGGCATATTGCGCCGCCGTTTTCGCAGAGAAGCCGAAGGGAACGTGCCTCTTCGGCTGTGTTGCATCTGCGGCGGCTATAATGCGGGCATATTTGTGCGGAGGGTGTATGCGAAGGGGGTGCCGGATGATTATCAGCGCCAGCAGGCGAACGGATATCCCATCGTGTTATCCGGAGTGGTTCGTGCGCCGTCTGCAACAGGGCTTCGTCTACGTTCGCAGCCCGTTCGATGCGCATCGCCTGAGCAAGGTGGCGCTCACGCCGGACGTGGTGGACTGCATTGCGTTCTGGACGAAGAACCCGCTGCCGCTGATGCCGTATCTGGACCGCCTAGAGCCGTATCCGTACTTCTTCTTGTTCACGCTCACGGGCTACGGGCGCAATGTGGAGCCCGGTGTGCCGGACAAGGCGGACGTCATGATCCCCGTATTTCAGCAGCTTGCCGACCGCATCGGGCCCGATCGCGTGATCTGGCGCTATGACCCCATCTTCTTCACGGATACGTACACAATGGCATATCACGTGCGGGCATTCCGGGCCATTGCGGAAGCGCTGCGCGGCTGCACGCATACGTGCATCATCAGCTTCCTGGACCGGTACCGGAGCATCGAGAAAGCGCTCGAAGAGATGGGCGCGCATGTGGAAGGGGGTCGGCCGTTGCGGGAGTTCGCTCGGCAGCTGGGGCAGATTGCGGCCGGCAACGGTATCCGCGTGAGGGCGTGCGCGGAAGAGGAGGACTTCTCGGATGTGGGGATCGTCGCAAGTTCCTGTATCGATGCGGGTATGGTGGAGCGCCTTGTGGGCGAGCGTTTGGATGTGCGCAAAGATCCCGCGCAGCGCCCCTTATGTCATTGCGTGGCCAGCATCGACATCGGCGCCTATGGCACATGCACGAACGGGTGCCGGTACTGCTATGCGAATCGCGGCGCGCAGCAGCTGCGGAAGAATCTCAAACGCTTCGACCCGGCATCGCCTGTGCTGTGCGATACCGTCCGTCCCGACGACGAGGTAGTCGTGCGGCCTATGAGAAGCCTGCGGACCGGACAGACCACGTTGAACTTCGGCGACGTTCCTACGAGCGTTGCTTTGCCGTTCGACAAGTCTGGCGGATAATTCAGGTCTGGAGGCAAAAGGGAAGGAGGCCTGGTGGAATATCGAGAATTGGGAGGTACCGGGCTGCGCGCAAGCGTTGTGGGCTTCGGCGCGGAGTGGATCGGCGAGATGAGCGACGTGCTACTGGCGGATGTTGTTGCCTGCCTGGAAGAGCGGCATCCAC
>USAB01000071.1 GCA_900552585.1 uncultured Coriobacteriaceae bacterium
TGCCGCCGACGACGATGAACAGGCCGGCGAAGAAGCCGATCGTGGTCCATTCCACACCTAGGATCATCTCCTCGATGTCCTGCCCGCCGATGATCAGCATGATGGCTGCAGCGGTGAGAGCGATGACGGAGCTCTCCAGCCCCAGCTGGCCATGGAGCATGAAGGCGACGGTCACGACCAGGATCATGACGATGCTTTTCTTGAACAGGCCCTCATCGCGAATGACGCTCTTCTCGTCCAGGTCCATGACGATCGCCTCAGCTTCGGCCGTTGCCGTCATCTTGCGACCGTAGATGAACTTGAATATCACGATGCACGCAATCAGGGAGAGCACGACGGCGGGGCCGTCGTAGAGCACAAAGTCGAAGAACGTCAACCCGGCGGAGGAGCCGATCATGATGTTCGGCGGGTCGCCAATGAGCGTTGCCGTGCCGCCGATGTTGCTGGCAAAGATCTGCGTCATGAAGTACGGCACGGGGTTGACGTCAAGAATCTTACAGATTGTAAGTGTCATAGGTGCGATGAGCAGAACGGTGGTGACGTTGTCCAAGATTGCCGAGCAAACTGCGGTAATCAGCACGAACGCGACCATGATGCGCCATGGGTCGCCTTTTGCCATCTTCGCCGACTTGTATGCCAGGTATTCGAAGAGACCGGACTGCTTCACCACGGCAACGAACAGCATCATGCCCGTGAGGACACCGATGGTATTGAAGTCGATTGACTCGATGCCATCGTTGAAACTGATGATGCCGGTGAGGAAAAGCAGCACGGCGCCTGCGAGTGCGGCAGACGTGCGGTGCACCTTCTCGGTGACGATGAGAACCATCACTCCGAGGAAGATGACGAGGGCGATAATCTGGTCAGGTGTCATAATCAAGGCCTTCCTATCGTCGATGTAACGACCGTCAAGGTAACAGATTTCATATATGTGTGTCCATGCTAATTTCAAATGAAATCACCCAATAGGGAAAAATTGGGACATACACATAGAAATGTTGCGCATGAACTGGGGTTATGATGAAAATTAACAGCAACTACCTTGCGTATTAAGCATGGCGCAAAGCTCAATACGTGCACCAATTATGTGAATAAAAGGTTAACGACGGAAGACGCTTGCAAGTCTTGTGCAGATGCGGTGCGACGCCCGTCTTCGCAAGAACGGCGTCGTGATATTCTGCGGCATGCTGTGCGCGGACAGGGTGGATATGCCGTGGCGAATATGGAAACGACCTTGCGGAATAGGTACCATAGCAAGTTGCCAGCGCAACAGGGCATGCGGCCTGCAGGCGCCGGTAACGCAACCTATTTATTAGTTAAGGAGCCGCAATGGATTTACCCACCATCATTGTGGGACACCGCAATCCCGACAACGACGCAATCTCTTCCGCCGTTGCCTATGCTTACTTCAAGAACGAGATGGTCAAGCGCAATAACGAAGTGGACGAGGACGGCGATCCGGTTCGCTACGTGCCCGCGCGCCTGGGCCCCATGCCCCCGGAGACGCAGTGGGTGCTGGAGCGCAACGGCATCGAGCCGCCTATGGTCATCAGCCATGTGTATCCGCGCGTGTCCGATGTCATGACGCGCAACCCGTTCACCATCAACGAGAATGCGCACCTGCTGGAAGCGGGCCGCGCGCTTCATCAGCATAATGTTCGTTCCCTGGTTGTCGTGGACGACGAGGGCAAGTACAAGGGCCTCGTCACCACGCGCATGATTGCCGAGCGCTATATCACGGCGGCGGACCGCCAGGACGACAATCTGGCCGTTGCGAACGACCTCATTGCCTCGCTGTCCGAAAAGGTGGCGGAGATCTACGAGCCCGATGTGTTGAAGCTTGACAAGAACCAGCTGTTGAAGGAAGCCGTTGAGGACCTGATGAGCCATTCGCTGCGCGAGGCAGTGGTTCTAGACGACAATGGCGTGTGCATCGGCATCGTGACGCGTTCAGACGTGGCGAAGCAGCCGAAGCGTAAGGTGGTTCTGGTGGACCACAACGAATCGCGCCAGGCGGCTCCCGGCATCGAGAGCGCCGACGTGGTGGAGATCATCGACCATCATCGCATCGGCGATATCAGCACCACGCATCCCATCCGCTTCTTCAACTTCCCGGTCGGCTCTACGGCGACCATCATCACGCAGCAGTTCCGCACGAACAACGTGGAGATCCCGAAGAGCATCGGCGAAGTGCTGCTGTCCGCTATCCTGACGGACACCGTGGTCCTAAAGTCGCCCACGGCCCGTCCGATTGACCACGAGCAGGTTCGCTACCTGTCCGAGGAGGTTATCGGTTGCGATTACATGGAGTTCGGACTGCAGGTATTCCAGTGCCGCGGCGATGACGCGAACATGCCGGTGAACCAGCTGGTCGGCGCGGATGCGAAGGAATTCCAGGTGGGTGACGTAAGCCTGCTCATCGCCCAGCATGAGACGGTGGCGCTGAAGTCGCTGCTGGACCGCGAAGACGAGATCCGCGACTACATGAAGCAGCTTATCCAGGACAAGGGCTACGACTTCGTGCTGCTGATGCTGACGGACATCCTTGCCGAGGGCAGCCAGTTCGTGGTGGAGGGCAACCATCGCCACGTGGACAAGTCGTTCGGCATCGATACCACGAACGGCAGCGTTTGGATGCCGGGCATCCTGAGCCGCAAGAAGCAGGTTGCTTCGCGTATTCTCGAATAGCGCGCACGTTATTCATACGCGAACGGGGGACCGGGAATGCGGCAGTCGGCCGCGGATTCCCGGTCCTTTTCCATCTACCAGCGCTTTGTGCGCCGATTTGCCGCGCCGGCGCGCCGAATAGCGCGCGATTTCGTGCTTTCCCGTGGGTATTCGGAACGGAATCCGGGCGAACATTCGCGAAATCTGAACCGAGCGGCGAATGGGGCAATACCAATTTCGAAAAAAAATTGCCCTATCGGCGCAATTTCTTCGGTGGAATCTCGAAATACCGCATATGACCTGCAAAAACAAGATATGGAGACATGGACACACCCGGGTGCGTGGCGTTTGACACACCTGTAACGCGGTGATAAATTTTCATATCGCGCCTTGAAAAGGGCGTTTGTTTTGTGTGCGCAACAGCTGAGCGCACCCGAAACAGGAAAGACGTTCGCTTCGCCTGGAAACGAAAGCGGGCGAAGAGAAGCATAGGTAAATCGAAGGAGTGAATTTTGCCTACTATCAACCAGTTGGTCCGCAAGGGCCGCAAGCGGGCCGAAGTCAAATCCAAGACCCCCGCACTCAAGGGCAACCCTCAGAAGCGCGGCGTCTGCACCCGCGTTTATACCACCACCCCGAAGAAGCCGAACTCGGCTCTTCGTAAGGTGGCCCGTGTCCGTCTGGTAAACGGCATGGAAGTTACCGCCTACATCCCCGGCGAGGGCCACAACCTGCAGGAGCACAGCATGGTGCTGCTCCGCGGCGGCCGTGTCAAGGACCTCCCCGGCGTCCGTTACAAGATCATTCGCGCCACCCTCGACTGCGCTGCTGTCGATGGTCGTATGCAGGCTCGCAGCCGCTACGGCGCCAAGAAGCCCAAGAACTAGTAGACGAACGTCAATTCGTTTCATTCCAAGAAAGGAAGTTATATGCCGCGTCGTGCAGCAGCAAACCGCCGCGAAGTGCAGGCGGATGCCGTTTATAACAATCGCTTGGTCACGCAGCTGATCAACAAGGTTCTTCTCGACGGTAAGAAGAGCACCGCCGAGAACATCGTTTATGGCGCTTTCGACATCGTTGCCGAGAAGACCGGCGACGATCCGCTGAGCGTTTTCAAGAAGGCCATGGACAACGTCCGCCCCACGCTGGAGGTCAAGCCCAAGCGTGTCGGCGGTGCCACGTACCAGGTGCCCGTGGAGGTCAACTCCCGTCGCGCCACCACGCTGGCTATCCGCTGGATCGTGGACTTCTCCCGCAAGCGCAAGGAGCACACCATGAAGCTGCGCCTGGCTTCCGAGATCATGGATGCCGCCAACGGCCAGGGTGCCTCCGTCAAGCGTCGCGAGGATCTGTATAAGATGGCCGAATCCAACCGTGCGTTCTCGCACTACCGTTTCTAGTGGGAGTGGTAGTACATGGCTAAGAAACCCGGTCTGGAATTCACCCGTAACTTCGGCATCATGGCCCACATCGATGCCGGTAAGACCACCACTACCGAGCGCATCCTCTACTACACCGGCAAGACCCACAAGATCGGCGAGGTCCATGACGGTGCCGCCACCATGGACTGGATGGCGCAGGAGCAGGAGCGCGGCGTAACCATTACGTCCGCAGCTACCACCTGCTACTGGAAGAAGGATGAACACGAATACCGCATGCAGATTATCGACACTCCGGGCCACGTGGACTTCACGGCCGAGGTCGAGCGTTCTCTGCGCGTCCTCGACGGCGCAGTGGCCGTGTTCGATGCCGTTGCCGGTGTTCAGCCGCAGTCTGAGACCGTTTGGCGTCAGGCTCATCGCTACAACGTTCCCCGCATCGCGTTCATCAACAAGTTCGACCGCGTGGGTGCCGACTTCTTCCATGCCATCGACACGATGAAGGATCGCCTGGCCGCTCCTGCCGTTGCCGTTCAGCTGCCCATGGGTGCCGAGGACAACTTCTGGGGACTGATCGACCTGGTTACCATGACCGCTTGGGACTTCAAGGCCGACGAAAAGGGTATGACGTATCCTGAGCCCATGGACGAGATCCCCGACGAGTTCAAGGCAAAGGCCGAGGAATGCCGTTCCGAGCTGCTTGAGGCTGCCGCCGACTTCGATGACGACCTGATGGAGAAGGTCCTCATGGAAGAGGATGTCCCCACCGATCAGCTGAAGGCCGCCATCCGTAAGGGCGTTCTGGCCTGCGAGCTGCACCCGGTGCTGGTCGGCTCTGCTTACAAGAACAAGGGTGTTCAGGAGCTGCTGGACGCCGTTGTCGATTACCTGCCTTCTCCCGTTGACGTGCCGCCCATCAAGGGCACGAATCCTGAGACGGGCGAGGAGGACGAGCGTCCCGCCGATCCGAAGGCTCCGTTCGCCGCATTGGCATTCAAGATCATGACCGACCCGTTCGTGGGCAAGCTGACCTACCTGCGCGTCTATTCCGGCCGCCTGGATTCCGGCTCCTATGTCGAGAATGCCACGAAGGGCAAGAAGGAGCGCATCGGCCGCATGCTGGAGATGAACGCGAATGACCGCGTCGACGTGGACCACTGCGCCGCAGGCGACATCATCGCCGTCGTCGGCCTGAAGGATACCACGACCGGCGACTCCCTGACCGATGAGGAACACCCCATCGTGCTGGAGTCCATGGAGTTCCCCGACCCCGTTATCGACATCGCCGTGGAGCCCAAGACGAAGGCCGAGCAGGACAAGATGTCCGTTGCTCTGCAGAAGCTGGCCGAAGAGGATCCGACGTTCCGCGTTCATACGAACGAGGAAACGGGCCAGACCATCATCGCCGGCATGGGCGAGCTCCATCTGGAGATCATCGTCGACCGTCTGCTGCGCGAGTTCAAGGTCGAGGCAAATGTCGGCAAGCCGCAGGTTGCCTACCGCGAGCGTCCGGGCCACGAGGTCATGAACGCCGAGGGCAAGTTCGTCCGCCAGTCTGGCGGCCGCGGCCAGTATGGTCATGCGATCATCAACCTGGAGCCCATGGAGGCTGGCTTCGGCTACGAATTCTGCAACGAAGTCGTGGGCGGTGCCATTCCCAAGGAGTACATCGGCTCTGTTGACAAGGGTATCCAGGAGGCTATGAACAACGGTATCCTGGCGGGCTACCCGGTCGTGGACATCAAGGTGCATCTGATCGACGGCTCCTACCACGAGGTCGACTCCTCCGAGGCTGCGTTCAAGGTGGCCGGTTCCATGGCGCTGAAGGATGCTCTGAAGAAGGCTGACTGCGTCATCATGGAGCCCGTCATGTCCGTTGAGGTCGAAACGCCCGAGGAGTACCTGGGCGACGTTATGGGCAACCTGTCCAGCCGTCGCGGTGCCATCCAGGGCATGGGCGACCGCGGTAACGCGAAGGTCGTCAATGCGGAAGTGCCGCTGAGCGAAATGTTCGGCTATGCAACCGACCTGCGTTCTACCACGCAGGGCCGTGCTTCGTACACTATGCAGTTCGATAGCTACAAGCCGGTGCCGAAGGCCGTGGCAGAAGAAATCATCAGCAAAGCTGGCGGTAACGCGTAGGCCGATGCCTCGCACCGCATTTACATGGAGGTAAAACAAGTGGCTAATCAGAAGATTCGCATTCGCCTCAAGGGCTATGACCATGAGATTGTGGACCAGTCCACGAAGCTCATCGTCGACACGGCGCAGAAGACGGGTGCAAAGATTTCCGGTCCTATCCCGCTGCCGACCGAGCGCAACCTGTTCACGGTCGTCCGCGGCCCGCACGTGGATAAGGATTCCCGCGAGCAGTTCGAGATGCGTACGCACAAGCGTCTGATCGACATCCTGGAGCCGACCCCCTCTACGGTCGATTCCCTGATGCGTCTCGACCTCCCGGCCGGTGTCGACATCGAGATCAAGCTGTAGGGAAGTGAGAGACAACATGATCGAAACCATCTATGGATACAAATTGGGCATGACTCAGATCTTCGACGAGAACGATCGCCTGCTGCCCGTTACGGTTATTCAGGCAGAGCCGAACACCATCTGCCAGGTCAAGACCGCCGAGACCGACGGCTATGAGGCTGTTCAGCTGGGCTTCGGCGCCATCCGCGCCAAGCATGTGAACAAGCCCATGGGCGGTCATTTCGAGAAGCTGGGCGTGGAGCCCGTCAAGCATCTCCGCGAGGTCCGCGTGGACTCTGCCGCCGAGTACAACACCGGCGACACCGTGACCGTCTCCAACTTCGCTGATGCGAAGAAGGTCGACGTCACCGGCACGTCCAAGGGCAAGGGCTTCGCAGGCGTTATGCGTCGTTACAACTTCGCCGGCGGCCCTGGCGGACACGGTGCGCACTTCCATCGCGCTCCGGGTTCCGTTGGCCAGTGCGCCACCCCGTCCCGCGTGTTCAAGGGCCTGCGTCTGCCGGGTCACATGGGCTGCGATACCGTGACGGTCAAGAACCTCGAGGTTGTCCGTGTGGACGCTGAACAGAACCTGATCGTGGTCAAGGGTGCGGTCCCCGGTGGCAAGAACGCCACGGTCCGCGTGCGCTTGGCATAAGGAATACGAGGAGTTTAAGCAACTATGACTACTATCGAAGTGAAAGACGCAGCTGGCAAGAAGGTCAGCGACGTCGATCTCGCCGACGGCGTGTTCGGCATCGAGCCGAACAAGACCGTCATGCACGAGGTCGTCGTTGCCCAGCAGGCCGCCTGGCGCCAGGGCACCCATGACACGCTCACGCGCGGCCAGGTTCGCGGTGGCGGCAAGAAGCCGTGGAGGCAGAAGGGCACTGGCCGTGCTCGTCAGGGCACCATCCGCGCGCCCCAATGGGTCGGCGGCGGCACCGTGTTCGGCCCTCATCCGCGTTCCTATGCCAAGAAGGTCAACAAGAAGGCCATTAAGCTGGCTATGCGCTCTGCTTTGTCTGCAAAGCTGGCCGACGGCGAGCTGACCGTGCTGGAGGCGAAGTTCGACAAACCCTGCACGAAGGAGGCTCGCAAGGCATTCGAAGCTCTGGGCATCGAAGGTCGCGTGACGCTGGTGGTAGGCTCCGAGGACGTCAACACGTACCTGTCCTTCCGCAACCTGCCGAAGGTGCTGGTCATCCCCGCAACCGCTATTAACACGTACGATTTCATCAACAACAAGAATCTGGTCATCACCACCGATGCCCTGAACTACATCCAGGAGGTGCTGGCATAATGGACGCACGTGACATCATCATTCGGCCGGTTATTACCGAGCATTCCTACGATGGCATGGAGTTCGGCGTGTACACGTTCGAAGTTGCCAAGAATGCCAACAAGATCGAGATCCGCAAGGCTGTCGAAGAGCTGTTCGACGTTAAGGTGGTCAAGGTGAACACCGCCATCGTCAAGCCGAAGCCGAAGCGCGTCCGCTATCAGGATGCTGGGCATACGAAGGCTTGGAAGAAGGCTATGGTCACGCTTGCTCCCGGCGAGACCATCGAGCTGTTCGCTCAGGCGTAAAGCTGCAGGCCCGCTTTCTGGCGGTACCTGTTTAAGAGAAGAGGCCTGGTCCCTACGGACCGGGTCTCTTTTTATGTGTGGGCCCGATGGGGGACCATCGGCCCCCAGCACGGCGAGGGGCATTCGCTGCGCGAATCGGCTGCGTGCCATGACGCACGGCTACCGAGGTGCAATCGCATGTTTGACGGAAGAGGCGTTCCTGTTCTGCTAACGGGCATGAAGACCTTCCGTAGTTCTGGAGCACGCCGCCGTTCATAGAGTATGCTTCTTTGAGTCAATCAAATGAGGAAGTAGGGGAAGCATGCCCGACCAGCAGGCGTTCACCGCAGTCAGCGGTCAGGTTCCGACATTGGAGCCTGCATTCGACGATGGGGTATTGGTCATTCTTTCGGCCAACGAGAAGTACGTACCGTATGTATCGGTGGTATTGGAATCCATCAAGGAGAATGCGAATCCGGCGCGCAATTACGATGTGGTGGTCCTGAACAGCGACATTGTTCCGGAGAGCCAGATTGTCTTGAAGAAACAGGTGGCGGCATCGAATTTCTCTCTCCGGTTCTACGATGCCATGCAGATCATGAGGGCGTATGCGGATCTGCGCGTCTATGGTCATTTCAGGCTGGAGACGTATTTCCGCCTTATCGTCCCGCAGATCATGCCCCATTCTGATAAGGCCGTTTATCTCGATTCCGATCTGGTGGTGCTGCGCGATGTGGCGGACTTGTTCGACACGGAGCTGAGCGACAACCTTATCGGCGCTACACGCGATGCGGATACGGCCGGCATGTACAACGGCTTCGACCCGGACATGGAGGCCTATCTGAATGACGTGCTGCAGCTGTCCGACCCGTACAATTACTTCCAGGCCGGCGTGCTGCTCATGAACCTTGATGCGTTTCGCCGGCGCTATACCACCGCCGAGATGCTGGAATGTGCCGCATCGCGCAAATGGAACCTGCTGGACCAGGACGTGCTGAATTACCTGGCGAAGGATTCTGTGTGCTACGTAGATATGGCCTGGAATACGCTCATGGATTGGGAGCATCTGCGTCGCGGATCCATCATCGGGCTGGCGCCGGAATCGTTGAGGGAACAGCATGAGCAAGCGCGCAGGAAGCCGTATATCGTGCATTACGCCGGCCCCGACAATAAGCCGTGGGAGTTCCGCGATGCCGATAGGGGCGCCTATTTCTGGGATTATGCCAGCCGGTGCCCCTACCGTGACCTCCTGTGCGGGGAATTGGAGCAGGAGATGACTTCTCAAAGCAACCGCTTGAAGCGCGTGGGTCATTTTTGGCTGTACCAAGTGCTTATGCGCTCGGGCAAGTACGTCGCTCCGCCACATTCCGTGATTCGCTTCTACGCATACCGGTTCTATCATTTGATGGGCGGCGTGCACTGAGGACGGTCG
>USAB01000072.1 GCA_900552585.1 uncultured Coriobacteriaceae bacterium
AGGTCGTCCAAGCCCGGTTCCGCAAGCGGCGAGCCCGGTCTTTTTGCGCTTTAGAAGGAGCCGCCCGACGAACCGCCCGGCACGCGGTCCAGGTCCCACGGGTTGCGCGTCACGCCGAACGCGCTCGTCTCCGTGGAAGAGCCGAAGGCGAATTCGTCCATGTTCAACTTGCCTAGCGGAATGGCTCCCGCCTGGATGGTCTTCGCCACGCAGGTGGCATCGAACGGGGACACATAGTTCTCCAGCATGCGCGAGCTGCAGGTGGTATGCGTACCCTTCAGGTTCATGTTGTCCTTGAACGCCATGGGAATGCCTGCCAGCGGACCCAAGCTGTCGAACGTGCCGTTGGCGAGGGCGGCGTCCACCTTGTCGGCGGCGGCATAGGCCAGCTCCTCGGTGGTTTCCAGGTAGGCATGGACGTCCTTGTCGGCAGTGGCGATGCGGTCCAGGCTTGCCTGCGCCACTTCGCGGGCACTGTATTCTTTCGCCTTCAGGCCGCGCTGGATCTCGGCAATGCCCATCTCGGTGAATTCGGCCATTACGCATCGCCTCCGCCCAGAATGGACGGAATCAGGAAATAGCCGTCCTGCGTTTTCGGCGCATTCTCAAGCGCCTCCTGTTGCGTGAAGCCGGGTTTCTCCACATCTTCGCGCATCACGTTCGACAGCGACCCGATGGGATGGAACGTGGGCTCCACGCCCTCCAGGTCGTACTCCGTAATAGGCTTCAGGCTCTCGATGATGTTGTTCAGGTCCTCCGTCATCTGGGGAAGCTCGTCATCGGCAAGCCCGATGCGCGCGTATTCGGCAATATCGCGCACATCCTTCTCAGTCACGTATTGGGTCATGTGCTCATCCTTCGTTGCGCCATCCCGCGAAACAGGTAGGCGCGCACCTCGAATTCGATGATTCGTTGCGGAACCGGCGGTAACAGCGCTCGTAGCCCCGTAACTAATTGATGATAGCAAAACGACCGCGCTGCGTGCGGCACGCAAGCCGGCACCCACGAACTCTCAACGCAAGTAAGCCAATGCCGAGGCGAAGAACCGCAGTCGGCTCGGATTCAAAAAGCGCCGGGCACCGAAGACCGCGCTGCAAATAAAAAGAGCCCTTCCCGGAGCAATTGTTCCGGGAAGGGCCCAATCGAGTGCATCTGCGGCAGATCACACGTTGAATTTGAAGTGCATAACATCGCCATCCTGCACTACGTAATCTTTGCCTTCCTGGCGCAGCTTACCGGCATCACGGCATCCCTTTTCGCCGCCCAATGCGCTGTAGTCTTCAAAGCTGGCAGTTTCCGCCTTGATGAACCCGCGCTCGAAATCGGAATGGATGACGCCCGCCGCTTGCGGGGCCTTCGCGCCGATGGGCACGGTCCAGGCGCGGCTTTCGGTTTCGCCGCTGGTGAAGAAACTCTGCAGGCCCAACAGCTTGTATGCCTCACGCACCAGGCGAGCCAAGCCGCTTTCTTCCAGTCCCAGGTCTGCCAGATATTCCTTGGCATCTTCGGGGTCGAGCTCAGCCAGCTCGGATTCGACCTGCGCGCAGATCGGCACCGGCTTCGTGCCGTCGATCTCGGGCAGGTCGGCCGTCAGTTTGTCCTCGTCGACATTGGCTACGTAGAGCATCGGCTTCATGGTCAGCAAGCACAGCTCCTTGATCGCTTGGCGCTCGTCATCGCTCAAATCCAACGTGATGGCGCGATGCCCCTCGTTCAGGCCGGCTTCCACCTTCTTGGCGGTATCGAGCTTAATCTGCTGCTTCTTATCGCGCTTGGCCTCTTTTTCCAGACGCGGGACAGCCTTCTCAATCGTGCCCAGATCGGCAAGGATCAGCTCGGTTTTGATGGTGTCCACATCGGAAAGCGGATCGACGCGCCCATCCACATGCACGACATCGGGATCGCTGAAGAAGCGAACCACCTCGCAGATGGCATCGGTGTTGCGGATGTTGGCCAGGAACTGGTTGCCCAGACCCTCGCCTTCGCTTGCGCCTTTCACCAAGCCGGCGATGTCGACGAATTCGACGGTTGCCGGCACGATCTTCGCCGGATGGTCGATTTCTGCCAAGCGGTCAAGACGCGAATCGGGCACGGGTACGATGCCCACGTTGGGCTCGATGGTAGCGAAGGGATAGTTGGCCGCCAGGCCGCCCTTGTTGGTCAGTGCAGTGAAAAGCGTCGACTTGCCCACGTTGGGCAGGCCCACGATACCGATGGAAAGCGACACGGGATGCTCCTTGCGTACTCTGAAAAACTGTCGGTAGCGTCCGCCATGATACCACTCCTATGCCCTCTCTTGATGTACGGCGATTGCGTGCGCTAAATCGGAAAGGGTATGGATGTCCCACCATTCATCATCGGGAACATGGGCGCAGTATTCGGCTTCCAACGTCGTCAGCACATAGACGAACCCAAGGGAATCGACCCCGCCTTCCGCGTCGAGCACCGCGTCGGGGGCAAGCTCGCCCTGCAGGCACCGATCGCCGTCGGCAACCTTCTCGCGGATAATCCGACGTGCATGCTCCATTATCTCCTGCTCGCTTGCCATCGGGAAACCTCCTTGTCAATCTGCCAGCGCGCCACCTCGCCGGAAGCGGTGCGCGGCAGGGAATGATCCAATATGGCGATATCGACGATGCGCGCATCCCGGGCCTCGGCAAATCCCAACCCGGAAAGCGCCTGCGCCAAGACATGCCGGTCTGCCGGATGCTTCAGGCGCCCACAGACCAGTATGAGCCCTCCTTCGCCGCCGATCACTGCAACGTCGTCTTCTCCCAGTACCGCCCGCACCTGCTCTTCACAGGCACGCAAACTCACTTTCACGCCGGAGCGCAACACGGCGATGTTGTCGGAGCGACCCGACACCCGCAGGCAGCCGCTCGCATCAATCGAACCGGTATCGCCTGTACGCAGCACGCCGTCGGCCAATACCTGTGCAGTATCGTCGGGGCGACGGTAGTAGCCATCCATCAGCAAGTGCGGGGCGGCAATGCAGAGGGCACCTCCCTGCGCCACGGTCACCCTGCAATCGGGACACACCGTCAGTGCCGTGACATCCTCGCCCAGCGACAGAGCGATGCCCGAGCTGGTCTCGGTCAGTCCATAGCCGCAGTGCAGCTCGGTACCGCGTGCACGTACCGCCGCCGCAGGGGCGGGCGGACAGGCCGCCGCACCGGTCAGTACCATTCTCAATTCCGGATTCAGCAGGTCATGGGTCAAGAGCGTCTGCAGCAGGGACGGCACCAGCGGCATGACCGTCGGGCGGAACGTACGGGCGTCGTCGAGCAAATGGCGCTTGCCGCGTCCCAGCACCACGCGCGCACCGCACGACAGCCCCCAGAGCACACCGCAAACGTAGCCGAACACATGCGACAATGGCAACAGGTTCAGCACCCGATCGCCTTCTTCAAGTGCAAGCAGGCTCGATCCGTTCCAGGCGCTTGCCATCAGATGCGCATCGGAGAGCATCACCGGCTTCGGCTGCGCAGTTGTGCCGCTGGTGAAGAAGAGCATGCGCCCGTAGCCCGGCCGCGCCATACGGGCGTTTTCCGGGCGCAGCGCACGCATGATCTCCCCTTCGCAATGCTCGGCGGGCCACACCGCATCTGCATCACCCAGGGCGGCAAGCACCGCCATCCGGGCGCGCGGCACGTCGGCAGGCAGCAGCACACTCTGCAGGCCCGCCAACGCGCAGGCAAACGATTCGACCACGCCTGCATATGAGCCGTCCATGACCAGCGCCTCACACGACGCCCTTCCCGCCTCCAGCTCGTGCGCCCGCCGACGCACGTCGTGGGCAAATGCCGCCCCGGTCACTGCCTCGATGCCGCCAGCGCCCATTCGCTCGAATGCCACCCGGTTGCCGGCCTCATCAGACAGGTCGTCGATAAGGTCGGCAAAACCGGTATATCTCCTGATCGGATGCATGGAATCAAGCTCCGGCAAAGAAACGCTCCACCAGCTCGCGGCTGTACTCGGCTGTCTCGTCCATGTCGCCGAAGCTCATGACTTCGCCCGCATAATACGTATCGTATTTACCCTGCAGGGCTTCGACTTCATCGTACCATCCGGCCGCATAATCCGCGCTCTCCACGTGCGGGAAGTAGTACCACTTGCCTTCGTCGATGACCTTTTCGGCCGGATTGCCCATCACCGCCAGATCGTCGAGCACCCGCTTCTTCGTGGCCTCGTAGTCAAGCTCTTCGCCTCCGGCGTGCTTCCTCAGCACATAGGTGATATAGGGCTGGTCGGTTATATCCGCCCAGCGGCGGTAGTACACCATCAGGTGTCCCAGCCGCTCGGGTACCATGTTCTGCATGATATAGTATGAAATGGCCGGCGCGTCTTCAGGCTTGGTCAAGAACGCCTGCGTGTCGTAGCGCTCGTAGACGATCTTGTCGAAATGCTCTTTCTCATCGTCGCGGATATCGGCATAGTCCCCGAAGAACTGCAACGGGGCCGTCACGATCAGCTTATCGAAGACCTCCTTGCGGCCGTTCACCGTTATCGCGACCGCACCGCCCGTCCGCTCTATGGAGGTGATATCCGAATTCAGGAGCGCCGGATGCTTCAGGGATGCATTCAACATCTCCCAGATGGACTGCGTTCCTTCCTTCCATGTCCACAGATTCACCTTCACGAAGTTCATCGTGGTCTGGAAGTCCAGATACTTCAGCACGTAGGCGGCAGGAATCTCGTCGAAGTAACCGTACCCGAAGCTGGTGAACGGCCCGATCCAAATCTGCTGCACCAGCGGCACGCCATTCTTCTCGCAGAATTCTTTGAAGGGCAGCGCCAGGTCTTTCAGGTTCTCGTTGTCGCCGCTCACCGGTTGGCGCTCGGGCGTGACGGCATCGCCCTCGTAGCGCCCTTGTGCGACCCCGCGATGGCCGTTGACAGCGTAGCCCTTGTACTTCGTGGCAAGCAGCTCGCCGAACCGCTTCACCTGATTGCGCAGCTCAACGACGAGCTGCCGGTTGTTCGGATCCGTTGCATCGAACGGATCGATCACGTTGCCCGCCAGGTCCTTGTAATTGCGGTTCAGCTTCGGGCCGCCTTCGTGAGTGGCGCCGCAGAACTGCTCCACGTCATGCACGGCATAGTAGGAAGGCACGCCCATGATGGCGCCCATCTCATAGCGGCGGCCCTTGTAGTTGGGCGAATGACATTTGCCGCCGACCCAACCGTTGCGCTCGAAGATGGTGTAATTATCGAAACCGGCCTGTTCCAAGTACATGCCCGCCGAAAGGCCCGCCGGACCGCCACCGATGATGGCTATGCGCACGTTCTCATCCATGTTTCCCTTCTCCCTTCTCCGCTCGCTGCGCTCAGGCCTGCTCAAGGGCATCGAGCTCCGCCTGCAGGGCATCAAGCTTTTTCTGAGCCGCCACCTGCTGCTGAGCGGCCTTCTGCCGTATCTCCTCCATCGCCTGCGGAATGCGCGTGCGGTAATAGTTGCGATCGATATCCCATGGGCCGTCTACCGGCGGCCAAGCGGGGTCGGCCAACTTCGCCGGGCGCACTTCCTCGACGGCAGGATGCGCGCGACCCTCGCGAATCTGAGGGCAATCGACAGCATCCTGCACGCTATCCGGAGCATGGTGATACTTCCCGAAAATCTTGCGGTACGCCTTCACATGCAGATGAACCGGCATCGTACCCTCGGCACAGCGCTTCATGTACTCCATCTGCAGGCGCTGCATGCACGTGCCGCAGTAGAAGATGGCCCGCTTCAACGCGAATCGCGTGGCCGGGTCTTGGGTCTCGTAGTATTTCCAGTGGCACAGGAAGCGCGTCTTCCCGCCGCGCAGCGGAACGAAGTACCAGCCCCAGATGAAGTTCATGTCGTCGCATTTGCCGCCCGCGATGGCGTAGGCGCCGCGCGCCCGGGGCGGATGATGCATGTCGGAGAAGCTCATGACGTATTTGTCCTGAACGACGTCGGTGGCCTCCGAGCCCATGCCCGAACGATCCCAATCCATGAAGTCGCCCGGCATGAACGAATCGGGCATCTGCCATTCCTCGCACAGCTCATAGCGATTGTAGATGGACATATGCCCCAGCCAGCGCTCGAGAACCTCCGAGCTCAGCGAGCCGGACTTCGACCCGCCCCATTGGTAGATCCACGGATACACCTGATCGACCGGAGCGTCGATGGTGATGCCGAACGTCGCGGTCTTCACATGCCGCTGGTCGAAGCGCTCCATCAGCTCGTCGCCAGGATAGGTCAGCGCCTGCTCCTGCGGGGTCGCATGCGCCTTGCTGCCCCACTCGTATACCGCCCGGCATCCTCCCAATACGATGCCGGCGCCTGCAGCAGCGGCTCCCAAGGCGGCGCCGCCAACCTTCAGCGCAGAAAGCACGCCGCCCCGGCCGGCTAAGGCGCAATGAGATGAATTCGCCATCGGTTCCTCCTTCGCTGTCATCGACCGCTTGCCCGCGCACGCGCCGCCGAAGACTGAAAGCAAAAGCCTTCCCACGACAAACCATGCACGGGAAGGCAGCCGCATTCCCGTCATTCCATCGGGCGGAAATCGACCTTCCGCCCGATGATCCTTTACCTCAACGATAGGAGCTATCAGCGAAACAGAGCGACACATCTATGCATGATTGTGTCACTATGTGCCATTTTTCGATAGAATTCTTGCATTGATTAATTCAGCGACCGTGCACGGCGACGACCGGGAATAACCGGTGCCGCGCCTGCTAATGCGACCGCCAAGAGGACAGCCGGGTGCGATGCACTGCCTGATATACTCGATATATCGAGTAGCTGTGCGCTGACAAGCTGCCCGCTTGCGGCGCATGTTTGCAGCCGAGCAGCCAGCTCCAAGCGCACCATCCGCATCGGACGGCATGGCAGTCGGCGGACAAGAAGGAGTCGAAGCGATGGCCCTCGCGGACAACCTGAACACACTGATGCGGGAACGGCAGATGACGCAAGCAGATCTTGCACGCGCAACCGGGTTGGGCACGGCCCAAATCGCCTACCTGGTCAACGGCCGCACCGTCGATCCGCGCCTGTCCACAGCTGTAAAGCTCGCACGGGCGCTCGATTGCCGCCTCGAAGAGCTCGTCGGCGCGCAGCCCATCGCCATCGGACGCGTCCCGCAGCGCGTATCGACCGAATGCGTCGTCCCCAGCATCGCAGACAGCCCCGCCTTCCATGCGCAAGACCTCTATCGCGACATGCTGGCCATGTACAAAGGCCGCACGGAGACACTGCTCGAGCGGCGCCTGGCTGAAAGCCTCAAAAGCCTGATGCGGACACGCCAGCTGGACTCGATCACCGTCTCGGAGATATGCCGCGCCGCCCAGGTGGGCCGCCGCAGCTTCTATCGCCACTTCATGGATAAATACGACCTGCTCACCTGGACGTTCTACCAAGACATCTGCTTGAAGATCGAACATCATGCCACGTGGACCGCCTGGGATTATATCCCGGTCATCTGCACCTTGCTCGAGCAGGACCGTGCGTTCTATCGCAACGCCTTCCTGGTGCAGGGTCCGAATTCCGTGCGGGAATTCGCCTGCGCGCGCATGTTCCCATTGGCGATGCCCGATTTCACCTCATTGGGCATCGACAAGGTGCAGCTGGAGACGTATGTCAACCGTCTGATCGGCATCGCCGCCGATTCGATAGAGTTCTGGCTCATCGAAGAGCCCGATCTGCCCGCCGCCACCTTCGCACGGCGCTTCCGCCAGAAGATGACCCGCTTGAGCCGACGGACGCTCGAGACGCTCATAGCCGACGCGCCATCGTGATCTTCGCCGGCCGGCTTTTGCCAACCGGCTCAATCTACTGCCTGTCTTCCCCCTAGAACAGCGGCTTTTGCTGCGCCTGCTGGGCAACCTCAGGGCAAACCTGCTCGTACTGTTTCAGTCGAACATCCCTACCTCCTTTGATCAGGAACCCTCTGTCACATGGAGAAGCCAATCGGGCACATCTCCCGGCATCCAAGATAGCAATATCAGATAACAATGTGTTGTTAAACGAGGATATGTGCATTACGTGGGAGTGAACGGCAGAATTGGTATTAGTTATTCACTCATTTTTATATATGTATGGTATTTTTTGATTATTCTTGCGCAGGAATAACTCTTTTTTGTATTAAGAGTATTTAATTTTGCACCACATTTATTAGGATGTGTCCTTATTGTTTGATTATCAAGCGTAACCTATATTCCCTAACTTTATTTAATGTTATCTATTTGTCATTTGAAGGATTCTAGACAAAGCGAACCTTTGTTCCAGCCGCTTCGACGCAACGGGCATCCCATCCCGCCTCTCCGCTCTGCTTTGGTCGCCGTCATGCAGCTGCAAACGACGACAAAAGCCCGATGCACCATATGCATCGGGCTTTTGGACGAGTGCCGCATCATTGTGCGGAACAGAATGACAATCCGGTCAACCGGCAAGCGCTCAGATCTTGATGAATCCGAATTGAGCTCCCACGTACGCCACCAAGATGACCGCTACCAGCACCGGGGCGATGTACTTCACCATGACAACCCATGCCTTCTCCAGCTTGAACGGAGACGACTGCTTGGTCTCGTCCACCAGGATCTTCGGCTTGATAATCCAACCCACAAAGATAAGCGTCAACAGCGCAACGATGGGCATCAGCACGGAGTTGGAGATGAAGTCGAAGAAGTCGAGCAGCGTGCTGCCGTCGCCCAACGGCTGAATGAACGACAATCCGTTGTAGCCGGCATTCACAAAGCATCCGACGCCCACAACCCAGATGATGACGGCAATGAGCGACGTGCGCCTGTTCCATCCCAGGCCGTCGCAGATGATGGATACCAGCGTCTCGATCAGCGAGATAGCGCTGGTCAGAGCTGCGAACAGCACCAGCAGGAAGAAGATGGTGCCCACAACGGTGGCTACGCCGCCCATCTGCTCGAACACCTGGGGAAGGATGATGAACATCAGCGACGGGCCGGAATGCTGTGCAACTGCATCCGCAGAACCCAGCGTGATGAACGCCGCGGGAACGATCATCATGCCCGCCAGCAAGGAAACCACCAGGTCGGAGCCGCCAATCCAGGACACGCTCTGCGGCAGATTCTCCTTCTTGTCCAGGTACGATCCGTACGTGATCATGATGCCCATGGCAATGGACAAGCTGTAGAACATCTGCCCCAAGGCGCCGATGAACAATTCGGGCGACAGCTTATCGAACTCGGGGACCAGGTAGTAGGCAATGCCCTCACCTGCACCCGGGATGGTGGCCGTGAAAATGGCGATGCCCACGGCGAATACCAGCAGCAGGGGCATCATGACCAGGTTCGCCTTCTCGATGCCGCCGTTCACGCCCAGCGACACCACGATGAAGCAGATGGCCATGAACACCAGCATCCATAGCGTGCTGTTATCCGGGCTGACAATGAAAGCGGTGAAGAAGTCCCCGCCGTCGGCAGCGGAAGCACCCGCTCCGGAGAAGAACGAGAAGCAGTATTT
>USAB01000073.1 GCA_900552585.1 uncultured Coriobacteriaceae bacterium
CGTGCGGTCGACATACGTCTCATCTCGGCCACGAACCGCAACCTGCAGGCCATGGTTTCCGAGGGCATTCACTCTATCGTCGACTCCGGCAACGCCATGCTGGTGCTGTTCGGCATCCACCAGTCCCGGAAGGGCGCCGACGAGGACCATCCGTTCGGTCACGGTAAGGAGCTCTACTTCTGGACGCTGGTCGTTGCCGTGCTGATCTTCGCCGTGGGCGGTGGCATCTCGCTCATGGAAGGCATCAACTACCTGCGCAGCATCACGCCGGAGACGCAGCTTTCCGACCCTACCGCAAACATCATCATCCTATGCATCGCCGCCGTGATCGAAGGCGTTACGCTCTCCATCGCCATCCGCCAGTTCAACAAGGCGCGCGGAGACATGGGCCCGCTGGAATTCATCGGCTATGCGAAGGATCCCAGCCTGTACACGGTTGTGCTGGAGGACACGGCAGCCGAGACCGGCTTGCTGATTGCCTTCCTGGGCATCACGCTGTCGCACGCGTTCAACAACCCCTACATCGACGGCATCGCATCTGTGCTCATCAGCCTGCTGCTGATGGCCGTGGCAAGCGTCCTGCTGATCGAGACGAAGAAGCTGCTGGTGGGCGAGGGTTTGAACAAGCCCGAGACGCGCCGCATCATCGAGATCGTGGAAGCGAACCCGCACGTGGTGGACTGCGGCCGCGTGCTGACCATGTACATGGGTCCGCACCAGCTGCTGGTGACCATTGACGCGAACTTCAAACTGACGTCATCGGCGCACGACATCCTTGTGGCTGTCGATAACATCGAGGCGGGCATTCGCAAGGAATTCCCTGACGCGACGCGCGTGTTCATCGAGGTGGAGAGCCTGAGGAACGTCCGCGAGCAGGCACAGGAGTTCGAGGAGATGGAGTCCGATATCGAAGAGGAGCAGGAGCGCGACGAGGAACTGGCATCTGCCCAGGCCGATGACGCCTCCGAGCTGGATAACGCCTCTTCGGACGCCCCGAAGCCCGGCGACAAAGACGACGAGAAACTTCACGTGGGTCCGTTCACCGTGAAATAACGTCGAAGCAATTTTCGGCCCCTTTCGCCTGACGGCGGAGGGGTCGCCTTATTTTCCCATTCAGAGATACGACAAGGAAGGAATCCCCATGGAAACAGGCATTACCGGCACCGGCTCTTTCGTTGTGAAAGAAGAGGATACGGCTTTGGCGCAGGGCAGCGGTACGCTGCGCGTGCTCGCAACACCGGCGTTGATCGCTCTGATGGAACGCACGGCTTGGCAGAGCGTGGCCGACCAGCTGGATGACGGGCAGACCACGGTGGGCACCGCCATGGATATGGAGCACACGGCGCCCACGCCCGTGGGCATGACGGTGACGTGCGAGAGCAAGCTTGTGGGCGTCGACCGCCGTGCGCTCATGTTCGAGATCACGGCGCACGACGAGCGCGGCCCCGTGGCCACGGCCACGCACAGCCGCTTCATCGTTGACTCCGACCGGTTCCAGGCGAAGACGGACGCGAAGCTGCAGGCCGAATAACGGCTGCGGCTGCGCTGAACCCGTGCCGCCGTATGCGGGTGCTTCGACGGCGCTGCGATTGCAACGCGTCCGTGCCGCCGACGCGCTGCGAACGGGAAAATGAGAAAAGCCCCCTCGTACGAGGGGGCTTTCGCATTGCCGCCGTAAAACCGGTCGGTCGTCCTCCGGCATCGCCGCAGCGCACCGCAGCAACCGGACGCGGCGCGGTTAGTTCTTCAGCGAGTTGATGGGCGCGGGGAAGCGTCCGCCGCGATGCGCCAGCACGGAGCCGGCGTTCGTGTTCACCGGCATGACCGGTGCGCTGCCCATGAGGCCGCCGAATTCCAGCACGTCGCCCACCTTGTAGCCGATGGCGGGGATGACGCGCACGGCCGTGGTCTTGTTGTTGATGATGCCGATGGCGCTTTCGTCGGCGATGATGCCGAAGATCGTCTCGGCGGTGGTGTCGCCGGGGATGGCGATCATGTCCAGGCCCACGCTGCAAACGCTCGTCATGGCCTCGAGCTTCTCCAGACACAGCGAGCCCTTCTCGGCTGCGCGGATCATGCCGGCATCCTCGGATACGGGAATGAACGCGCCGGACAGGCCGCCAACGCTGCTGGATGCCATGACGCCGCCCTTCTTGACGGCATCGTTCAGCATGGCCAGCGCCGCCGTGGTGCCGGGGCCGCCGCACGTGCCGACGCCGATGTCCTCCAGGATGTCCGCCACGGAGTCGCCCACGGCAGGGGTGGGGGCCAGGCTCAGGTCCAGGATGCCGCGCGGGTAGCCCAGGCGCTTGCTGGCTTCGCGCGCCATCAGCTCGCCGGCGCGCGTGATCTTGAATGCCGTGGCTTTAATGGCCTCGGCGATCTGCGACCAGGTGGCGTCCTTCGGCATGCTCTTCAGCACGGCATGCACGACGCCGGGGCCGGACACGCCCACGTTGATGATCTCGTCGCCTTCGCCGGATCCGTGGAAGGCGCCCGCCATGAACGGGTTGTCCTGCACGGCGTTTGCGAACACCACCAGCTTCGCGCAGCCGTAGCACTTGTCATCTTGCGTGGTCTTGGCGGTTTCCAGCACGGTGTTCGCCATCAGCCAGACGGCATCCATGTTGATGCCGGCGCGCGTGGAGCCCACGTTCACGGAGGAGCAGACCAGGTCCGTGGTGGCCAGCGCCTCGGGGATGGACGCGATGAGCTTGCGGTCCGCTTCGCCGATGTTCTTGTGCACGAGCGCTGTGAAACCGCCCACGAAGTTCACGCCCACCTCGCGCGCCGCCTTGTCCATGGCGCGGGCGATGGGGGACAGGTCCTCCGTTTCCGCGGCGCCGGCGATTTCGGCAATGGGCGTGACGGAGATGCGCTTGTTCACGATGGGGATGCCGTATTCGCGCTCAAGCTGCTGGGCCGTGGGGACCAGCTTCTCGGCAGCGGTGGTGATGCGGTCGTACACCTTGCGCGCCATGGCGTCCACGTTGGAATCCGTGCATCCGCGCAGGTTCAGACCCAGCGTGATGGTGCGGATGTCCAGGTTCTGCTCGGAGACCATGGATTGCGTCTCGGCGATTTCTTCAGGAGTGATCTGCATATCGGTTCGCTTTCTTTCAGTTCAAGCTGTTCTCAGCATTATAAGCGGTTGTGAATCTCGTTTGCAGGCGGCGGCGTTCTATTGCAAACATCGACAACCTCCCTATAATTCGTTATTGAACACTATGTGCAATAGTTGACGCATTGTGCAATTGAACGACGAACGGAGAGGCAATTGGAGACAGCGACCATCGAACGGCCCGTGGCAAGCGCCGTGCGGAAGGCGCCGGCGCCGCGCAAAGGCGCGCAGCGGACGCCCGATCGGCGCATCGCCCGTTCCCGGGCGGCATTGCGCCAGGCCATCATCGACTCCATGGAGGAATGCGGCTTCGAGGCCGTGACCGTGAACGACCTGTGCGCCCGCGCCGACGTGACGCGCGGCACGTTCTACAACCACTTCAAGGATAAGGAAGGGCTGCTGCAGTCCATCGAGGACGAGGTCATGGCCGGCTTGAACGGCTTCCAGGAGCGCATGTCCGCGCTCAGCCTGAGCGAGGTGGCCGCCTGCCTGATGGCGGACAAGCCGCTGCCGTTCCTGGTGGACCTGTTCGATTACCTGCGCTCTGAAGGCGCGTTCCTGCACGCCGTCATGGGGCCGGGCGGCGATATCCGCTTCGCCCCGCGCCTGCGCGACTCCGTGTGCACGTGCCTCGTGACGTCTATCCTGCACGAGCGCTACCGCACGGACCCCACGCCGTTCGTCGACTATTACGTATCTTTCTATGCGTCCGCCTATCTGGGAATCATCTCCCGTTGGATTGACCGGGGCATGGTGGAGAGCTCGGAGGACATGGCGCGCATCGCCGTCCGCCTGCTGTTCATCGAACCCGGCGAGTCCATCGAGCTGTAAAGGAGCAAGGCCATTATGACTGAGAACGAAACGAATGATCTGACCCCGGCCGAGCAGGGTGCCGTGGCCGCTGTGCGGCCCGTTCCCGTCGCCGGCGCTGCGGCGCAGGCGGCTTCTCCCGACGGGAGCACGCTCCATATCGGCATCGATGTGGGATCAACCACGGTGAAATTCGCCATTCTGGACGCCCAGGGTAACGTGCTGTACTCCATCTACCGGCGCCATCATGCGGATGTCCGCGCCACGATCGTGGAAGTCATGGAGGAGGCCTGCCGCGAGTACGGGGATAAGGTCATGACCATTGCCATCACCGGCTCCGGCGGCCTGCTGCTGGCGCAGTGGCTGGGCGTGCAGTTCGTACAGGAGGTCATCGCCTCGAAGACGGCGGTGGAGACGTTCATCCCGCAAACGGATGTTGCCATTGAGCTGGGCGGCGAGGACGCGAAGATCATCTACTTCGACAACGGCATCGAACAGCGCATGAACGGCACGTGCGCCGGCGGCACGGGCGCTTTCATCGACCAGATGGCCGTGCTGCTGGACACGGATGCGCCCGGCCTGAACAAGCTGGCCGCCGATGCCACGATGGTCTATCCCATCGCCAGTCGCTGTGGCGTGTTCGCGAAGACGGACGTGCAGCCGCTGCTGAACGAAGGCGCGCGAAAAGAGGATATTGCGGCGAGCATCTTCCAGGCCGTGGTTACGCAGACCATCTCCGGTCTGGCCTGCGGCCATCCCATCCGCGGCCATGTGGCGTTTCTGGGCGGTCCGCTGAACTACCTGTCCGAGCTGCGTCGCCGTTTTTACCTGACGCTGAACCTGGATGAAGAGCATCGTATTGTGCCCGAGAACGCCCATCTGTTCGTGGCGGCCGGTTGTGCGCTTGCCGGTGCCGCCGATGCGAAGCCGGAGCGCTTGAACGACGTGCTCGAACGCCTGAAGGGCCTGGGCGACATCCAGGGCTCGGATGTCGAGCGCCTGGACCCGCTGTTCGCGAACGAGGCGGAGTACCGCGAATTCCACGAGCGGCATGCGAAGGAGCGCGTGGAGCGCGCGAACCTGGCCGATGCGCAGGGCACGGTGTTCCTGGGCATCGACGCCGGCTCCACGACGTTCAAGGCCGTGCTTATCGACGAGCAGGGCCGCCTGCTGTGGCGCACGTACGGCAACAACAAGGGCGACGTGTTGAACGCGGCGAAGAATGCCCTGAAGGAGATGTACGCCGCGCTGCCGCGGGATCCCGAGACGGGCAAGGCGAACGTGACCATCGGCCATGCCACCGTGACGGGCTACGGCGAGGGCCTGCTGCTGCAGGGCCTGTCCTGCGATTCCGGTGAGATCGAGACCGTGGCGCACATGCGCGGCGCGGATGAGATGCTGCCGGGCGTGGAGTTCATCCTGGATATCGGTGGCCAGGACATGAAGTGCATGCGCGTGAAGAACGGCGTGCTGGATTCCATCATGCTGAACGAGGCATGCAGCTCCGGCTGCGGATCGTTCATCGAGAGCTTCGCCAGCGGCCTGCAGCTTGAGATCGGCGACTTCGCGGAGACGGCCATTTCCTCGAAGCACCCCGTTGACCTGGGCAGCCGCTGCACCGTATTCATGAACTCGCGCGTGAAGCAGGCACAGAAGGAAGGCGCCACGGTCGGCGACATCGCCGCCGGACTGGCTATCTCCGTCGTGAAGAACGCGCTGTTCAAGGTTATCAAGCTGCGCGATGCCAGCGAGGTGGGATCGAAGGTCATCGTGCAGGGCGGCACATTCCTGAACGACGCCGTGCTGCGCGCCTTCGAGCAGCTGGCGGGCGTGAACGCCGTCCGCCCGGACATCGCCGGCAACATGGGCGCCTACGGTGCCGCGCTGCTGGCGCATGACCGCTACAACGACGCCGTGTTTCGCCGCGAGCACGGCGAGGATGTGCCCGTCACGTCGTCGCTGCTGAGCGCCGAGGAGCTGGACGCGCTGCAGCCCACGCACCGCACCACGCGCTGCAAGGCCTGCTCGAACCACTGCCTGCTGACCATCAACGACTTCGGCAAGGACCCCGCCACCGGCAAGCACCGCCGCTTCATCACGGGCAACCGCTGCGAGAAGGGCGCCGGCCACGTGCAGGACGAGCTGAACAAGGTGCCGAACCTGTTCGAATACAAGAGCCATCGACTGTTCGACTACAAGCCGCTGCCGCCGGAGGCCGCCCCGCGCGGCACCGTGGGCATCCCGCGCGTGCTGAACATGTTCGAGAACTACCCGTTCTGGTTCACGTTCTTCACGAACCTGGGATTCCGCGTCATCCTGTCCGACCCGTCCACAAAGCACACGTATGAGGCCGGCATCGAGAGCATCCCGTCCGAGAACGCGTGCTATCCGGCGAAGATCAGCCACGGTCATATCATGAACCTGCTGGACAAGCACCCGGACTTCATCTGGATGCCGTGCAGCAAGTGGGAGCGCCAGGAGGACCCCACGGCGGGCAACCACTACAACTGCCCCATGGTGGCGTCGTATTCCGAGGCGCTGCGCCTGAACATCGACGAGCTGCGCACGTCCGACGTGGCGTTCCTGAACCCGTGGCTGCCCTACGACAAGAAGGCGAACCTGAAGGAACGCCTGTTCGTGGAGCTGGTGGAGAACAACCGCAACGTGATGACGAAGCACGCGCCCGCCCCGACGCAGGAGGAGATTGACCGCGCCGTGGATTTGGCCTGGCGGGAAGACGAGCAGTTCCATGACGACATGCGCGCGAAGGGCGAGGAGACGCTGCGCTGGATGGAGGAGACGGGCACGCATGGCATCGTGCTGGCCGGCCGCCCGTACCACAACGACCCCGAGATCAACCACGCCATCCCCGAGCTGCTGACCGGCTTCGGCCTGGCCGTGCTGACAGAGGACTCCATCGCGCATTTGGGCACGCTGGAGCGCCCCATCCGCGTTGTGGACCAGTGGATGTTCCACACGCGCCTGTATGCGGCGGCGAAGGTGTGCACGAAGCGCAAGGACCTGGACCTGGTGCAGCTGATGAGCTTCGGCTGCGGCCTGGACGCCCTGACGACGGACGAGGTGCAGGAGATCCTGGAAGGCTCCGGCAAGATCTACACGCTGTTGAAGATCGACGAGGTGTCGAACCTGGGCGCCGTGCGCATCCGCATCCGCTCGCTGCTGGCGGCTCTGAAGGACAAGGCGGACGAGGAGGCCGAGCAGGAGCTGTTGGCGCGCCATTCGAAGGGCTGCCCGGTGGGCGAGATGAACATCGACTGGGATGCCATCGATGCGCGGCTGGATGCCAAGACCGGCAAGCGCGAGGCCGAAGAGGCCGCGAAGCTGGTGGAGCAGAACGTGAAGGCGAAGGTGGCCGACCAGGCACGGAATGCAGACGAGAGCGGCACGCCCGAGGCGGTGGAGGACGCGCAACTGCCCGAGGGCAAGAAGCGCATGATTACGCCGAAGGAGAACCGCCGTCAGGACGAGTCCACGGAGTTCGAGCGCGTCTCGTTCACGAAAGAGATGTTCGACGAGGGCTACACCATCCTGGCGCCGCAGATGGCCCCCATCCACTTCTCGCTGCTGCAACCGTGCTTCCAGAAGGCCGGGTACAACCTGGAGCTGCTGCCCGCCGTGGACCACGGCGCCGTGGATGCCGGCCTGAAGTACGTGAACAACGACATCTGCTATCCGTCCATCCTGACCACGGGCCAGATCATGGAGGCCGTGACATCCGGACGCTACGACACGGACCATCTGGCCGTGCTCATCACGCAGACCGGCGGCTGCCGTGCCACGAACTACATCTCGCTCATCCGCAAGGCGCTGAAGGCCGCGGGCCTGGGGCATATCCCCGTCATCGCGCTGGCGCTGCAGCCGGGCGGCGATGAGAACCATCCGGGCTTCAACATCTCCATTCCCATGCTGGCGCAGGGTTTCACGGCCATCGCCATGGGCGACCTGCTGATGCAGTGCCTCTACCGCACGCGTCCGTACGAGGCGGAGCCGGGAGCCGCGGACGCCCTGTTCGACCACTGGATGGAGTTCTGCCGCAACGAGTTCCGCCACGGTATGTCGCGCCGCACGTTCAAGAAGACGGTGAAGCAGATCGTGAACGACTTCGACATGCTGCCTCTGGTGAACGACCGCTCGAAGCCGCGCGTGGGCGTAGTGGGCGAGATCCTGGTGAAGTTCCATCCCACAGCGAACAACGAGGTCGTGAAGGTTCTGGAATCCGAGGGCTGCGAGGCCGTGGTGCCGGGTCTGATGGAGTTCTTCCTGTTCGGCATTGCCGGCCGCATTTTCCAGCACGACCCGCTGGGACGCGAGGGCGCCGGCCCCGCAAAGCTGCTGCTGAAGATGGTCCGGGGCCTGCGCGCGCCTATCAATGCGGAGCTGGCGAAGTCGCAGCGCTTCGAGGTGCCCACGGACATCTTCACGCTGGCGGACTACGCGAAGGAGATCCTGTCGCTGTGCAACTCCATGGGCGAGGGCTGGCTGCTGACGGCCGAGATGGTGGAGCTCATCCGCTCCGGCGCGCCGAACGTGGTATGCGTGCAGCCGTTCGCCTGCCTGCCGAATCACGTCGTGGGCAAGGCCGTCATCAAGGAGCTGCGTCGCCGCTACCCGCTGTCGAACATCGTGGCCGTTGACTACGACCCCGGCGCCTCCGAGGTGAACCAGCTGAATCGCATCAAGCTGATGGTGGCAGTGGCGAAGTCGAACATGGCCGAAGCCGAGGCGAAGGCGCGCGGCGACCGCGACTCGTTCAGCCGCGGCCCGGCGCCGACCGAGGAGGTCATCGACGAGCTGCAGATTGAGGAGCGCCGCCTGCCGGCGGACGCCGATGTGGAGAAGGTGCATGCCTGATGGCGGACGTGCAGGTTAATGCAGCCGCCGCCCGCCACGGTGCGGGCCGGCTGATCATCTGCCCCACGCCCATCGGGAACCTGGGAGACATGCCGCCGCGCGCGCTCGAGGCGCTGCGCGGCGCGGATGCCGTGTGCGCCGAGGACACCCGCGTCACGGGCAAGCTGCTGGCGGCGTTCGACATCAGGAACCGCCTGGAGCGCCTGGACGAGAAGATGATGGGGCAGCGCGCCGCGGGCATTGTGGAGCGCGTGCTGTCCGGCCAGGTCATCGCATACTGCAGCGACGCGGGCATGCCGGGTGTGTCCGATCCCGGGCAGCGCCTGGTGGATGCGGCGCTGGATGCCGGCGCGCCCGTTGAGGTCGTGCCGGGTCCCAGCGCCGTTCCCACGGCGTATGCGGCCAGCGGCTTCGCTTGCCCGCGCTTCCTGTTCGCCGGGTTCTTCCCCCGCAAGCAGAGCGAGCGCGCGGAGGCGCTTTCGGCTTACGCGCATCTGGATGCCGTCGTGCTGTTCTACGAGAGCCCGCATCGCATTGCATCGGCGATGGCGGCCGGGGCTGGAGCGCTTCCCCCCCCCCCCCGCGCGTCGCAG
>USAB01000074.1 GCA_900552585.1 uncultured Coriobacteriaceae bacterium
TCCCGCCGACGTAGCCGACATCCTGGAGCAGCTGGACCCCCAGCAGCGCGCCGCCGTATTCGAGCACCTGGACGACGAGCAGGCCGGCGACGCCATTCAGGAGATGGAAGACGAATTCCAAGCCGACGCGATCGGCGACCTGGACGAGCACCGCGCCTCTCGCCTGCTGGGCGACATGGACCCGGACGTGGCCGCCGACATCGTGAACGACCTGCCGTACGAGAAAGCCGAGAAGCTGCTGCAGCTCATGGGCGTGGAAGACGCGCAGGACATCCGCGAGCTGCTGGGCTACCGCGATGGAACTGCCGGTGCCCGCATGACCACGCAATACGTGGCCATGCATGACACGGAAACCGTCGGCGACACCATCGCCGTGCTTCGCCAGCTGGACGAAGACCATCCCAGCGTTCATTGCCTGTACGTGCTCGATGACGACGACAAACTGGAAGGCGTGCTGTCGCTGCGCACGCTGGTACTAGCACACGACGTGAACGTGCCTCTGCGCGACCTGATGTACACGGAAGTCATCACGTGCCCGCCGGAAGAGGACGAAGAGCAGGTGGCGGCCGAAATCTCGAAATACGATCTGCCGGCCATGCCCGTGGTTGACGAGAACGACCGCCTACTGGGCATCGTGACGTTCGACGACGCATTCGAAGTCATGGAAGACGCCGCTGACGACGACCAGAAACGCCGTCGGTGGATCTGGGTTCTGGGAGGCACGGCACTGGGCGTGCTGGCGCTCATCGCGTACACGGCCATCCTGTTCAGCATCATCGGCTACCGCTGGTGATACCTATGGTATTGATCGATCGCCAGAAACGAGATGCGGCGGGCGCGCCGATTGCGCAGCCGCTGAACGACCCGAACGTATCTGCCGCCGAAGCGACGAAGACCGCTGCCGCAACCGCTGCGGCCGCCAACACCTCCGCCGACCGCGCATCCGACAAGGAAAAGGGCCCCGCGAAGAAAAAGAGCAAGGCGCTGCTGATTCTGGGCGCCATGGGCCCGGGCATCGTCACGGCCATGGCCGGCAACGACGCCGGCGGCATCTCCACATATTCCACAGCCGGCGCGAATTATGGCTTCGGCACGCTGTGGGTCATCCCCATCATGTGCGTGCTGCTAGCCATTGTGCAGATTACGGCATCGCGCATGGGCGCCGTCACCGGCAAGGGATTCAGCGCGCTCATCCGCGAGCGCTTCGGCATCCGCCTTACGGCGCTTGCCATGTTGGCCCTGCTCATCGGCAATGTCGCGACGACGTTCTCCGAATTCGCCGGCATCGCGTCCGGCATGGAGATGTTCGGCGTGTCGCGCTATGTCTCCGTGCCCATTGCCGCAGCCGCCGTATGGTTCCTGCTGGTAGGCGGCAACTACAAGCGCGTGCAGAGCGTACTGATGGCGCTGTCGTTCGTGTTCGTGACGTACGTGGTTGCGGCGTTCATGGCGCAACCGGACTGGAACGCCGCCATCGCCAGCACCGTCACACCGTACGCGTCGAACGACACCGGCTTCATATCGCTGGTCATTGCCATGATCGGCACCACCATCGCCCCCTGGATGATGTTCTACGAGCAGAGCAACGTGGTGGAGAAGGGCGTCGGCACGGACGATTTCACGGGCCAGAAGGTGGACTCCATCAGCGGCACCATCGCCGCGTGCCTGGTGGCCTGGTTCATCATCATCACCACGGGCGCTGTGCTGCACCCCCAGGGCATCACCGTCGACAGCGCCGAGGCAGCCGCGGCCGCGCTTGCGCCGTTCGCCGGACAGTATGCCGAGATGTTGTTCGCCGTAGGCCTCATTGCCGCCAGCTTCCTTGCCGCCTGCGTGCTGCCCATCACCACGTCGTTCGTGATCTGCGAGGCGTTCGGCTGGGAGGCGGGCGTGGACTTCTCCTGGCGCGACGCGCCCACGTTCAAGGGCATCATCTCGTTCATCATCGCGTTCTCCGCCATCGTGGTCCTGGTGCCCGGCGCGAACCTGATGGGCGTCATGCTCACCGCGCAGTTCGTCAATGGCGTCATCCTGCCCGTGCTGCTGGCGTTCATGGCCATCATCTCGGCGGACAAGCGCATCATGGGACAGTACCGCCAGTCCAAGCTGGGAACCGTGCTCCTCTGGCTCACCGTAGGCGTGGTGGGGCTGCTGACCGTCATCCTGCTGGTCATGCAGCTGCTGGGAATCTGACGTTCACCGAACAGTATCCAACGTTGCCGCACCCCTGACGGCGAATCGCGTACGCTTCACGGGGAAACGAAAGGAGACCGCCATGACCATTAGCCAACAGAAGGCCGCGCTGCGCAAAGAAGTGCTGGCGCGCCGCGATGCCATCACCCCCGATTACCGCGAGGGAAAGAACATCCTGATAGGTGCACAGCTGTTCCAGAAGATCGATTGGGAGGAGCTGGAGCAGAAGAAGGAGATGCAGGCCTGGGCAAACGCGCCTGCCGCCGAGTCGGAGGGTGCCGCGGGTGGTGAAGGCGAAGGCGAAACGCCGCGCATCACCGTCTCCGTCTATTCCGCCATGAAGAGCGAACCGGACGTCAGCGGCTTCGTGGCAATGGCGTACAACCACGATGCGCGCGTGTGCTACCCCTGCATGGAGCGCCTGCCGGAGGGCAACGCCGAGCATCGCAAGCTGCACATGGTGTTCCGCGCCGTGTCGTTCGAACAGCGCGAGACGTGCCCGTTCGTGGCGAATCCCCTGCAGTCCCTTTCCCCGGACGACCCCGTGCTGGAGGCCTACCCCGTTGTGGCGGCGGAAGAGCTCGACGTCATCATCGTGCCGATTGTAGCGTTCGACGCCGCAAACAACCGCTTGGGCTACGGCGGCGGCAACTACGACCGCCTGCTGGCCCAAACGCGCTCCGACGCCCAGGTCATCGGCGTGGCATACGAAGAGCAGCGCGTGGATGCCGTGCCACTGGAGTCGTTCGACAAGCCGCTGAAGAGCATAGTGAGCGCGTAAGCGCCGCTATCGGAGATAACGCCCGCAGGCTGCCGGCATGTCGCGGCCAGGCGGTACAGGCAGACAGCAGACGGCCGCTAGCAACCCGGGTCGCTAGCCTTCCAGCAACCCCACGATGCCTGCCGTGTCCAACAGCGCGGCACCGTAGCAGGTTTCGCAGTATTCCAGGCCCTCTTCCTGGTTGCCTACCAAGAACGTCCATGTAGCATCTGTGGACAGGATAATCCGGAAGTTGTTGAAGTACGCATCGGCAAGGGTGTGCCGCACGCAGATGTTCGTGTCCTCTCCCACGGCGATAATCGTCTCCACGCCCAGCTCTTCCAGCAGCAGACGCAGGCCCGTCTGGAAGAACGCGCTGTAGCGGCGCTTCTCAATAACGTAATCGCGGTCGCAGAGGCCCAGCTGGGAACTGGGCTGCGCGTCGGGCGCGCCCATGAGCGCATGTTCGCCCCACAGCTCCAACTCCCGATCCAGACCGGGGATATGTGCGTCGTCGCAGAAGATCACCGGCACACCGGCCGCGCGGGCGCTGCGGCAGATCTCCGCGGCATTCTCTGTGGCGGGAACGGCAAGCCCCGATACCGGCGATGCATACGGATTGCCCAAGATGTCAATGACCAGCACCGCCGCCTTCGTCTTGTCGAACGCGGCCAACGTCTGCTCCGAAACGCCTGTTTCCTGTACCGGCATAGAAGCCCTCCTACCATGCGCATTGCGAACAGCGCACCGCAGGCGCTGCTGTTTTCCCAGATTATAGCGAAGGCGTATGATGCAGCCAGAACAAAAACAGACAGGCGACAACAGGAAGGGGCATGACGCTCGAGGAAGGGCAGACGCTCGAGGAAGGGCAGACGCTGCCGATAGCAAATCCGACGGCGCGCAGCGGGCGCTTATGCCCGCCCTATCGGACGGCGAGCCCGGACGCCGGGCATGGACTTCGGCCCTAAACGCGGGAAACCGCCCGCCCCGACGAGCGGGAACGAGCGGTTCCGGGCGATTCCGAAGCGGGCGGGATATGCCGTCGCGCTTTCGGGCTGCAGGAGGAAGCGCTAATCCAGCCCCAGGAATGCCGGGTAAGCGGATTCGCCGTGTTGCGTAATATCCAGTCCGCGATCTTCTTCTTCCTTCGGAACGCGGAGCGAATTCGCAAAGATCTTCTTCGTAACAAATCCCAATATGCCGGTGGTCACCGCCACGTAGGCGATTGTGACCAGCACAGCCAGGCATTGCGCACCCAACAGCGTGGGGTCGCCGGTGTACAGCAGGCCTGCCGCACCGTTCGCGGCCAGATCCGGCAGGGTGAACAGTCCGGTGAGGATGCACCCGACCAGGCCGCCGACGCCATGGCATCCGAATGCGTCGAGCGCATCGTCGTAGCCCAATTTGTGCTTGAGGAAGGCAATGGCGAAGTAGCAGATGGGCGAGACGATAATACCCATGACCACGGCGGCCCAGGGGGCAACGAAGCCGCATGCCGGGGTGATGACCACCAGGCCGGCGATGACGCCGGTGGACATGCCGACTACCGTTGGCTTGCCGGTCTTGATGCGCTCGACCACGGCCCAGGATGCGCAGGCGGCGCAGGCGGCGATGACGGTGTTGAAGATGGCGATGCCCGCATTCCCGTTGGCTGCAAGAGCGGAGCCGCCGTTGAATCCGAACCAGCCTACGAACAGCAGGCCCATGCCCACCACCACGGAGGGAACGTTATGCGGACGGTAGGACATCTGGTCGAAGCCGCGGCGCTTGCCCAATATCAAGCAGAGCGCCAGGCCCGAAAGACCGCTGGTGATATGGACGGCCGTGCCGCCGGCGAAATCGAGCGACCCGATGGCGTTGGGATTGCCGATGATGCCGCCGCCCCAGACCATATGGGCCATGGGAGCATATACCAGCAGCGGCCAGAGCACGGTGATGAATGCCCAAGGGCCGAACTTCAAGCGGCCTGCCAGCGAGCCGGAGACGATGGCCGTGGTCACAATGGCGAACGATGCCTGGAAGGCCACGCTCACCGATCCCGGATACGCACCGATCTCCGCTCCGCCCACGGTGGTAGCGGTCGAGGCGTTCGCATCGATAAGCTCCGTGATGGTCCAGTTCGAACCCAGGCGCTCAAGGCCGCCCACGAACAGCGCGGCGACATTGACCAGATTGCCGTTCTCGTCGAACGCGTCCGCTGCATTGCCGTAGGCGATGGAATCGCCAATCAGCGCCCAAGAAACACCTACGACACCCATTGCCAGGAGGCACATGGCAATGGTGTTCAAAGAGTGTTTGCGGCGCGACAACCCTCCATAGAATAAGGCGAGCGCCGGAGTCATCATAATCACCAATGCGGTGGCGATGATCATAAACGCGGTTGTGCCGGTGTCATACATAGCTCCCCCTCACATGTCGGGATCCGGCGCCGGGATGTACCCGGCGATTAATACAAGTACGGTTTCTCCCACAGGTTCAGCTTCGTGCCGATGCCCTTCTTCATGGCGTGTTCGTACACGGTCTTGCCCCAGGCCACATCCTCAACGGGCATGCCGCCGATGGAGTAGATAATGATCTGGTCGTCGGACGCGCGCCCGGGCGCCTTGCCAGCCACGACGGCGCCGATGTTCTCGATGCGATCGCGGGTCAGCTCGCCGTCGTGAATCATGTCCGTAAACTTGCTGCCAATGAGGAACCATGTGTCGAACGTCGGGTACGGATACTCCTCGGCCCATGCGTCGTACAGGCCCATGTTGTCCACGACCAGCTTCGTGGCCGGATCCTCGATAAGCTCCTTGCTGGTGTTCATGGCGCCGGGGCCGCACATCAGCACGCCGGGCTTCAGCCACTCGGGATCGAAGTACGGGTAGGATTCCTGGCCGCCCGTGGGGGTGGACGTGGCGAAGTTCATGATGTCGGAGCCGCGCACGCATTCCTCAAGCGTGTCGCACACCTGAATCGTAGTGAACTGCGGGCAGTGCTCCTTCACGTAGGCGATGCAGCGGTCGATTGACGCCTTGCCGCGGCCCTTGATCTTCAGCGTGCGCAGGCTCGGACGCAGCTTCGCGAACGTCTCAATCGTGATGGAGTTGATGAAGCCGGGGCCCACGATGCCCAGCACCTCGGCATCTTCGCGCGCCAGCTGCTTCACGCCAACACCTGGGATGGCCGCCGTGCGGTACGCGCTTACCAGGTTGCCCGACATATAGGCCACCGGCGCGCCGGTATCCTTGTCGTTCAGCGTGATCATGAGAATGGAACGGGGCAGCCCGATCTCGCGGTTCTCCACGTTCGACCCGTACCACTTCACACCCGCCATGGCGAACTTGCCGCCCAGGTACGCCGGCATACACATGAAGCGGCGGTCGGGGCCATCCTTCGGCATGCCGGGGAAAATCGGGTTCTCGGGGAACTGGATCATGCAGCCGTGTGAATTGCCGTTCTCACCGCCCATGCGGTAGTCGCCCTCGTCCAGAAGCTTGACTACCTCCTCCATCGTGGCAACGCATTCCAACGCATCGGTGACGCCCGCCTGGATCATGTCGGGTTCGCTCAGATACAGGAAATCGATTCTCGGATAGGCCATGATGTTACCTCCTCAGTCCATGGGATTCGCCGTCCCGATTGATTGACTGCTTAAAACGTAAACGGCGTTTGTAACGTCGAAAATACGGGGTTGTTTCGATTTCTTTAACGATACGAGCCTTTGACGTGGGGAAACACAGCCGTAACAATCAAATCTTAGTGTCAGGGTCAGCTGATAGCAGTAGCTACGGTTAATCGAAAGGTGAAAGGGTGAGACGGATGGATATGAGGATTGAAGCGCATCCGATTATCGACAGCTATGAAAAGGGCAAGCAGGTCACCTTCTCGTTCGACGGCAAGGAGATGAAAGGCTACGAAGGCGAATCTATTGCGGCCGCACTGCATGCGGCCGGCGTCATGACGCATCGCTACACGGCGAAGCAGCACAAGCCCCGCGGGGTGTTCTGCTGCATCGGGCGTTGCACGGACTGCGTCATGATCGTGAACGGGCAGCCGAACGTGCGCACGTGCATCACGCCGCTGGAAGAAGGCATCTCGGTGGAAACACAATACGGGGTGCAGACGAAGGAACAATGGGAGGCTGACCACAAATGAAGCGCTATGAGATGATTGTCGTCGGCGCCGGCCCCGCTGGTCTTTCGGCCGCCATCGAAGCGGCCAAGCTGGGCATGGATGTTGCCGTATTCGACGAAAATGCCCGTCCCGGCGGACAGCTGTTCAAGCAGATACATAAGTTCTTCGGCTCGAAGGAACACCACGCGAAGGAGCGCGGCTTCCGCATCGGCGAGGACTTGCTGGAAGAGGCCCGCCAGGCCGGCGTGAAAGTGTTCTTGAACGCCGTGGTCATGGGCATATACGAAGAGAAGGAAGTGCTTGTTCGCGAAGACGACGAGGTGATCCACTACAAGGGCGATAACATCATCATCGCCACGGGCGCCGCGGAGAACATGATCCCGTTCAAGGGCTGGGACAAGCCCGGCGTCATCGGCGCAGGCGCGGCGCAGGCCCTGATGAACCTACAGGGCGTCATGCCGGGCAAGCGCGTCCTGATGGTGGGCTCCGGCAACGTAGGCTTGGTAGTTTCCTTCCAGCTGCTGCAGGCCGGATGCGAGGTTGCCGCCGAGGTGGATGCTGCACCGCGTGTCGGCGGCTACGGCGTACATGCCGCGAAGGTCGCCCGCACGGGCGTACCGTTCCTGACGCGCCATACCGTTGTCGAGGCATTGGGAACGGACCGCGTCGAAGGCGCCGTGGTCGCGGAGGTGGACGATTGTTTCCAACCCATTCCCGGCACCGAGCAGACCTTCGATGTGGATACCATCTGCATCGCGGTGGGTCTTTCGCCTATGAGCCAGCTGGCAGACAACGCCGGCTGCGATATGAAGTTCATCCCGCGCAAGGGCGGCAACGTACCCGTGGTCGATGAGTTCGGTGAAACCAGCATCAAGGGCATCTACTGCGCCGGCGATGTGGCCGGTATCGAGGAAGCGTCCTCGGCCATGCTGCTGGGCCGCATCTCGGGAGCGCATGCCGCACGCGAATGCGGGTACCTGGATGCCGCGGAGTTCGACAAGCGCGTGGGGGCATACCATGCATCGCTCGGCCAGCTGCGCGAGGGCATGTTCGCCCCGAAGAACAAGGGTCGCACGGACTGGGTGACCACGGACGAGGGCTACACCATTTCCCAAAACCTGCTGAAGAACGGCTACGTGACGGAAGAGGAGATGAAGAGCTTCCCCGCCGCGTCCGTGAATAAGCCGGGCATCCACCCGGTGATCGAATGCACGCAGAACATCCCCTGCAACCCCTGCCAGGACGCGTGCAAGTTCGGCTGCATCATGGTCGGTTCCGACATCGTGAAGCTGCCGGTTGTGAACCCGGAAAGCAAGTGCACGGGCTGCGGCATGTGCGTGGCGGCATGCTCCGGCCAGGCCATCTTCCTGCTGAACGAGGATTTCGAACCCGGTTACGCAAGCATCGGCATCCCGTACGAGTTCCTGCCACTGCCCGAGAAGGGTCAGAAGGGCATGGCGCTGGACCGTTCCGGCAAGCCCGTCTGCCCGGCGGAGATCGTTTCCGTGAAGAACACGAAGGCCATGGACAAAACCGTTCTGCTGACTATGAAGGTGCCTCTGGAGTACGCCGACAAGGCGCGCTTCTACAAGGCCGAGGGGGAGATCGCATGAGCAAGATAATCCGCACCGCGCCGGAAGGCGAATTCGTACCCCAGCCGGATGACGACATGATCATCTGCCGGTGCGAGGAGATTACGAAGGGCGAGATCAGGAAGGCCGTGCACGACGGCCTGCGCACCACGAACGAGGTCAAGCGCTGGCTGCGCTGCGGCATGGGCCTGTGCCAGGGCCAGACGTGCCAACGCAACTTCCAGAACATCATCGCGCGAGAGCAGGGCGCCAAGATCGACGACCTGGGATTCATCACCGGCCGCTGCACCGTTCGCCCGGTGGTCATCGGCACATTCGCGAACGAAGTCATTGACGAGAAGGAGAAGTAGGCCATGGCTGACGAGAAGAGAACCGCATCGGTGATCATCATCGGCGGCGGCATCGTTGCCTGTGCCACCGCTTACAACCTTGCCAAACGCGGAATGAAAGACATCATCGTCCTGGAGAAGAAGGAAATCGGCAACGGCGGCTCCTG
>USAB01000075.1 GCA_900552585.1 uncultured Coriobacteriaceae bacterium
AAGCCGCTTCCCGTTGCCGCAGCAGCAGTGGCGCCGGAGGCAACGGCAGATTGCTCCACGCCGTCCATGATGCCCACATACAGCGACGAGCCGATGCATCCTGCCAGCTGAATCACCGTGTAGCAGATGGTGGTGCCGTCGGCATGCTGTTCGGCCGGCAGCATACCCAGTGCATAGCTCTGGCTGGGGCCCACGGAGAACGCGCAACCCACCAGGATGGGCGTGTACAGGCTCAGGATGACGAGCGGCGTGGCCACGCCTGTGCACTGCGAGAGCAGCGCGGCGAACACCGTCATCACCGCAAGCGCGATGGGCAGCGACGTAGACAGGCCGAAGCGGTCGAACAGGCGCCCGGCGATGGGAGCGAACACGCAGCAGCTCATGCACGGCACAAGCAGCGTGAGCGCTGCATCCATGGCTGTATAGCCCAGCGATCCCTGCATGAACAGCGGCAAGATGATGTTCATGGCAAACACGGTCATGAACGCGAAGAGCACGACGCATATGGCACGCGCAAAACCCTTGTTCGCAAACGGCTGCAGGTTCAGCAACGGCTCTTCCAGCCCGCGCTGTCGATGGACGAAGCCGACCATGCAGACAATACCGACGAGGAGCGAGGCCACCACGATCGGGGCATTCCCGCCGAACGCCGTTGAGATGCCGTACATGATGCCGATGAGCCCCACGCTTACGAGCACGACGGAGGGAGCGTCCGCCTTCGGATGCGTCAATGCGCTGAAGTTTTTGATGATTGCCACGATACACGCCAAGGCAACAGCGGTCATCACGGCAAACACGGCAAACAGCACATGCCAGCCGGCAACGCTTAGCAGCACGCCGCCCGCGATGGGGCCGAAAGCGGGACCGAGCAGCGTCACGGCGCTGACAATGCCCATGTACGTGCCCAGCTTGCCCTGCGGCGCCACCAGCAGCGTCAGATTCATCCCGATAGGCACCACCATACCCGTGCCGAGCGCCTGGACCATGCGAGCAGCCAGTAGCATGGGGAAGTTCACGGCGGCGAATCCCATCAGCGTGCCGGCAAGCAGCAAAACCAGAGCCGCAATATTCAACGGACGCGTAGGGATATCGCGGTACAGGAAGCCGGTGACGGGAACCGTCACAGCCGCCACCAGCATGTAAGCCGTGGAAACCCACTGCACGTCGGCGAACGATATGGCGTAATCCTGCATGATAGGCGTCAGGGCCACATTCAGGAACGTCTCGTTGAACGTGGCAAGGAACGCCGAAACGGCAATGACAAACAGGACTGCCGCAGGATGGCGTACGGATGCTTCACTCATTCAGAGAAACCTCTTTTCTCCTCAGGCGACAGCACGCGACGCCGCAGGTCTCTCCTCGACCCTGTACGTAGGCGAGGACGGCACACCGCCGAATGCAGCGCCGTCCAAGCAGACAGGGCACGATGTCTGCTTTTCTCCTCCCCATTTCCGTGCAATGGCGAGGCAGAAGCGGGCGTCGTACCCGTTTTGTCCTGTCTTTTCACTTGTTGTGTTGGAAACGCGCCACTCTCGCAGCGCGGTTCCATGCTAGCCAGTTGCCGACCCTGAATTCAAATGACCATTGCGAATAAGAAGTGCGGCAATCCATAGAAATCGCAGCACGCGCAAAAGCGGAGTGCAGCCCGGCAGCGACGGCGGCACGGGGACGCACGGGTTCTTGCCGCGCCCGAAAGAATATGTAATTAATCTGGCAGCAGGCATCATGCCTGTTGAAACCTGCTACTGTGCAGAAACAGCGTCCGTCTCTCAACGCACGAAAAGCAAACTACCAAAGGGACGAATCATGCCATTTTCCAAGAAGCGCCATTCCCATCATGCAGCAGACAACGCTCCCGCCGCAACGTATGACGCATCCGACTCCGCTGTACAATATTCGCGTGACCAGGCAAGATATGCTTCGGCAATTGCCGCGGGAAAGAAAACCCGTCGGCACAAGATAGTCAAAGGCATCATCGTCGCCGTCGTTGCCGTTGCCGCTGCAGCCGGCACCGCAGCGGCGCTGTACTTGAACAACCTGAACTCGCTGCTCTCCGGCAACCTTTCCAGCGACGAGCAGGACAAGATCAACAGCGCTCTGACCGGCGATACCAGCTTCGACAAACCGTTCTACATGCTGCTCATCGGCAGCGATGCGCGATCGGGAGACTCGTCCATGGGCCAGCGTTCCGACACGAACATCCTGGTACGCGTGGATATGCCGAACTCCACCATCACCATGGTTTCCATCCCCCGCGACACCGCTATCAACTACGGCGACTACGGCACCGTGAAATTCAACGCGGCCTATGCCTACGACGGTGCCTCGGGCACCATCAAGGCAGCCAACCAGCTGTGCGGCGTGAAGATCGCGCACTACGCCTCCATCGATTTCGACGGTCTGACGGACCTGGTAGACGCCGTTGGCGGCGTGGACGTGAACGTGAAGGAGCGCATCGACGACCCGGATGCCGGCGACGTGGTCATCGAGGCCGGCAAGCAGCACCTCGACGGCGCGGCCGCCCTCGTGTTCGCCCGCAGCCGCGCATACGCGGACGGCGACTTCACCCGCGTGTCGAACCAGCGCAGGCTTATCAAGGCCATTGCGGAGAAGGCCATGAACCAGAATGTCACCGACCTGAGCAACACCGTCACCACGGCCGCGAAATACGTCACCACGGACTTCAGCGCGCAGGACCTGCTCTCGCTAGCGCTATCCATGAAGAACAACGGCGACCTGAAAATCTATTCTGCCACGCTGCCCAGTACCACCGGATCCATCGACGGCGCGTCGTACGTATTCGCAGACGTCCCCGGCATACAGGTCATGATGGAAGCCGTGGACGCGGGAAAGAACCCGTCATCGAAGAGCGTGCAGAAGGCCATTGCCGCAGCCGATGCGGAAGCGGAGAGCAGCACGTCCTCCAGCAGTTCCTCTTCGTCCACGGCCGGGTCGAACGCGGTGTCGCAAAGCGATTCCTCCTCCAGCTACGGAACGGACACGTCTTCTGACAGCACGTCCGGATACGACCCGAATTACAATTACAACTACGGCATCGACACGGCGAACGGGGGCAACGTCTCCGGAAACAACTACGGAGCCGTGGACGACTAGCGCTTGTCAGACCGCCCTGAAGAACGAGGCAATATGCCGCTCCGCGCAATCCCCTGCAGCCCGCCGAAACGTACGTTCCGCTGCAGGGGATTGCCTTGCCATACTCCTCTTTTCCGCTATGCAAGAACTTTACGCGTGCCTTGCAACGCGCAAACACGCCGTATTTAGCGTGATAGGTGAGCGTTGGCAGACACCCCCAACACTCCGGCATGAACGCACCGCGATTTCACGAAGGACGTAATGGCCCCGCTGATGCCCCGGCAAAACATCTTCCCCTGCTGCCAGGCGCAACGCCGCGCCATCGGCGCCGGGACATCAAGGATCATCCTATTCCGCTTCCCCTCGTTCACCGACAACGCCTCGCGGTGCGTATGCCGTTCTCTTGAGCATTCATCCCGCATCGGCACCGCCGCGCTGCAGCGCTGCACTGCCCCGCAGCGCGCTCGGGCTGCGGCAGCTCATGCCGGAAACAGGAGACGGACGGTACATGGTATTCGCTAAAACACTGGCCATGGTGTATGCGGGCTGCATATTGATGCTGGCCTGCTCGCGCGCATTCGAGGCAGCGCGGTGGTATTGGGATGCCCGCGCCGAACGCAAGGCCGGCCGCACGCCGGCAGAGCGCTACGCCGTGCGCCTGCCGCTGTGGGTGGCAGCCTTGGGCATCGCCGGCGGCGCCACGGCCGTGGGCATCTCCATAGGCGCGTGCGAACCCGACGGAACGCTGGCCGCAACGCACATGGTTGCGGTAGCGCCCCTGTTCGCAGCCAGCATCATCATGATCCTGATTCCCGCGGCGGGCTTCTACGACATCGAGGTGGACACCTCCGGACCCGGGCATCTCATGTTCCGCCGATGGTTCATCGCCTTCCGGCGCGTGCGCGTATCGCGCGTGCGCTTCGCCCGAATGCGCGGCGGCACGTTGTACGTGTACGTGCCGAACCGCAAGCGCCCGTACCCCGTGGACAACTTCGCACACGGATACGGACGCCTGTTGGCGCTGTTGACGCGCGAGAACATCCCCATCGTTTGGAACGTGGTCCCCGAGAACCAGGACACCCCTACGCAGAACTGACGCGCTGCATGACAACCTTGCAGCGCGCCTTCCGCGCTGCATAAGCATGCACGCATTCGGGCGATGAAGCAGCCGAGACCCGTAACGCGGACGGGGATATGCACGCAACCCCTACGGCCGAATCGGCATCCTGATCCGGCCGATTTCGCATGCCCTCCCCTTCTCCCATTGCGAGAGAGCGCTGTGACATGGGAGTTCATTGTCCGAAATCGTTGTACTTGTAATCTGACAGTTTTGTAACAATGCTACGTTCATAGCAGACGATACCCGCCCATTTAATGCAGCATATTCCATGGAAACGTTCATTTTATGCATTTCCATTTCTTATCCCCGACGAAAAGAGGCCTATGTGAAGGCAGGTATGACTGTTCATGAAACCAAGCGCTATGCCACCGATGCATCCCCGGCATCGGCAGCTCGCGGCGGCGCAACCCCGAACCCGCACATCTACGATCCGGATGAGGCATTGCATGCCGAACATCCGAAGAAGGCCACGACGGTATTCAAAGCGTCGCTTCTCATCGGGCTGGCAGTTGTTGTCACGTGCGCACTTTTCCCTGAGCAGTTCGAAGTCTCCACGCAGGCCATCCGCAATTTCATCTCCACGAACTTCGGCTGGTACTACCTGCTGCTGGTAGCCACCATCGTGCTGCTGTGCCTGTTCCTGATGCTGAGCCCTGTCGGCCGCATCCGCTTGGGAAGCCCGCACGCGCAGCCGGAATACACGCGACTTTCCTGGGTGACCATGCTGTTCAGCGCCGGCATGGGCATCGGCCTGGTATTCTGGGGCGCCGCCGAACCGCTTTCGCATTACGCCGTCGCATCGCCGGAGGCGCCCGTGGGAAGCACGCAGGCGCTTGCGGATTCGTTCCGCTACTCGTTCTTCCATTGGGGAATCTCGGCATGGGCCGTCTACGGCATCGTAGGCCTGGCGCTGGCGTACTTCATGTTCCGCAAAAAGGAGAAGCCGCTGCTCTCCGTAACGCTGAAGCCCATCCTGGGCAAGAAGGCGGAAGGCGGATTCGGGAAGTTCGTTGATATCATCACCATGTTCGCCACCATCGCCGGCGTCGCCACCAGCTTGGGACTGGGCGCCATGCAGATCAACGGCGGCCTGCAGTACCTGTTCGGCATCCCGAACACGGCGGAGGTGCAGCTGGTCATCATCGCCATCACCACCGTCTGCTTCATCGCGTCGGCGGTCAGCGGCATCTCCCGCGGCGTGCGCATCCTGTCCAACGTGAACGTGCTGCTTGCCTGCGGCCTGATGGCGGCCTGCATGGTGGTGGGACCCACGGCGCACATGATGGACATCTTCGTGACCGCAACCGGCGACTACCTGCAGAACTTCATCCAGATGAGCTTCAACGTGGCCCCGTACGACAGCGCCCGGCATAGCTGGATCGAAAGCTGGACCGTCTTCTATTGGGCCTGGTGGATTGCCTGGAGCCCGTTCGTCGGCATGTTCATTGCCCGTATCTCCCGCGGCCGCACGGTTCGCGAATTCCTGTTCTACGTCATCCTGATTCCCAGCATCTTCAGCACGCTGTGGATTGCCATCTTCGGCACTATCTCCACGCACGTGCAGGCGTCCGGCATCGACATCAGCGGCCTTGCCACGGAAACCGTGCTGTTCGGCGCATTCGCGCACTACCCCATCGGGCAGGTGCTCAGCATCGTGGCGCTGGTGCTGATCTTCTCGTTCTTCATCACGTCGGCCGACTCCGCCACGTTCGTACTGGGCATGATCTCCGAGGACGGCCACCCCGCACCTCGCACGCGCACGAAGGTGGTCTGGGGTGTGCTGCTTTCGTGCATCGCCGGGCTGCTGCTGATATCAGACGGATTGAACGCCTTGCAGAATGCGCTGATCATCACAGCCTTCCCGTTCAGCATCATCATGATTATGATAGCCGTGGCCCTGGTGAAGGAGCTGCACCACGAACGGAAGATGATGGGTTTGTACCTGAAACCGGACCAGCTGCCGTCGGAGACGGTCCCGTTCCGCTCATATGAGCAACAGGACTTCCATCCGCGGTTCACCTTAAATAACGTCTCGTCCGCATGGAGCGCCCGCAACCTGAACACGGAGGTCTATACGGGCGGCGGGACCGAGCCGCAGAAGACGCGCATCGAAGAAGAAGACGTGAACGAGAACGACGACCAGCCCATCTAGGCCGATGGGCATCGCGCGCCGCGCCGCCGCCATCCGGAGCGTACGCCGCTGTCGCATCGGCACGCGGCGTCGCTGCACAGGCAGCACGTTCGAAGAAAGGAATGTTCCCGCATGAAGCTTGCCCTGGCACAGATGCAGATGACTTCGGATATCGCGCAGAATGCGCAGCATGCCGTGGCGTATTGCCGCAAAGCGGGCCAACAGCATGCCGACCTGCTGTTCTTCCCGGAAGTCCAGATGACGCCGTTCTTCCCGCAATACCGCGCGGACAGCACGCCGTACCCGATTGACACGTACCTTATGGCGTACGACAGCGAGCCGCTCATGGACATCGCGCAGGCGGCGCGCGACGCCGGCTGCTATGTCAGCCCGAACGTATGGCTGGACGAGCAGGGCGCGACGTTCGACACCTCGCTGCTGTTCGACCGCACGGGCTGCATTGTGGGCGTTTCGAAGATGGTCCACATCTGCCAGGCGCCGCATTTCTACGAGCAGGATTACTACACGTCGTCGGACAGCGGGTTCCGCGTATACGACACGGACTTCGGGCGCATGGGCATCGTCATCTGCTTCGATCGGCATCTGCCGGAGAGCATCCGCACGTGCGCGCTGCAGGGCGCGCAGCTCGTCATCATCCCCGCGGCGAATACCGCAGACGAGCCGTTGGAGGCCTACGAGTGGGAAGTGCGCGTGCAGGCCATGCAGAACCAGGTATATGTGGCAATGTGCAACCGCGTAGGCACGGAAGGCGGCATGGCGTTCGCAGGCGAATCGCTGATAGCGGCACCCGACGGCAGTGTGGTTGCGAAAGCGGGCCGCAACGAGCAGCTGCTCATAGCGGACCTGGACCTTTCGGCGACGGAAGAATGGCGCCGAACGCGCCCGTGGCTCGGCTTGCGCCGTCCGGAATGGTACGCTTGACGAAACGCCGTGCAACGGCACCCGGCGGTACCGCAGGCACATGCGGAGCAGCGGAATGCACAGGAAGTCGAGGAAGCAACATGGCAGAGCATCCTGAGGGCATTGAAGCAGAGACGCAGGGAAACCCGACGCCGCAATACGATGCGACGGCGTCCGACCTGGCGCTTTCGAAGGCGCTCGGACGCGCCGCCGGCAGGGCGGACCGGAAATCGTCATCGCTCTTGAAACGGTACGGTCTGACTCCGGCACAGTTCAACGCATTGGAAGCGCTCTACCATGACGGTCCCCTGACCATGCGACAGGTTACGGAGAAGACGTTCTCCACGCCCGGCAACATGACGGTGGTGGTGCGGAACCTGGAACGCGACGGGCTGCTGAGCCGCACGCGCAATCCCGCCGACGCGCGCTCGCAGCTACTGGGGCTGACGGATGCCGGCCGGCGGAAGGTAGCGGAGATTTGGCCGGCGCACAATGCGCAGCTGAGAGAGCTGTTCACCGCGCTTTCGCCCGCGGAACGGCAATCACTTGCCGCGTTGCTGGGCAAAATCGGCTGACAGCAGAGAAAAACGGCCGGTCCATGCGACCGGCCGTTTGCTGATTCCTACAGCGCCACCATCTGCTTGTGCTGGAATTCAAGCAGCGCTTCGGCCACGCGCACAAGGGCAAGGTAGTAGCCTTCCCCCGCCGCCGCTTCCACCTTCGCGGCGAACGCGCCGATCCACGACAGCGGATGCGCGATGATGAATCCCAGCGATTCCGGCTGCCGGCGATGGCAGATCTCGGACAGGTACAGCAGCTCGATGCCCATATGGTCCAGATGGGGCACCTCCGCCTCATTAAGATGGATGCCCACATCGTTCAGCAAGCCGGCCATATCTGCAGCGGGTTCCGTGCTTTCCATGCTGCCCTCGCCGTTCGTATAGTGTCCTTCCCAGGGAACGGCCTCGGGCGCCGGCGGGCCCACGAACAGGCGGGCGTATTCCACGGACGTGCGGTTCACGGCATCGTCGCCGTACGAGACGATCAGGTTCTGCGCGCAGTCCGCGCACTCGTCCAGCTTCTCGGCCAGCTCCTCGGAGCCGAAATCGGGGAACGTATCCCAAAACGACGGGTCCAGACCCGCATGATTGCCCTGTGTCATGGGCTCCATCAGGGAATTCCCCAGAAACGCATACGCCCACGAAAGCGCATCCCACGATACTGCTGCCATTTGCCTTCTCCTGCCTTTCTCCTGTGCGCGCTACTTGTTCTTCTTGCTCTTCTTCGACTTATTGCGCTTGTCCGGCAGATGGAGAACCACCCATGCCTCGTAGATGCAGATCGCATCCACGAGCAAGGCCACAAACGAGGTCGACCCGTAGCGGAGCAACCCGCCGGCAGACAGCAGCAGCGCCACAACGGCGCATGCCATGAACGGCTTGCCGTCGCCGGGGAATGCCGTGTTCGAGGCGCGAATGCCGGTAACGCCCGTCAGGAGACCGGCCACGCTTTGCAGCAGCATCACAATGCCCATGCCCACCAGCATATCCGGGGTGTAATACGCCGTGGAAAGCCCCATGGGCGTAAACGCGTCGACACCGGTCGATGCCACGAATACCAGGATGCTGTACACGACGCCGACGATCGAGATGATGATGGCGACAAGTGCGACGTAGAACACCAACGTCATCTTATTGCTGCGGACGCGGCCGCCCTTGCCCTTCGCTGCCATAGCTCTCCTTGTCCCTGCGGTTTTCTATCCTACTGATTATAGAGCAGTTGTCCTACCGCGCCATATGCCGGCGCCGAATAGCCCCGCGCGCAGCCGTACTACGCACTCCGCCCGC
>USAB01000076.1 GCA_900552585.1 uncultured Coriobacteriaceae bacterium
TCCTGCGCCGTGCCGGAGCCACGGCCGCAGCCGTAGCCGCAGGCTGTACCCTTATGCCAAGCCTCTCGGCGAACAACGCACTTTCCGCCACGTCAACAGACAAAGACGAGAATCCATACGATCGCTCCGCCGCAGGAGATGTCCTGCCTGCGGGCAACCACATGATATCACATCCCGAAGATAACGGTCTTGCACTGGTAAATCCGCACATGGGGTGGACCATGCACTTCTACTCCAACATCCTCGACAACTACGGCTCACCCCTCCCCCCCCCCCCCCCGGGGGGGGCGCCGGCCCCTTTGTTGCATCGGCTCTGCAGTGCCTGAGATCAGGCCATCTGCCGTATGTCTATTCGTCTGCGCATTCCTCGCGCCAATCAACACGTCCGTCCTTGCGCTTGATAGGACGCGGCTCCATGTTCGGATAGCCCACGATGATACCGCCGACCAAGCCGCCGCTTTCGGGCGCGAAGCGGGCGGCCAGCTCCTTCTCCCCGCGGCGGACGGCCTCCACCCAGCACGTGGCTATCCCCTGCTCGTAGGCTGCCAGCACAAAGTTCTGCATGGCGGCGGCCACGCTCTCAATGCAGCTGGGCATCAGGTCCTCCGCATACTTCTTGCGCAGGAACGCCAGCACAATGCAGTGCGAACCGCCCATGGCACGCTCGAACTCCATGGTCTCCTCTATAATCTCAGGGTTGTTCTTGAAGCGGCGCTCCAGCTTCTTGCGCTCCGAGAACGCCGTCGTGCCCAGCGTGTCGATCAGGAACTTGATGTCCTCATCTTTGCGCAGCACCACGAACAGCCACGGCTGCAGGTTCTGCGCAGACGGCGCCCACAACGCGGCGTCCATGCAATATTCCAGCTTCTCCTTCGGAACGGGCTCGCTTGTGAATTTGCGAATACTCCGGCGGCCCTTGATGATATCCATGAACTCCATGATGACCTCCTCGTCCGAAAGCGGGCCTCTCCCGCCTTCCGCCGCCTTTCATCATAGCGTCCCAACAGAGCATGCGCATTTGTCTCGTTTTCAAATGCGGGAGCCGGATTGCCCGCAAGGCATTCGCGCCGCATTGCCCTATTTATGCAACGTTTATCGGACATTCCCAGCCGCACGGTAAGAGGATCTGACGTGACCATCCTTCGTGCCGCCTCTCCCCTTCTGCCCGGAGGGCACAACATGCGCAGGCAACCCAGCTCTCTGTCCGCACGATACCAAACGCTCCGATGGCAGCACAGACGGTTCGCAAAGTTATTGGACAACTGGGTATTATGCCTGTTCATCGGTATGTTTACTACCTTATGCTGCCGATGCCGAATATCGTTCTACACATCACATACCATCGTGGTCGTCTACAACAGACCACTGAGTGAAACCAGCGAAAGCACGGCAACGAAGCGCGCGGCTTCGCCATGTTCCCGTTGGGAACAGGAAACGCGGCGGCGCGGTATCATAGCAGGCGGAAACCGCAGAGAAAGGATGCCTATGGAAATGGACGAATCGATCATGATCACGCAGCCCGATATAGAGCTTGCCTCCGCCTCGTTCGCGAAGAACCGGGCGAACGTGGTAGCGAAGAACGCCGTCACCGGGCAGGGCGTGCGCGCCGTGGCGCGCGTGCCGGAGCAGGTTGCGCGCAACACGGGCACGTTCGACATCGAGGTCAAGCAGGGCGACCGCACGGACCAGATGCGCTCCGGCCGCTGCTGGATGTTTGCCTCGTTGAACACCATGCGCATGCGTGTGATGAAGAAGTACAACCTGAAGACGTTCGAGTTCAGCCAGGCGTATCCGCTGTACTGGGACAAAGCGGAGAAGGCGAACTGGTTCCTGGAAAACATCCTGGACACGCTGGACGAGGAAGTGGGAAGCCGCACGCTGAACTTCCTGCTTGCCGACCCCGTGGGCGACGGCGGCGCCTGGGACATGTTCAAGGCGCTGGTCAAGAAATATGGTGCCGTACCGAAAGAAGCCATGCCGGAAACGGCCTGCTCGAAGAACACGGACGACATGGACGCGTTCCTGACGCGCTACCTGCGCGCCAGCGCTTTCAAACTGCGCACGCAACACGAGCAAGGGGCGAGCATCGATATGCTGCGTATGATGAAGAAGACCATCATGGGCAACGTGCTGCACTTCCTGACCATCTGCTTGGGCGAGCCGCCGAAACTGTTCGACGTGCGCCTGCGCGACAAGGACGACAAGATGGTGCTTGCCGGCCGTTTCACCCCGCAGACGTTCTTCCCCGAGGTCACAGGTATGAACGTGGACGATTACGTGAGCATCGTGTCCGCTCCCACGGCCGATAAGCCGTTCGACCGCACGTACACGGTCCAGCGCCTGGGCAACGTCATCGAAGCCGGCGGCGTGCGCTACCTGAACCTGCGTCCGGAACAGCTGAAGCAGCTGGCCGTCAAACAGCTGGAAGACGGCCTGCCCGTATGGTTCGGTTGCGACGTGGACCAGTCGTTCGTGCGCACGGACGGCATCATGGACCTGGACGCGCTGGACATCGACGACCTGTTCGGCTTCGACATTATGAAGGGCTTCGACAAGGCCGCGCGCCTGGACTACGGCGAGTCCCTGATGACGCACGCCATGGTGCTGGAAGGCGTGAACCTGGGCGACGACGGGAAGCCCACGCTGTGGAAGGTGGAGAACAGCTGGGGCAAGGACCACGGCAAGGACGGCTTCGATTCCCTGACGGACGACTGGTTCTCGGAATACGTCTACCAGATTGTCGTGGACCGCAAGTACCTGACGGACGAGCAGCGGAAGATCTTCGACACCATGGAGCCCATCGAACTGGCGCCCTGGGATCCCCTGGGAGCGCTCGCCTAAGGCGCACGCCGCCCCCCACCGGCCGTTGTAGGGCCCGCAGCTTCTGTTGCGAGCCCTATTCGTGTTCCTGTTCTTCGCTTCGGTCTGCAGGCACGACACCCCCGCACTCCTGCAAGACACGCGACCCCGCCTCCGAAGAAGTACCCCCAGCGCAGCAGGTCAGCACCGCAACGTCTGCACGAATGCGGGATCTTTCAGCAGCGGGCGCGCAAAACCGAAGAAGCGGATGCGGCTGTGCGCCGCCACGTAGTCCACGTCCGCGCGCGTACGCAGGCCGCCCGTCAGGATGACGGGCACGTCCGTGCGCTCCGCCAGGCGTCGCGCGGCCTCGAAGTAGTACCGGCTATCACCCGTCGGATGGCTCGACCAGCGGTTGCCGCTGACCTCCACGGCATCGATGCCGCGTTCGGCCAGCCGGCCCGCCATATACAGGAAATCATCTTCCGTCAGCCCGCCGGGCTGCTCGTCGGACGAATTGATCTTCACCCAGACCGGGAAATCGCCCACTTCCGTGCGCACGGCATCGTAGACCTGCCCCAGGAACCGGAAGCGGTTCTGCACGCTGCCGCCGTATGCGTCCATGCGCTTGTTGCAAAGCGGCGAGATGAACTGCGACAGCAGGTAGTCGTGCGCGCTGTGGATCTGGACGCCGTCGAAGCCTGCGGCCTTCACGCGGCGCGCCGCCTGGGCGAACAGGGCCACGACATCCTGGATATCCTGCACGGTCATTTCCTGCGGCACCAAACCGGAATCCGGATGCGGCAGCGGCGAAGGCCCGAATATGCGCGCATGCGCGGGGTCTGCCTGGCCCCACGAGCTGCCATGGACAATCTGCATGACGATCTTCGCACCCACATCATGCACGGCCCGCACAACGGGCCGGTACGCATCGATCAGCGCATCGTTATGGATGCCCAGCTGGCGCGGCCGTGGCTGCTCATAGCCGGCGATGTGCGTATAACTGGTGATGATGGTACCCACGCCACCGCGCGCCAGCCCGACCCATATTTGCTGCGTTCGCTCAGTCGGCGCGCCGTCGTCGTCTGCCAGCCCCATATACGTGGCCGAGCGCACGAAATGGTTCGGCACCTCCAACGACGAGATACGCGCCGGCTGAAAGGGATCGAATCGCGCCATATCGCACCTTCCTTTCTCCGCGAGCCGTTTTCCACCTTCCAGCATAGCGAAAAAACGCCCGGACCCCGCACACAACAGCGCGCCGGGCCCGGGCACAGGACATGCATGCCCTACGGCAGGCACGTGTCGGCAGATTACGAAACTGCGGCGCTACATGTTGCGGAAGCGCTCGTAGCGCTGACTGCGCAGCTGTTCGCCCGTCATGTCGGAAAGGTCGTGCAGCATGCGCTTGACATAATCCGTTACGAATTCCGCGGCGATCTCAGGGTTCTCATGCGCCGGCTGCGGGCCTTCGGGAACCACTTCCTCGATGATGCCCAGCTCGTGAGCCTCCGCGGCGCTCATCTTCATGACAGCCGCCGCCTCTGCGGCACGAGAGCGGTCCTTCCACAAGATGGAGGCGAAGCCTTCAGGCGAGAGCACAGAGTACACAGCATGTTCCTGCATGGCCACGCGGTTGCCCAGTGCCAGCGCCAGCGCACCGCCGGAGCCACCTTCGCCCACGACGATGCTGATGACCGGCACGGTGAGGCTTGCCAGCTCCATCAGGTTATCCGCAATGGCGTTGCCCTGGCCGCGCTCTTCGGCCTCCATGCCGCAGAATGCGCCTTGCGTGTCCACGAGGCACACGATGGGGCGACCGAACTTCTCAGCCTGACGCATCAGGCGCAACGACTTGCGGTAGCCCCATGGCTGCGGGCAGCCGAAGTTGCGCGCGATGCGCTGCTTCAGGTCGGAGCCCTTCTCCTCCGCGATTATCGTCACGGGGCAGCCGGCAATCCAGCCCAGTCCCGCCACGATAGCGCCGTCGTCGCCGAAGCAGCGGTCGCCGTGCAGCTCGATGAAGTCGTCCACCATGCGGTCGATGTAGTACACGGACGTGGGACGGTGGATATTGCGGGCCAGCGTGACGCTCTCCCATGCCACGTTCTGCGATTCTTCCTGATCGCGTTTGCGCGGCAGCGGCTTCACGCCGGGAGCGTCCGCCATGTCGCGGTCGCGCATGGCACGCAGCATGGGCGCGTCGCCCAAACCCAGCGAGGCGCTGAGGTCGCCGATGACCGGCATGCCCTCTGCCTGCTGCAGCGCATCCTTGATGGCGTTGCCCAAGCTGCCGAACAAGCCGCTGTCCTTCTCGCTCCTCTCATCCGGCGCTTCGCTCGAAGCGGCGGCCGCATCAGCTGCGGGAGCGGCTGCGTTCACCTGATGCTGCTCGGCTGCACGCAGGGACGCCCGGGCGTTCGCCAGGCTCTTCGAATCGTGCAGCTCCACGAGTTCGAGCAGGTAATCGCGCAGGTCGCAGCGGTCCACAATCGCATCGATCAGTCCGTGCTCCAACGCGAACTCGGCGGTCTGGAACCCCGGGGGCAGCGTCTGTTTGATGGTGTCCTGGATGACACGCTGCCCAGCGAAGCCGATAAGCGCATGCGGCTCGGAAATGATGACGTCGCCCTGCATGGCAAACGATGCCGTGACGCCACCGGTGGTGGGATCCGTGATGACGGAGAAGTACGGCAGCCCGGCGCGCCCGTGGCGATCAAGGGCCACGCTGACCTTCGCCATCTGCATGAGCGATACCAGGCCCTCCTGCATGCGGGCGCCGCCGGAGCACGTGAAGATGATAGCGGGAATACGCAGCTGCGTGGCGCGCTCCACCATGCGGGCCAGCTTCTCTCCCACGACGCTGCCCATGGAGCCCATCATGAACGTGGATTCCATGATGCCAAACGCCACGGGATGGCCCCCCAGCAGCGCCGTGCCGCAGCGGACCGCCTCGGAATGGCCGCTTCTGCGCCCCTTGTCGATGAAGGCATCGTAATCGGGAAAATCAAGCGGGTTCGGCTCCGGCAGCACCGCGTCCCATTCCTCGAACGTATCGGCATCGAACACTTGGCGGATGCGCTCGTCGGAATCCAGGCGGTACAGCATGCCGCACGTGGGGCACGTGCCGCCGTCATCGAACACCTGCTCGTATTCATGGAAGCGCTTGCACTTCGGGCACTTCACCCATTTGAACGTGCGCGCCATCAGGTTCGCATCGGGTTCCAGGCTGATCCAGTTCTCCTGCCCGCGTCCGCCTTCCAGCGCCTCAAGCACCAACATGCCCTTCTGGCAGGCGGCGGCGCGGAGCGTGGGCGTGTCGGACTGGCCGGGAGACGCCAGAAGCAGCGCCTTCGCACCGCAGCGGTCCGCAGCGTTCAGGATGGCGTATTCGTTGCCGAACAGGTGCGCATCGAACGTCTTCGACAGCGGCACGACCTCCGCACGGCCGGAGCAACTGAATCCGCGGCGCTTGTCCTCGCTTCCGGTGACAAACAGCTGGCCCACGCCCGCATTGCCGCAGGCACGTACGACGCTCTTCATGGCGTTGCCGTAGCCCACCACCAGGATGGGACCCGCCACGGTGTCCGCCAGGCGGTCCAGCGCATAGATGACGGGCGCAGTGCCGGCTTTGTCCGCAGCGCCCGCCGGCACGGATACGGGCTGGCCCGCGGACGGCGTCGCGTCTTCTCCCACCGTTACCACGGGTACGCCCCGTGCGCCGTTGTCGCTTCGCCCATCTGCGGAAACCTGCCGTGCCGCCTGCATGCTCTTGTCCGTTTCTCTCATTTGCGCAAACACTTCCTGACGCGCGCTCAGGCGCGATCGATCACATACTTCTGCACGGCCTGGGCGCACACGTCATCGCCCACATAGGCCTTCACGTCCGCCACGCACATGAGGCGCGCCGCCTTCGTGATGGTGGCCTCCAGGCGCACGGTGTCGCCCGGCAGCACCTGCTTGCGGAACTTCGCCTTGTCGATGCCCGCGAACAGCCCGATGGCGCCCGCATACCGGGGGTCCGCCATCATGCAGCAGCACGCAGCTTGCGCCAGCGCCTCCATCTGAATGACGCCCGGCAGCACGGGCTTGCCCGGGAAGTGGCCCTTGAACAGCGGCAAATCCGGATCAACGTCCAGTTCCGCCACAATATGCCGCCCCGGCTCGCACTCCAGGATGCGGCTGACCCATACGAACGGATCGCGATGCGGAATCAGTGCCAGCACGCCCTCGCGTCCGCACGGGAACTCAGGCACCAAGCGTTCGGCGGCGCCTGCCGCCGTCTGCATTGCCTGCTCCTCTTCGCTCATAGCACGTACCTCCTATTCGCGGAACGGGGAGATGGCCAGGCAGCCGTTGTGGCCGCCGAAGCCGAACGAATTCGACAGCGCCACCTTCTGCGGCAGATCCCACACGGGCTCTGCAGACACGCGCACGGGGCACTTCGGGTCGTCCTTCAGGTGGCCCACCGTGGGCGGCACGACGCCGCGCGTGACGGAACGCGCCGTGACGATGGCTTCAACGGCTCCGGCGCCGCCCAGCAAGTGGCCGATGGCGCCCTTCGTGGACGTCACCGGGATATCCTTCGCGCGGTTTCCGCACAGCGCGTACAGTGCGTTCGACTCCATCTCGTCGTTCGCATGCGTGGACGTGCCGTGGGCGTTCACGTGGCCCAGGTCGTCCGGCGTGAAACCGCCCTCTTCCAGCGCCAGACGCATCGCACGCACAGCGCCTTCGCCGTGCGGTTCCGGCGCCGTCATGTGGTAGCCGTCGCCCGTGGCGCCGTAGCCGGTGATTTCAGCGATGATCTGCGCGCCGCGCTCCTGCGCGGACTCCAGCGACTCGATGACCAGCGCACCGGCGCCTTCGCCCGCCACGAAACCGCTGCGGTCCGCATCGAACGGGCGTGATGCCTTCAGGGGATCTTTCTCTTTCGTCAGGGCGCCCAAGTTGCCGAAGCCACCCAGCGCCATGCGTTCGATGGACTCCTCCGTACCGCCGCACAGCGCTTGGTCGGCATAGCCGTAGCGGATCAGGCGATACGCTTCGCCGATGTTCTGCGTGCCCGTGGCGCACGCCGTCACGATGTTCGAGCATTCGCCGCGCAGTTTATAGCGAATGGCCAGGTTGCCAGCTGCCATGTTGCTAATGAGGATGGGAATGAACAGCGGGCTGATGCGCTTCGCGCCCTTCTCGTTCGCCTTCGTGACCTCACGATCGAACGCGCTCAAGCTGCCGATGCCCGAGCCGAAGATGCAGGCGAACCGGGCCGTGTCGCGTTCCTCCAGTGCTTCCTGCGTAAAGCCAGCCTGCTGCATGGCCTCATCGGAGGCAATAATGGCAAGTTGCACGAAGCGGCTGTAACGGCGCGTCTCCTTCTTCGTGAAGCCCATCTTCAGCGGGTCGTAGCCGGGAATCTGGCCGCCCACGGAGATGCCCGTGTCCTCAGCCAGCTCCTGGGGCAGGCTGCTGATGCAGCACACGCCCGCCATGACCTTGTTCCACAGCGCTTCCACGCCCACGCCGGCAGGCGAGATAGCACCCATGCCGGTGATGACGACGCGATGCAGCGCGCGCTCCGAGTTGTTCGTATCCATTCGCATTCCTCCTTCGATGGCTGCTGCCTACAGCGCAATGCCGCCGTCGACGGCAAGCACCTGACCGGTGATGTAGCCCGCTTGCGGGCTGGCGAAGAACGCCACGGCAGCCGCCACGTCCTCCGGGGTGCCGAACGTTCCCATGGCAATGCGCCCACGCACCTGCTCCGCGTACTCCTGGTCCAGGGACGCGGTCATGTTTGTGGAGACGAAGCCGGGCGCTACGGCGTTCACCGTGATGCCGCGCGGCGCCAGCTCCTTCGCAGCGGCCTTCGTCATGCCGATGACGCCTGCCTTCGAGGCGGCGTAGTTCGTCTGGCCCACATTGCCGCGGATGCCCACGACGGACGCGATGCTGACGATACGGCCTTCGCGCTGGCGCATCATCAGGCGCGAGGCGTGGCGCATGCAGTTGAACGCGCCTTTCAGATTGACATCAATTACTCTGGAAAAATCCTCTTCGCTCATCTACATAAGAAGTCCGTCTTTTGTGATACCGG
>USAB01000077.1 GCA_900552585.1 uncultured Coriobacteriaceae bacterium
GGCCGTGAAGAAGGCGGGATACGGCGCGTATCCCCGGGTCGCGGCTTCCGGCTCCTCGGCAGCGGCGGCTCCCGTTTCCGGTGCGCCGAATGCGGCAGTGGAGCGGGCTCGTGCCGAAGCGCATTCCGTAAAGGTGCGGCTTATCGTTTCCTGCATTTTCACGATTCCGCTGTTCTACCTGTCCATGGGCCACATGTTCGGGTGGCCGCTGCCCAGCGTGTTCCTGGGTACGCAGAACCTGATGACGTTTGCCTTGACGCAGGTGCTCTTGCTTGCACCCGTCATCTTCGTGAACTTCAAGTTCTTCCGCAATGGCTTCGTGTCGCTGTTCCACGGTGCGCCGAATATGGATTCCCTCGTGGCTTTGGGAGCCACGGCATCTACGGCGTATGGCATCTATTCGCTGTACCGTTTGGGCATTGCATTCGGTGTCGGGGATTTCGCCCATGCCGAGATGGTGTCCATGGATATGTATTTCGAATCGGCCGGCATGATATTGACGTTGATCACCTTGGGCAAGTTCTTCGAGGCGCATGCGAAGGGTGCCACGACGGATGCGGTGTCCAAGCTCGTCGACCTGGCACCGAAGACCGCCGTGAGGCTCAAGGGGGATACAGCCGAAGAGATTCCCGTTGAGCGCGTGTCCATCGGGGACGTGCTTGTTGTTAAGGCGGGGGAGAGCATCCCGCTCGACGGCACGGTCATTGACGGTACCGGTGTTGTGGACGAATCCGTCATCACGGGCGAAAGCGTTCCGGTGGAGAAGAATCCGGGCGATGCCGTGACCGGTGCCACGGTCAATTCGTCCGGGTGGTTCACGATGCGCGTTGACCGCACGGGTGCGGATACTACTCTGGCGGGCATCATCAGGCTTGTTGACGAGGCCACCAGCTCGAAGGCGCCTATCGAACGCATGGCCGACAAGATCTCCGGCATCTTCGTACCGGCCGTCATCGCCATCGCCGTAGCCGTGTTCATCGTCTGGACGCTGCTCGGGGCGGGTTTCGGCACGGCGCTGAACTTCGCCATCTGCGTGCTGGTCATTTCGTGCCCCTGCGCATTGGGCCTGGCAACGCCGACGGCCGTTATGGTCGGTACCGGTCGCGGTGCGGCGAACGGCATCTTGATCAAGTCCGCCGAATCTTTGGAGACGGCTCAATCCGTGAAAACGGTCGTATTGGATAAGACCGGCACAATCACGGAAGGCGAACCGCGCGTTACGGATGTCGTCACGGCAAACGGAACGCTCGGTGCATTCGCCTCATACGCGGCGGCCATCGAGGAGAAGAGCGAGCATCCGTTGGCAAAGGCGGTCGTATCGTATGCTGCCAACGCGGCGGACGTGAAGCCGGCTTTAACGGATTTCGCGCAGATTCCCGGCGGCGGTCTGAAGGCCACTGCGGATGGGGAAGCGCTGCTTGCTGGCAACCGCTCGCTGATGGAGGATCATGGCATCGCGGTGTCCGATACGGATAATCTGGCGGGCAAGCTTGCGGACGAGGGAAAGACGGTCCTGTATTTCGCCCGCGGCGGCATGCTGCTCGGGTTGATTGCGTGCGCCGATACCGTGAAGCCCACGAGCAAGGCCGCCATCGACGAGCTGCGCCGCATGGGCATCCGTACAATCATGCTCACGGGCGATAACGAACGTACGGCACAGGCTATTCAGCGGAAAGTCGGCGTCGATGAGGTCATTGCAGGCGTGCTTCCCCAGGACAAGGAACGCAAGGTGCGCGAAGCGCAGCGCAACGGCGCCGTTGCCATGGTCGGCGACGGTATCAACGATGCGCCGGCTCTGGCGCGCGCAAATGTGGGTATCGCCATCGGCGCCGGTACGGATATTGCCATTGAGAGCGCGGATATCGTGCTGATGCGCAGCGACTTGGTCGATGTTCCTGCGGCCATCGACCTGTCACGTTCCACCTTGCGCAACATCAAGGAGAACCTGTTCTGGGCGCTGTTCTACAACGTGATTTGCATTCCTGTTGCCGCGGGTGCGCTTTCCATATTCGGCATTACGCTGAATCCCATGATCGCCGCTGCGGCCATGAGCTGCTCGAGCCTGTGCGTCGTATCGAATGCCCTTCGCCTGCGGGGTTGGAAGAATCCCCTTGCAGATCAGAAGGCTCGTGCAGAGGAGAAGCTGAATAGCAATGAAGTGAACGTCACGGCGCTGCCCGGTGCAGGGGCCGTTTCGGAGCGTGAAAACAAGGGCGTCGGGGAATCTGCCAAGGGGGCAGGCGACGCCGCAACTGTCAAGGAGGATGCAATGCAGAAGAAGCTGAATGTCGAGGGCATGATGTGCCAGAATTGCGTGAAGCATGTCACGAAGGCGCTTGAGGGCGTTGAGGGCGTGACGAAGGCGGACGTCGATCTGGACAGCAAGTCCGCAGTCGTGGACCTGTCTGCCGATGTACCCGATAAGGAACTCATCGATGCAGTCACGGAAGCGGGCTACGAGGCGAAGATCGCCTAGGCTGCTCATTCGCCTATACCGTGTTGAAACGGCCCCTGCGCACATAAGTGCGGGGGCCGTTTCGTTGCGTGTGACGTATGTCCGTACGGCGCCGCGCCTGTCAGGTGTGACCGTTGAGGGCGCACACGTGCAGTCCGGTGGTATCTGCGGAATCAAACCTCCATGCGCAGACGGGATCCACCGCGGCCTGTTTCCACGATGATCTTTCGGTCGATATTCTCCTTCAGCTCCTCCACGTGGCTGATGATGCCAATGAGCTTGTCACCTCCGGAAAGCGTCTTCAGCATGCGGATGGCATTCGCCAACGATTCGGGGTCCAGGGATCCGAAGCCCTCGTCGATGAACATCGTGTCCAGCTGGATGCCGCCGGACTGCATCTGGACCACATCGGAGAGCCCGAGCGCCAGTGCAAGGGACGCCATGAACGACTCGCCGCCGGAAAGCGATGATGCCGCGCGGGCCTTGCCGGTGTAATTGTCCATGACGTCCAGGTCCAAACCGCTTTGACCGCGATGCGATGCGGCGTCTATCCCTTGGCGCACTAGCAGATACCTTCCGGCGGTCATAACGCCCAGGCGGCGGTTCGCGGCTTCGATGACGCGGTCGAAATAGATGCCCTGCACATACGTCTCGAAGACGATGCGGGCCTTCCCGGTCAATTTTCCGTTTGCAGTTTCACTCAATGCGGCTATATCGCGGTATCGGCGCTCTATATCGTCAGCGCTGTTCACAGCTGCTGAAACGGCAGTGCGGATGTCGATATTCGTTTTCAGGCGATACGTGAGATCTGATGCCTTTACGCGTAACGACGCCACGGTTTCCTTTGCGCAGGCAAGCTGTTCTTCAGCCGTTTCAAGGTCGATGTTCTTCGACTCCTGGATCTGCCGGGTCAGCAATTCGACCTGCGATTGCCACTGTGTATACGAACGTTCGGCTTGCTGATGCGCCGTATCCGCCTGCTGCAGTGCATGGTCGAAAGCCTCCAAGAGTTTCTTTGCCCGGGCTATTTCCTGCTCTGCCTGTTCGCGCGTGCCCTGCAGATTGTCTTTCAGTGTTTGCTTGCGGGCATCCGCGGCGGAGAGTGCATCTTTTGCCTTCTGCGAATCGGCTCTCAGTGCGGTCAGCGTTTCAGAAGAATGCGTGATTATGCCTTCGAGTTCTTTCTTGCCCTGCAGGAGTGTTTGAAGCGTCTTCGCCTGTTCCGCCGCTTGTGCCACCGCGTTCTGCTTCTCTGCCGCCAGCGATGCGGCCTTGTCTGCCTGTTGCTTCAACGAGCGAAGCGAGCCGTGCTTCTCTTCAAGCTGCGAAAGCGCGCGCTGTGCCGCCTGGAGCGTGGCATTCGCCGTTGCCTGTTTCGTTTCCGCATCGTGCAGCGCTTCGACGGCTTTCTGTGCAATCCGTTCGGCATTCGATTTCTCCGATTCGCGCGCGACGGCATCGGACTTCGCCTTATCGAACTCCTTGACGCGCGTCCGTGCAGCCTCTCGTCCGCGCCGAGCTTCCTCTTCGGCGGCTACTGCGGCAGCGCGGAGCTCGCGAAGCGTTTCGAGCGAACCGTGCTCGTTCTCTACTGCGGCAAGCGTGCGCATGCGCTCGTCCCGAACGCTCTTACGGCTTTGCGCCTCGCCGAACGCACCGTGGGCTGCATCCGATGCGGCGGACGCCTTTGCTTCCAGCGCATCAAGCTGTTCCTGTTGCGGGACGTCGTCCGTGAGCGGGGCAGGGTGCGGATGAACAAGCGATCCGCATACCGGACAGGCACGGTCATCCTCCAGTTCCTGCGCCAATAGTCCCGCTTGTCCGTTCAGAAAGCGTGCGCGGGCATCTTGCAGCTGGTTCCTGGCGGTGCTTTCCGCGGATTGCAGGCGTTGGTATTCCTTCAGAGCGCGGTCGTATGCGCTGTCTGCCTCGCGTGCCGCGGTCTGCGCGTTGGAAAGTTGTTGAAGGAAGCCGTCTATCTCGCTTACACGCTTTCCCGCAAGCTCGGCATGCTGCATCTGCTGCTCGAATCGCGCAGCGGCATCGGAAAGCGTTTCCCGCAGCGTATGGGCCGCCTTGTATTCCCGTGCTGCGTGCTCTGCCTGTTCTTTTGCGGCAGACGAAGCGGTCTTTGCCGTTTCGGCAGAGGCGCAGGCCTTCTTATAGGCGGTTGCTGTGCTGTTGCACGCGCGTTCCGCTTGTTCGAATTCCGATACGACCGAATGGATGCGTGCCTCGTCTTCCTGCGTGCGGTCGTAATCCGCTTGCGCCGCTTTCAGGCGTTCGTCCGCTCCGGTAAGTTCATCGATCCTGCTGTTCAGCTCGTCCCATCGCGATTCGAGTGCGGCATGCGCTTCTTCGGCGGACGCAACTCGTTTGCTAGCCCGCAACTCGGCAGTTCGGCACGTTTCGGCGGCGTCGACCGCTTTGTCGTAACGGTCGAAATCGGCCAAAGAGGCATTGAGCACGGCAAGGCGATCCGCTGCGGCTTTTCGCTCCGGTTCGCGTTGCTTGCATGATTTCAGCTGTTCTGCGGCATGTTCTTGTTCGCGGCGAGCTTTGTCCGCCTCTGCCTGCGCGGCGGCGCGCTTCTGCTGCCATGCCGCCACATTCTGGGCGCGCTCGACGAGTTTCGTCAACCGGTCATGACGGTCCTGCTCGCGGGTAAGTTGTTCCTGAACGGTTTCCCGATCTGCTGAATCTTGCGCTATCTGACCGTCAAGCACCTCGATGAGCCAGGTACCCGTCAACGTTGCTTCGTCGCTGCGGCGTGCAATCTGAGACGGTAGCGGGCTTTCTTCGGGGAATTGCGCCGCATCCGCCCGCGTGCGCACTTCGGCAGCGCGGTCATCATATGCACGCTGCAGCGTCTTGCGGCGTTTTTCCAGTTCCTGTTGCAGGTCGAGGCACCATCCGGTGGAGAACAGCTTCCGGAAAATGGAAGCGCGCTCCTTCGTGCTTGCGGTCAGGAGTTTGCGGAAATCGCCTTGTGCGATCATCGCAATCTGCGAGAACTGATCGCGGTCTATTCCCAGCAGTTCCGTAACGGCCCTGTTGACGTCAGAATCCTTTGTCAGCGGCGGGCCGTCTGGCCTATCGAATTCAACGGTCGATGCCTCGCGGGTCATCCCCTCGCCGCGCTTCTTCGGACGGAAATACGACGGCTTGCGGCGGATACAGTACGTGCCTCCGCGATACGAGAACGTCAGTTCCACGTATGTCTCCGTATCTGCGTCGGCGAAGTCGCTGCGAAGAGACGCGACATCGCGTACCGTGCCCGACGTGCTTCCGTACAGCGCGAACGTGATGGCATCGAAGATGGTCGTCTTGCCGGCTCCCGTATCGCCGCATATCAGGTACAGTCCGCTTTCGCCCAAATCTGACAGGGGAACGTCCACCTTGCCGGCATAGGGGCCGAAGGCGCTCATGGTCAAATGCATCGGCTTCATGGCTTATCGGCCTCCTTCGTTCTCAACGGCTTTCGTTGCTTCCAGCGCGTCATGCAATATGGCTTTCTGCGATTCCGATGGGGGCGTGCCGTTCATCTGCGCGAAGAAACGGTCGAACAGCTGCGCCGGGGAGAGCCGCTTCATCTCCTGCGCTGTGCGGGCGCTTTCGGTGTGTGACGACATGCTGGTGTGCAGGCTTTCGTAGTCGTATCCCATCAGGTTCGGATAGGCAGTGCGCAGCCGCTGCAAGTCGTTGATGCCGGGTGCATCGTCTGTCAAGATGGCATGGATGTAATCGTCCGCGCTGCAGCCTTGCGCGTGCGCCTGCTCCAACGTCGCCGGTGCCGTGAGAACCTCCAGCGTGCCGCGGATTTCGCGCAGGTCGTGTTTCGGCGTGATGGGAACAAGCGAGATATCCACGGTGCCCTTGGGACCCATATCCACCAATACGGCCGTCTTGTCGCGCTTCGCTTCGGAGTACGAGTACTTCAGCAGGCTGCCTGCATAGCGCATCGTGTCGCGCCCCACTTTCTGAGGCTGATGGATATGACCGAGTGCGACATAGTCGAACCGGTCGAAAATACGACCGTCAACATTGTCCAAACCGCCAATGGACAGCTCGGACCCTCCCAATTCCGGTTCCGTTTGCGCGTAGGTGACGAATTGATGCGCTATCAGGACGTTGCGCGAATCGGCGGGAAGATCGCCGGCCTCCAACGCCACGCGTACGGCGGCCGTGTAATTCTGCCCAATTTCGTCCGCCCGTTCGGGAAATGCTCGACGGACATCGATCGGCTTGATGAACGGCAGCAGCCAGAACGTCACCGTTCCGCAGTCATCTTGGAACGAATAGTGGGATATGGTTCCGTCGTAGAGGGGGGAGAGGTATATGCCCTGCCGTTGCAGCAGCGCTCCCGCATAGGCCACGCGTTCCGCGGAGTCGTGGTTCCCCGGTACTGCCAGACAGGGGATGCGCATATCCGCTACTGCGGTCATAAATGCGTCGAACAGCGATACGGCTTCGGCGGAGGGCATGCTTTTATCGTATAGGTCGCCTGCCAGCACGATGGCATCCACGTGCTGTTCCTTTGCAGTTCGAAGGACGCCCTGCAACGCGAATCGCTGGTCGTCGATCAGGTTGAACCCGTTGACGATCTTGCCCAGATGCAGGTCTGCCAGATGCAGGAACCTCATAGAACCTCCCTGTTGTGGTACGGCATGAATGGAACGGTGCGTTTCGAGCACCCTCTATGCGTATGCTAACGGATACGGTCTCGCGTGTTGTCCAACACATGGTACAGCTCATTTTTGCGTGAGCCTCGTGCGGTTTCCCTGTGATGCCCGGTTTCGTGGCGTACACTCTTCTACATGACCGAATATTCCGACACATTCCCCCCAAGCAAATCGACCGGCGCCTCCGAACGCGCAGGCTCCGCATCCGGTGCGCCTGCGCCGCGTGAGACGCAGGCGGAGAAGATCGCCCGCATCAAGCGTGAGCTGAACGATGTGCCCACGCTTCCCGGCGTGTACCTTTGGAAGGACAAATCCGGCGAGGTCATCTATGTGGGCAAGGCGAAGCAGCTGCGCGCCCGCATGCGCCAGTATGTGAACTTCCAGGATGACCGCGCAAAGATTCCCCTGCTGGTGGAGCAGGTCAACTCGTTCGAGTACGTCGTTGCCGGAAACGAGCACGAGAGCCTGGTGCTGGAGCGCAACCTCATCGCACAGTACCACCCGTTCTTCAACGCGGACTTGAAGGACGACAAAAGCTATCCCTTCATCGCTATCACGGAGGGGGACGTGTTCCCGGCCATCAAGTACACGCGCGAGAAGCATCGGAAGGATACGCGTTATTTCGGGCCGTACACGGACAGCCGTGCGGCACGCGAATTTGTGGATGTAGCGCGCAAAGTGGTGCCCCTGTGCGCGGCAAGCTGCGAAGATTGGCGCCGCATGAAGCGCCGTATCGATGCGGACGGATACGACCGCTCCGTAGCCCAGAAGCAGAAGACGTGCTTCGACTGCCATGTGGGCTTAGGGCCGGGTGCCTGCTGCGGGCAAATCGATCCGGTGCAGTATCAGGCAAACGTGCGCAAGGTCGAACGGTTCCTTTCCGGCAGCCATCGCGAATTCGTGCAGGAGCTGAAGCAGGAGATGCAGGCGGCGGCAGCCGATTTGGATTTCGAACGCGCTGCGCGCCTGAAGGACCGTATCAAGGTGGTGCAGGCACTGTCGAGCAAGCAGCATGTGATGGTGCAGCAGGATCTGGATGCGGACGTTATCGGCATTTACCGCGAAGAGACCATTGCGGGCGTGCAGATTCTGGCCGTGCGCGAAGGCGCGGTCATGAACAACGTGGACTTTATCCTGGATAAGGGCAAGGACGTGCCCGACCAGGACCTGATGCACAATTTCCTGCTGCGGTATTACGGCACCACGGCATCCATTCCGCGCGAGGTCATATTAGCGGAGATGCCGGATGATCGCGAGGTCATGGAGCGGTGGCTTACGGAGCGGCTGGACAGCGCCCATGGCGCCAAGGTGCATTTCGCCGTGCCGAAAGCCGGCGAGAAGAAGCGCTTGCTCCAGATGGCCGAGACGAATGCGAAGATGGCGCTGCTGCGCTACAAGGTGCACACGAACTACGAGGACAAGCGTACGAATGAGGCGCTGCTGCAGTTGGAGAGCGCACTGGCGCTGGACAAGCCGCCCATGCGCATCGAATGCTTCGACATCTCCACCATCCACGGCAGTTACACGGTGGCATCCATGGTGGTGTTCACGAACGGCAAACCCGATAAGGGGCAGTACCGCCGCTTCAAGATAAAGACACCGTTGGACGAGGCGAACGACTTCCTGTCCATGCAGGAGGTCATGAGCCGCCGCTATGCGCCGGAGCGGATGGG
>USAB01000078.1 GCA_900552585.1 uncultured Coriobacteriaceae bacterium
GCTGGTCGAGCCCCCCACCAGAAGACGGCAGGGCAAGATTCGCGTATGCCAGGACGAATTCACGATCCGTCCGATGCGCTTAACGCAATCGCGTCAAGCAAAGCGCCGCTCCGTGCGGCTATGTTATGACGCAATGATGCGCGATCAGATTGCGAGCAGGCGGATCACATCCTGCAACGCCTTGCGCATCCATCAGGCGGACGCCGCCTCGGAGCGATTCCGCTTGCGGGCGCTTGCGGCATAGTCGGCTTCCTCGTTGAAAAACGACACCAGCTGCCGCAGCGCCGACATCAGGGCATGCGTTTCGTCCGCATCCAGCGACGAGAGCGCCCGGGCCACCATCTTCTCGTGGAACATGTCATGCGCCCGACAGGCCTTGCGCCCCTTCGTGGTCAGGCTCACCAACACCTGGCGGCGATCCTCCTGGTTGCGGCGGCGCTCCACGAAACCTTTCTTTTCCAGTTTGTTGACCGCCGCGGTCACGGTGGCCAGCGTCACATGCAGCGCTTCGGCGATCGCCTTCATGGGTTTGCTTTCGTACAGGCCCACAGCGGCGATGGTATGCAGCTCGGAGATGGTCAAACCCGCCGTCAGACGATTATCCAGCGCATGCTCTTCAATGCGCAGCACGGAATCGAACGTGGCACTGAACAGCTTGTTCAGCTCACGCGACGCCTCGTCGGGCGATTTCGCCGCAACGGGGACCTTCGTTTCGTTCTGTGCGTCGTCGTTGTGCGCCATCAGCTTGCCTTCTCTCATGCGGAACGGTTTTCTCGCATGGTATCAACAATTCGCTGCGGTGTATCGTCCCTTCGCAGAACAACCGCCGCGCTCCATTTACCGCTCTTCGACCGCTAAGCTGGCGAACCCGAAACCGCCCATGCCCAGATGGGTTGCAACGGTGGCGCCGCATGGTGCCGTGCCAAGGTCCACGTACTCCACGCCATCGGCTGCCAACTGGTCCTTCAGCTTCTGCAGGTCTTCCAGATTGCGCGTATGGCAAAAACGCAGGTACTGCTTTCCCTGCCTCGCCGTTCGCTCTTCGATTTCGTTCGCGAAGGCCTTGATGACGCCCTTCATGCCGCGAGCCTTGTCAGACGAGTACAGCGTCCCATCCTCTTTAAGGGATAGAAGCGGTTTGATATTCAGCAGGCTGGCTGCCTTCGCGTTCAACGGAGACAGGCGCCCTCCTTTCAGCAGGTTCTCCAACGTTGCCGGGGCAAGAAGAAGACGCTCCCGCGGAATGGCCCGACGCACCCTTTCAACCACCTCGTCAAATGCCACGCCGTCCTTGCGCAGAAGCGCTGCATACAGCGTTAAGAGGCCGGCATGGGCGGTAACGCCGCAAGAGTCGATGACTTCCACCGGAATGTCCACCTGCTTCGCGCCCATAGCCGCAGCACCGACCGTACCGGACATGGGTGCGCAGATATGCAACGAGATGATGGCCTCAGCACCTTCATCCGCAAGCTTTTGGTACAGCTGGGCGAAATCGTACGGCGACGGCTGTGCCGTCTTCGGAAGATTGCCGGAGGCTTCCATCAGGTCGAAAAACTGGTCGGAAGTAAGGTCGACTCCGTCGCGGTACTCCTTGCCGTCCAGCAAGATGTTCAGCGGAATCATCTCAATGCCGTGCGTCTTCGCCTCTTCAGGCGACAAGTCGCACGTCGTGTCTGCCACGATAGCGAAACCCATCTGCTCCCTTTCACTCGATTGCCGCACCGGGCGGCTGCCGGCGTCCCGCTGCGTAGCACGGGTCCGATTGGGCGCGCATGTCCGGTTGATTGGTTCGAAGGGCAAATAATTTGATTATCTAATTATTTGCACCAGGGGCACGATACGCCCCCGCTGCCCGTCCCGCAACATCCATGGCGCGTTTGTCATACGCTCGTCATAATTACTTTGATTATCTAAGTAATTGCGAGTTCGGCACTCCCATTTGCCTGCCGACCGGGCGCGGGATGCCGGAACCCGCCTTCCCATCTCCGCGTTCGCACGCTTTGCGAACAGGGGCTTCGCATGCGGGCGCGCGGCATGTTACCGGCACGTTTACACTTTCGAAAACGGCGGCATCGGCGCGCTTTTGCCCTATCATGGTAAGGAATCATATGTACCGTTTGCGCTGCGGGCGTTTTACGCCGTGCCGCGATTCCGGAAGGAGCCTTTGAATGAACATCACCGACGATATCGTATACGTGGGTGTGAACGACCACGACATAGACCTGTTCGAAGGCCAGTACGATGTACGCGAAGGCGGTATGGCGTACAACTCGTACGTGATTCGGGACCAGAAGATCGCCGTCACAGACACCGTGGAAATCCGCTTCCGCGACGAATGGCTGGGCAATGTGGAGGCCGCGCTGGACGGGCGCACGCCGGATTACCTGATCGTCCATCACATGGAACCGGACCATTCCGCGAACATCAAGGAGTTCATGCACCGCTACCCGCAGGCGACCGTCGTGGCATCGGCCGGCGCATTCAAGATGATGACGGCGTACTTCGGCACGGACTTCCCGGAGCGCAAGCTGGTTGTGAAACAGGGATCCGAGCTGGACTTGGGCACGCATAAGCTCACGTTCGTCACGGCGCCCATGGTGCATTGGCCGGAAGTGGTATTCTCCTACGACGCCGCAGACAAAGCGCTGTTCTCTGCCGATGCGTTCGGCAAGTTCGGCGCGCTGGACTACCGCGACCCGGAAGGGTGGGAACCCGAGGCGCGGCGCTATTACTTCGGCATCGTGGGCAAATTCGGTAAGAACGTCCAGGCCGCTCTGAAGAAGCTGGCCGGGTTCGACATCCAGATGATCTGTCCGCTGCACGGCCCCGTTCTGAAGGAGAATCTGGGCTTTTACCTGGACAAGTACAACACGTGGTCCAGCTACCGGCCCGAAGACGAAGGCGTCTGCATTGCCTACACGTCCGTATACGGCCACACGAAACAGGCCGTGGAGGAATTGGCTGCCATGCTGCAGGACCGCGGCGCCGAAGTGGCCGTGCACGACCTGGCGCGCGAGGACATGGCGCTGGCGCTGGCGGATGCATTCCGCTACGACCGTCTAGTGCTGGCAACCACCACGTATTGCGGCGGCATCTTCCCGTACATGGAAACGTTCCTGAGCATGCTGGCCGAGCACAGCTTCCAGAAGCGCACGGTGGGCCTGATGGAGAACGGTTCGTGGGCGCCCATGGCCGCGAAAATCATGCGCAGCAAACTGGAGGAGATGAGCGACGACATTGTGCCGACGTTCACGACCGTCAGCATCAAGGGTTCCCTGGACGACGAGAATCGTGCGCAGATCCAGACGCTGGCAGACGAGCTGGCAGAATAGCGCTGCACGGCCATCGTGCATCCTGTACGGTATGCGCGATGGCCCCGGTATCCTGCCAGATGATCGGCACGAAGACGCATGCTTGGTCTCGCCCGGGGCCGCTTCCGCGTCCAGCACGCACGCATGTACTGCTTTGCGGTTCGGATGATATGGCGACATCGAGAAAATCGTCTTCACAAAATCTATATTAGTTGGTTCTAACTGTTACGGGGAGGGCGAGGTGCGCACTTGGCGGCGCCCGCAGCTCCGTATTTATCAGGAGTTTTTCAAACCAGCCGTTTCATCTGCGCATATGTTCATATTTCCAGGTAATGCGCGGGTGATTCGGGCACATAATCCCCGCCGTTTCCCTGTGCTATCGTTCCTTTCGGAAAACACCGCTGGGACCGTCGGCGAACGGCGTCGTGCTGCCGCATGCCGTACGTCGGGCCGTCTATCCCCACCCCGAAAGGACAACCGTCATGCCACTGCTCATCACCTTCCTGCTTGGCCTGTTCATATTGATGGGCGCGCTCATCGCGAAGATTGCTCCCAACCACCGCAAAGTGGAGCAGGTGTCCATTGCCGTCGCATTCGGCGCCTTGACCACGCTTGCGCTGGCGGATCTGCTGCCGGAAGCGCAAGAACACTTGGAGGATGCCCCGTTGATGCCCCTCGTCATCATCGCCTGCATCCTTGTCGGCATCGGCATACTGCGGCTGCTAGACCGGTTCATCCCTGACCACGACGACGAGACCATCATGGCACACCACGACTGCAGCGAGAGCAACGCGCTGCACATCGGCATCATGACCACCATCGCCGTCACGCTGCACAACCTGATCGAGGGCATGACGGTGTACAGCGTCTCCGCGGAATCGCTGCAAGCCGGCCTGCTGGTGGCGCTCGGCGTAGGCCTGCACAACGTGCCGATGGGCATGATCATCTTCGCCACGCTGAACCAGGAGACAAAAGGCAAGAAAGCGGCACTCATGGCCGCAGCCGCATTCTCCACCTTCGTGGGCGGGCTGCTGATGAACTCGCTGTGGTTCGCCATCGACGACTTCGCCGTGGGCATCCTGATCTCGCTGACGCTGGGCATGATCGCCTATCTGGTGCTGTTCGAGCTGCTGCCGCACATGATCCATTCGGAAAGCAAGAAAACGGCCATCACGGGTGCTATCATCGGCATGGCCATCGTGCTGGTAAGCGTCTCGCTGGAATAGCCAGCCGTGCAAGCGATATTGCGGGGCGCCCCTGCGCTTCGCCGCCGCACGCATGATGGCCTCGTGATATCCATCTGAAAAGGAGCGCATCCATGCCCGACCAATTCACCCGCACCCGCCTGCTGCTGGGCTCCGAAGCCCTGGATACGCTTGCGAACGCCCGTGTGGCCGTGTTCGGCATCGGCGGCGTGGGCGGATACGTGACGGAGGCGCTCGCCCGCAGCGGCGTGGGGGCATTGGACCTGGTGGACAGCGACACCGTGGACATCACGAACGTGAACCGCCAAATCGTGGCTACGACGAAGACGCTCGGCGATTACAAGGTGGACATCATGGCGCGGCGCGTGCGCGACATCAACCCGCAATGCCACGTTACCGTGCACAAATGCTTCTACCTGCCCGGCACCGCCGGCGAATTCGACTTCCGCGACTACGACTACGTGGTGGACGCAGTGGATACCGTCACGGCGAAGCTGCAGCTGATCATGGAGGCCGAAGCATGCGGGACGCCCATCATCAGCAGCATGGGTGCCGGCAACAAGCTGGATCCCACGCGGTTCGAGGTCGCCGACATCTCCCAGACCTCCGTGTGCCCCTTAGCCAAGATCATCCGCAAGGAGCTGCGCAAGCGCGGCGTGAAGCACCTGAAGGTCGTCTATTCGAAGGAGCCGCCCCTGCACCCGAAAAGCAGCGCAGAAACCGGCGGCGAACGCCAACCGTTGAAGGCAAGCACACGGCCGGCGCCGGGCTCGGCGCCGTTCGTGCCGCCGGTCGTGGGCATGATCGCGGCTTCGGAAGTGGTGAAGGACCTCATCGCCGGCACGCGCCCGGCATCCGCCTAGCGCAGCGGCCTAGCTAGCGCTCCCCGCATCCGCACCATGCCCGGCCTGCGCCAGCAGCGCCTGCAGCAGCGTGCCCGCCACCTGCCCGAACTCCGCAGGGTGGTCGGCATAGCGAAACGACAGGGCCGCCATGCCGTGGAACACGAATTGCGCCGTCATACGCAGCCGCAGGCCCGCGCCCCCGTCCGCCGCCGTTCCCTCCGTCGCCTCGAAGGACGACGACGCGCTTTTCGGCAGCAGCCCATCGGCGCACAGCGCATCCACCAGATCGTTCGTCAGCTCGTCCAGATACACGGGCTCCAAGCCGTTCTCCACCAGCGCGGCGCCGATGCCGTCGCGCGAAAGGCCGGCCAGGAACCTGGCCGCGAAGCGCTGCGGATCGTGCACGAAATCCGCGCGATACGCCATGGCCTCCACCTGGTCGAGCGCATAGTCAGCCGCGAACGTCTCGGCAAGGTCGTGCACGTCGCGGTAATGCAGGTAGAAGGCCGCCTTGCTGATGCCCGCATCCTCTGCCAGGCCGGTGACCGTAATGCGATCCAGCGGACGCTGCACAATGGCCCGGGAGAAGGCATCCATCAGCTGCAGCTCCGTTCCTTGGTAGCGCAGCTCGTTTTTCGTCATCCGTACTCCTTGCCGCAACGGCGCCTGCCGCACGCCCGTCGATATATTCGTCCCCGTCATTGTAACAGGCGGCGTCCCGCCGCCCGCTGGCGTAGAATGCTGACGAAGCGAACAGGAGGAAACGCATGGACGCACGCACACACGAATCCGCATCCGCCGCCGGCACGCACCGGCAGGACCGGCGCACGGCCGTTGCGGCCTGGCTGTCACGCATCGCCGTGGCCGTGGTGTTCGCGGTGAACGTGCAGTGCGCCGTGGGCTTCATCACGAACCCGGGGGCGTTTGCCGGAGCGTACGAGCTGAGCGGCGACGTGGGCAATTACGCCCTGCAGGGGCTGGGCATCGCATTCCTGATGTGGAACGTCACGTACCCGCTGGTGATTGCGAATCCCGTGCGGTACCGCGTGCTGTTCGGCGTTGTCCTGGTGCAGCAAGTGGTGGGCTTGGCAGGCGAACGGTATGTGCTGGGCCAGCTGGCGTCGGCACATGCCGCGCTTGCGGACAGCATCGGGCGCTTCATCAGCTTCGACGCCTTCGGTCTGATCATCATGGGCGCTCCGTTCGCCCTGCTGCTGTGGTGCACGCACCATGCGGCGCATCACGCGGCGGCATCGCGAAGCTAACGCCGGCACCGGGCTTCCACACAAGCGCCAAGACATCCTGTTATGATGCTATGCCGAAAATTGCGAAAGACGGCACGCGCGACCGCACCGATCGAAGACACAGGGATCGCAGCTGACCGTCCAAGGCATTCCGTTCCATCCGCACCCGAAGGAGAACCATGCCCGAAACACCCGAAAACGATCCGGTATTCGCCGAAGAGCAGCAGCACCTGTCGAAGACCCACGCCAAGCTGAAGGAAATCCAGCAGGAAACCAGCAAGAAGCTGCACGATATGCTGGAGCAAGCCATTGTGGACAAGGACAACATGCTGGACGAGCTGACGCTCGACTTCGGCAACGACGTGAACCTGGAAACGTACGTGGAGATAGAGTCCATGCACAAGATCATGGACGCCTACAACCAGTTCAACGACGTGAACGCCGAACGCCTGCGCCGCGCGAACCTGCTGCTGCGTCAACCGTACTTCGCGAAGGTATCGCTGCAGTTCAAGCCCGGCGCGCCCGCGCGCGACATCTACATCGGCAGCGCTGGCATGACGGACGAGAACTACCGTCACTTCATCGTGGACTGGCGCAGCCCCGTAGCCGAGACGTACTACAACCAGGACAACGGCCGCACGTCGTATCAGGCGAACGGCCGCACCATCACGGCCGACCTGAAGCTGCGCCGCCAGTTCGACATCGACGGCAGTACCCTGAACGCCTACTTCGACACCACCGTGGCCATCCAGGATCCGCTGCTGCTGGCCTCGCTGTCGAAACGCCGCTCCGACCGCATGACGGCCATCACGGCCACCATCCAGAAGGAACAGAACCAGGTGGTCCGCCACGAGGACGTGCCCGCGCTGCTGGTGAACGGCATCGCCGGCAGCGGCAAGACCAGCGTGCTGCTGCAGCGCATTGCGTACCTGTTCTACCAGAAGCGAGAGACGCTGGACCCCAGCCAGGTGTTCCTGATCACGCCGAACCCCGTATTCCAACAGTACATCGACAACGTGCTGCCGGAAATGGGCGAAAGCAACCCTGAGACGCTGACCTGGGACGACATGATGCGCAAGCTGGGCCTAGGCGACCGCGGCCTGGGCAAGGACGCGTCGGCGGAGTCGCTGCGCGAGATAGACGAGCGCGTGCCCGCGCTGGAGTTCGACCGCAACGATTTCGCGGACCTGCGCGTGGACGAAGAACGCGTGGTGAGCGGAGCCTCCGTTCGCCAGCTGGTGCAGAAGTACCGCCGGTTCCAGCCCGGCGTGCACCTGGCGTCGCTGGTGGTAGAGGACCTCCATGACCGCGTGGACCAGCGCATCGAACGCCTGTGCAAGACGGAAGAGGTGCAGGACAGCCTGCTGGACCTGACGGACGAGCAGCAGGAGGACATCTTCAAACGCCACCTGAACCCCCAGGCCGAAGACGAGTGGGAGGACCTTGCCCGCACGTACCTGAAATACCGCTACCAACCCGTGCACGAGGCCATCGAGGACGGCCAATGGCTGCGCGTGGACCGCATCGGCATGCGCATGCTGGACAAGCAGAGCCTGACGTCCGCCGAGTTCCTGTACCTGAAGATGGCACTGACGGGATTCGGCAACCGCCATGCGCAGTACGTGATGATCGACGAGGTGCAGGACTACACGGCGCCTCAGCTGATGGTGCTGGCCCGTTACTTCTACAATGCGCACTTCCTGCTGCTGGGTGACGAAAACCAGGCCATCAAGGAAGGCACGGCCACGTTCGCGCAGATCAAAGACATCTTCCAGCGTGCGAAGGGCAGCGTGGACGAGGTCCAGCTGCTGACCAGCTACCGTTCGTCCCCTGAAATCACGGCACTGTTCACGAAGCTCATGGACCCGAACGAGGCCATGAAGGCCACGTCTGTCCAGCGTCCCGGCGTGGAGCCGGCCATCGTCGAATGCGGCACGGACGATGCATACGAGGCCGCCATCCGCAGCGCCGTGCAGGAGGCGGACGGCCAGGAAGGTCTGACGGCGGTCATCGCCGCCAGCCCGGAGCGCGCCCGCTGGCTGGGGCAGCGGCTGGCAGAGGAGGCGCAAAACCCGGTAGCGCCGTC
>USAB01000079.1 GCA_900552585.1 uncultured Coriobacteriaceae bacterium
GGGTCAGGTTTACGTTCTGACCAAGGACGAAGGCGGCCGTCATACCCCGTTCTTCGATGGCTATCGTCCGCAGTTCTACTTCCGCACCACGGACATCACCGGTGTTGCTCATCTGCCCGAGGGCGTTGAGATGGTTATGCCTGGCGACAACGTGGAGATCGCTGGTGAGCTGATTCACCCGGTCGCTATGGAAGAGGGCCTGCGCTTCGCTATCCGCGAGGGTGGCCGTACCGTTGGTTCCGGTCGAGTGACTGAGATCATCGAGTAGTTCTCTACTTACTTGTAAGATGGGGCGCCTTCACAGGCGCCCCCTTCTTAACCTGACCAAGTGCAGACCGTTAAGCAATAATATTAGCAAGAAGGAGTATTCATGCGTACTTTGGTCACTTTGGCCTGCACGGAGTGCAAGCGCCGCAATTACACGACCAAGAAAAACAAGCAGAATAACCCCGATCGTCTTGAGTTCAAGAAGTACTGCAAGTGGTGTGGTCATCACACCCTGCATCGTGAGACTCGTTAGTTGATCGATAGGTAATAAGCGTATAGGCCAGTAGTTCAATTGGTAGAGCAGCGGTCTCCAAAACCGCAAGTTGTGGGTTCGAGTCCTACCTGGCCTGCCAGCTTGTTTTAGGTAATCAGCAGCTTAAAAGCTGCTATTTTTGGGTTTAGAGCAATCCGCATTTTTCTGCGGATAGTTGCGTATTGAGGATAATAAGGAAGAACATGGCGAAAAAATCCAAGACTCAGCGCGCCAAAGCTTCCGCAAGGCGCCAGCAGAAAAAAGAGCAGGCGCGCATTGCTGCGGAACAGGAAGCTAACGCTCCCGAAGAGGCGGAGGTTGAGAAGGGCAAGTTCACCAAGTTCCTCGAATCCACCCCGCTGAAGCAGTCCGATGAGGAAAAAGCCGAACGGGCTCAATACAAGGAAGAGGAAAAGCGTCGCGAGGAACGCGAAAAGGCCGAGGCACAGAAGAACAAGAAGCCGCGCTTCCAGTTCTTCCGCAATGTGCGGTCTGAGATGAAACGCGTTACGTGGCCCACGCGTGAAGATACGACGCGGTGGAGCCTGGTTGTCGTGGGCGCTCTAGTGTTCTTCACGGCATTTGTCCTGTTGATGGACAACGTGATTGTCACTCCGGTCCTCTATCTTATTTCCGGCTTAGCGTAATAAGGAGATAGCATGGCAAAGAAATGGTATGTCCTGCACACCTATTCCGGTTACGAAAAGAAGGTTAAGGCCGACATCGAATTGCGCGTTGAGACCATGGGTCTCGAAAACAATGTGTTCGCTGTTGAGATTCCCATGGAGACCGTCACGGAAATCAAAGATGGCGGCAAACGCGTTGAATCTGAGAAGAAGGTCTTTCCCGGTTATGTGCTGATCCGTATGGATTTGGACGATCGCAGCTGGGCTGCTGTTCGTAACACTCCCGGTGTTACCGGCTTTGTGGGTAGCGAGGGCCATCCCGAGCCGTTGACCCGTGCGGAGTACAACAAGATTATGAAGCGCACGAGCCGTGAGGCTCCGAAGAAGACTTCCACGAACATCGAGGAAGGGCAGACGGTCAAAGTTATCTCGGGGCCGCTTGCAGACTTTGATGGTACCGTGTCGGAGGTTCAGCCTGAGGCCGGCAAGGTCAAGGTTATGGTTTCCATCTTTGGTCGCGAGACTCCGGTCGAGCTTTCGTTTGATCAGGTGGAGCTTATCTAGAGTCTTTACTCGTTTTGCGTTTCGCGCAGGTAGAAGGTCCCTATCTGCCGTACAATTCGACAATACGCGCTGGTGCATGCCCAGTGGACGGGGCTTCTCATGCATCGACGTTTGGCGATAGTTCAACAAAGATTTTTAGTATTTCAGCGAAAGGATTCATAGAGAATGGCTGAAAAGAAACAAACCGGCTTCGTCAAGCTGCAGATTCCTGCCGGTCAGGCTAACCCGGCTCCTCCGGTCGGTCCTGCCCTGGGTGCCCAGCAGGTCAATATCATGCAGTTCTGCCAGCAGTTCAATGCTGCTACGCAGGACCAGATGGGCACGATTATCCCCGTCGAGATCACCGTCTACGAGGATAAGTCGTTCACGTTTGTCTGCAAGACGCCTCCGGCGGCTGTGCTGATCAAGGAGAAGCTGGGCATCGAACATGGTTCCGGCATTCCTCAGCTGAAGAAGGTCGGCACGCTGACCACGGATCAGCTGCGCGAGATTGCCGAGATCAAGATGCCCGACCTGAATGCGAACGATATCGATGCCGCAATGGAGATTGTTGCCGGCACGGCTCGTTCCATGGGCGTGAACATCGAGGGTCGCAAGGCTAAGAAGCGCTACGAGGTTACTCGTAAGCTGCAGGACATGCTTGCTGGCGAAGAGATTGTTCAGGACGTGGAAGGCGAGTAGCTTTTCGAATTTTTGGAATTATCCGAATGCAGGGCCGAACAGTTCTGCATTCGGTTTTTCATGGGGTATACACCCCGCAAGGTAGGGTGCAGCACCGGTTGCACACAGAGGTGGCAGGGCTTTGTCCCGCTATGACCACGAAAGGAACAACATGGCTAAGTTGACGAAGAAGCAGAAGGACGCTGCTCAAAAGTTCGATCTGGAGAAGACGTACGCTCCGCTCGACGCGTTCAAGGTTGTGAAGGAACTGGCTACGGCCAACTTCGACGAGACCATCGAGGCTCATTTCCGCCTGGGCATTGATACCCGTCAGGCTGATCAGCAGATTCGCGGCACGGTGAGCCTGCCGAACGGCTCTGGCAAGACGGTCCGCGTTGCCGTTTTCGCTGAGGGCGAAGCTGCTCGCGCTGCTGAGGAAGCCGGTGCCGATATCGTCGGTACGGATCAGCTCATCGAGATGATCAACGCTGGCAACCTGGACTTCGATGCCACCGTTGCAACGCCGGATCAGATGGCCAAGGTTGGCCGTCTGGGCCGTGTCCTGGGCCCCCGCGGCTTGATGCCGAACCCGAAGCTGGGCACCGTCACGAACGATGTGGCAAAGGCTATCAAGGAGCTTAAGGGCGGACGAGTCGAGTATCGCGCTGACCGTTACGGCATCGCTCACGTCATCCTGGGCAAGAAGAGCTTCACTCCCGAGCAGCTGACCGAGAACTACGGTGCGCTGTACGACGAGATCATCCGTATGAAGCCTGCCTCTTCGAAGGGCAAGTACGTGAAGTCCGTTACCGTTACTTCCACGATGGGCCCTGGCGTGAAGGTCGATCCTTCTGTGACGCGTGGCTATCTGGAGACTTCCGCTGAATAATTCCTTTTCATAAAGGAGCAACGCCCCGTCGGCAACGGCGGGGCGTTTTTTTATATGTCTGCAACTCTCTTCGGCCGGAACGGTGAGGCATGGCGGGATGGCAAAGCCCGTCTAAAGCGCGGAATGGGGCATCGGGGCTGAGTCTAGCAGGGAAGGAAGACATAAAACGGGAGCGGTATGTGCCGCTCCCGTTTTATTCATATGGCTGAAAGACGATGGCTTGCCCGGCGTAAACTACACGTCAAGCTGTTTGCCGTTCGTATCCCAGTAGAATTTCTTGAACTTCGGTATCTGGTTTACGAGCATGACATCTGCCCATAGATTATGAATGGTGGTGTCGGACCAGAATCGGAGCGGATAGCGGTCCTTCGTTGCCCGGTACAGCTCCAATGCGTGCTCTTTCACGGGGCCTTCGGGCATGCTGCGCTTTAACACGTATTCCGGCACACAGCAGAACAGGTACGGATTGTTCGCATATCTGGGCGTTATCTTATGGCCTAGGATGAAGTCCTCCACGAACAGCGTCACGAAGTTGCATCCTGCCAGACTCAGGTAATACGTATTGCGTCCACAGCGCGTATTCACTTCGAAGAAGCGGTACGAGCCGTCGCGCGGGTCGTATTTGATGTCGAAATTAGCGAAACCGTGGTAACCGACTGCTTTCAGGAAGGCGGCGCCGGCTTCGTAGATGGCATCCACTTTCTCGCCCATGATACACAGCGGGTTGCCGAGCGCGGTGGGGTCGTGGTCCTGCAGGCATACCGTGCCGCCGGCACCCATGACGGTATCGCCGTTCTCATCGGCGAACAGCGTCAGCGTATGGATGTTCTCGTCGCCGCCGGGAATGAAATCCTGGATTACGAGCTGATTGCTGTAATCGGAATCTCGGATGCTCTTCCACACGCGCTCCAGCTCGGCGGCATCCTGGATTTCGTAGATCTTCTTCTTGTGGGGGATATCCGCTTCCTGGAATTGGGCAGAGTTAGACGGCTTTGCAATGAGCGGGTATGTGAAGCTGTCCACCGGTATCTCCAGCTGGGAGTCAGAGCAATCGAAGTACCACGTTTTCGGGTAGGTGATGCCCAGCTCTTCGCACAGTTCGTAGAAGCGGCGCTTCTGGGTGATGTCATCCAGAAGGTCGAAGTCGATATACGGCACCACGTAGCCGGCGCGCTCCAGGCGCTCCTTATTTGACGAGAAGATGCGGGCATGCACGTCGTCGCTGCCCAATAGCAACAGCGTCTTCGCGCCGTTCACTTCGCGGGCGATGGATTCCAGCTCGCAGCAGAGCACCTCGGGATCGTGGATGCCCTCGCGCAGGCGGTAATCCGTGAACGTGCTGGATGAGATAACCTTGATGTCCTGCGTGGCCAGCACGATGCATTTGCGCAGGCCGTAGGCGCGGTAGAATTCCCGGACATAGCTGTACGTAAGAATGTCGCCGCCCACCAGCACGGGCAGCAGGTTGTCTTTGACGTCGGCCGCCGTGTTGATGCGACCGGCATTGGGGTGCTTAGGCACAGTGCGCCTCCATTGCGTTGAGCGGCCGCGCTTTTGCGCGAACCGCTACGATGAATTTCCGTTGCGCCATTATCGCACAGCCGGCACCGGCGGGCGGGGTCTCCATGCGGGAATCACGGCAGAGGCCGCCTTGCGGGAAACACTCCTGCGAGTGCGGCGCATCGGCTCCATGTCATGTTCGAAATGAGAAATTAATCGCATGTATAGCAGCGGGCGGTAAGATGGAATCTCATAAAGAACTGCTGCTAGGAACAGGAGCGCTATTTATGTGCGGATTTGTGGGCTTTACCGCCAACGATTACAACCGTGAGATCAACGAGTCCATCATCAAGGACATGGCCGACCGTATCATCCATCGCGGCCCCGATGATGATGGCTATTTCATCAATGACGACATCGCAATGGGATTCCGTCGTCTGTCCATCATCGACTTGGCAGGCAGCCCGCAGCCGATGACGAACGAAGACGGCTCCGTCATCGTCACGTTCAATGGCGAGATCTACAACTTCATGGATCTGCGCAATGAGCTGATTGCCGCCGGCCATGATTTCAAGACGAAGGGCGATACGGAGACCATCGTGCACGGCTACGAGGAATGGGGCACGGGCGTCTTCGAGAAACTGCGCGGCATGTTTGCGATTGCCATTTGGGACGATAAGCGCAAGCGCCTGGTATGCGCCCGCGACATCTTCGGCATCAAGCCGTTCTATTACCAGAAGGTGGGCGACCGCCTGATCTACGGCTCAGAGATCAAGTCGTTCCTGGCACATCCGAAATTCGAGAAGCGCCTGAACCGCCGTCAGCTGCCGCAGTACCTGTGCTTCGAGTACATGAACGATTCCCAGACCATGTTCGACAACGTGCATAAGCTGATTCCCGGCCATTTCATGGTTTTCGAGAACGGTAACCTGGACATCCAGTGTTTCTACCGCATCACGTACCATATCGACGAGTCGAAGTCCCTGGACGAATGGGCCGATATCATCTGCGACACGTTCGACGAGAGCGTCAGCGCGCATCAGATTGCCGATGTCGAAGTGGGGTCGTTCTTGTCCGGCGGCATCGATTCCAGCCTGGCGGCGTACGAGATGGGCCGGCATACGGACGGCATCAAGACGTTCAGCGTGGGCTACGACATCTCGGGCTGCGAGGAGCAGCGCGACAAGGCTGAGAACGCGGGCTTCCGTATCAAGCTAGACGAGTTGGACGATGCCCGCAAGTTTGCGGAGTGGGCTGGTCTGGCGAACAAGGACGTGCAGGTCACTGCAAAGGAGTTCCTGGACATCGTTCCCACGGAGCAATACCACATGGACGAGCCGCTGGGCGCGCCGTCGGCTATTCCGCTGTTCTTCGTCAGCCAGCTTGCGGCGAAGGAAGTCAAGGTTGTCCAATCCGGCGAAGGCGCCGACGAGCTGTTCGGCGGCTACTGGATCTACCACGACCAGTACGAGTTCTCGAAGTACTTCAAGATTCCGGAGCCCATTCGCGCGGCGCTTGGCGCTGCGGCGGAGCTTCTGCCGGAGGGCACGCACGGTCGCCGCTTCGCCATGCGCGGTGCCGGCGGTCCCGAGCGTTCGTATCAGCGCGCCAGCATGAACTACATGTGGGACGAGGTGCCGAAGGTCCTGAAGAACTACCAGGGTCCCTGCAAGCCCTGGGAGTGGTGCAAGCCGCACTTCGACGAGGCGGCGAAGCAGACGCAGAACGGCGACGTCATCACGCAGACGCAGTACGTGGACATGGTCAGTTACATGCCGTACGACATCTGCCTGAAGGCCGACCGCATGTCTATGGCACACAGCCTGGAGCTGCGCGTGCCGTTCTTGGACAAGAAGGTCCTGGATGTGGCGCTGCAGCTTCCCACGGATTGCCGCGTGACGGACGAGCACAGCAAGTATGCGCTGCGCCGTGCGGCGGCGAAGCTGGGATTCCCGCAGGCCGTGGCGAACATGCCGAAGCAGCCGTTCATCACGCCGCTGACGGTTTGGCTGCAGACCGACCTGTATTACAACCGCATTCGTGATGCGTTCACGAGCCCCGCTGCCGAGGAGTTCTTCAATACGGACTATCTGCTGGAAATGCTGGACGATCATTACCATGCGGATTTCGCGACGCAGGAGGGCCGCAGCAAGCTGAAGATGATGCGCATCTGGAACGTGTATTGCTTCCTGTGCTGGTACGAGGTGTTCTTCGGCGAAACGAGCAAGCAGTACGCGCCGAAGACGAAGGTGGACTAGCCCGCCGATATCCGCGATGCATTGCTAGTGCGGCAGGAACGTGTGGCGAAAGACATCGCAGAAAAATGTGTCACTTTATCGCAACCGCTCTCGATTCCCGGGAGCGGTTTGCTATCTAGTAAAAACTCCATAATATATCCATATGCGTGCGTTCATGACCTGGGGTTTTGCGAAGACGCTTTACGGCGGTACGCGGCCATTTCGGACATTTTTCGGGCGATGGTACAATGACAGCCATACTCTATCAGGGGATTGAGGAGGGTATATCGAATGGAAAATTCGTTCCGCCTGGGGATTCGCAAGACGATTGCGGCAGCGGCGGGTGTGGCTTTGGCGGCCACCCTGTGTGCTGCGCCGGTCTCCGCATACGCCGACGAGAGCGCGGGCTCTTCTGCCACGGAGCAGGCGTTGGCGAAAGTCAACGATCTCATGAGCCAGATCAATTCCGCAAACGACGATTACCAGTCCGCTTTGTCCGACAAAGCTGCCGCCGAGCAGAAGGTCAAGGAAGCGAAGCAGACCATCAAGACGGAAACGGCGAAGATCGACAAGAATCAGAGCAAGCTGTCGAATCGCATGCGTACCATGTACCGCGATGGCCAGACATCGTTCGTGGAGGTGCTGCTGGGATCCGCGACGTTCGATTCGTTCATCAAGAACTGGGACCTGCTGTCCGACATGAACCAGAACGACGCCGACCTCATCTCTTCGCTGAAGACATCTCGTGCGAAGGTGCAGGCAGCCCAGGTTGAGGCGCAGGAGAACGCCGATACGGCTGCGCAGAAGGCATCGGATGCAAAGCAGCGCCGTGAGCAGGCAAACGAGCTTGCGAAGCAGGCGCAGGCCGAATACAAGGCCGCTTACCAGGCCGCACAGCAGCAAGCTGTCAAGCAGGCAGCCGCCAAGAACGGCACGCAGGGCACTGCTACCGCCACCGAGGCACAGACGGTGAGACAGGTGACGGGTGCGGGCAACGTGTCGAAGGATACGACGAACCAGACAACCGTTTCCCAGAACGACATTACGAACTTCGACCAGACTACTGGCGAAGTCACGCTGACGGATGGATCGAAGGCCCGCGTTGTGGGCTATGACTCCAAAACCGGCAACGCCATCGTGGATACGGCCATGCAGTATGTCGGCGGCAAGTACGTATACGGTGCCGAGGATGCGGCGAACAGCACGTTCGACTGCTCCGGGCTGGTGCAGTACGTGTACGGCAAGAACGGTATCACGGTCGGCGGCCACAACGACCGCGCCATCCTGAATGCCGGCTCTGTGGTGAAGAACCCGCAGGCGGGCGACATCTGCTGGTGGGACGGCCATGTTGCCATCTACGCCGGCAACGGCAAGATGATTTCGGCCGACAATGAGAAGAACGGCATCACGTATCGCAATGTGGATGCGGGCGTCACGTACGTTCGCTACAAGTAAGCGCTGTTTTCACAAGTGCGTCATCAAGAAGAGCCCCGGCATCACCGGGGCTCTTCTTTTTTCGGCTTGCGTCGGGCGTGCAGCGGGGGCTTGCGGGGAGGAGATCGCGAGGGGGGGGACGCGCGGCAGGGGCGTGCGGCAGGGG
>USAB01000080.1 GCA_900552585.1 uncultured Coriobacteriaceae bacterium
CCTCGACGGCTGCTCCTTCTCCCCGCCCCTCCCCTTCTCCCAGCCGGTGATGGTGCCGTCGTCGGCAACCACGAGCTCGTTGCAGAAGATGGTGGGCCAACCCAGCTTGCGCATCAGCGGTTGGGCGAACTGCGAGAACGTGTCGCTGATGATGATGACCTGCGTCAGCGGGCGCAGGGCGTCCAGGAATTCGCGCGCGCCCTCCATGGGGTCCATGGTGGCGATGGTGTCCTGGATTTCCTTCAGGCCCATATGGTGCTGGGCCAGGATGTCCAGGCGGTACTGCATGAGCTTGTCGTAATCCGGCTCATCGCGGGTGGTGCGCTTCAGTTCCGGGATGCCGGCCGCGTGGGCGAACTCCACCCAAATCTCCGGTACCAGAACGCCTTCCAAGTCCAAACAAACCAGATCCACGATGGTCTCCTTCCCCTGCGCCTGCGAAGGGCGCGGACTGCGGACGCCCGGATGCGGGCGTTCCCTGTACGTATCCTTGCCACTATAGGCTAAACGCGGGGCGGGAATGTTTCGGTTTTATGTACAACTCGGCCGTCGGCCGCGGGCGAACGGGGAAGCGCGGTGCCCGTCTGCTTCAGGGGGGCTTACCTTGTTTACTCGATGTGTTGCAGACGTTCCCGCGGCGTGCGCGGCGGGGAAGCGGTGCGCCGGCTAGCGGAACGTGCGCGTATGGCGGATGACGACGGCGGCGAGCACGCACGCGACGATGGCCACGATCACGGGCACGATCCACGAGTTGTCGAACGGCAGCCCCTTCACATTCATGCCGTAGAAGCTGAATATGATGGTGGGGATGGCCAGTATCAGCGCCAGCACCGTCAACGTACGCATAGCCAGGTTCAGGTTGTTGCTGATGACGCTGCCGAACGTCTCCATCGTGCCGTTCAGAATGTTGCTGTAAATGTCGCACATCTCGGCGGCCTGGCGGATCTCGATGAACACGTCTTCCAGCAGGTCCTGGTCCTCTTCGTACATCTTCACCAGGCGTCCGGACTTGATGCGTGTCAACACGGCCTCGTCCGCTTTCAGCGAGGTGGAGAAGTACACCAGCGAACGCTCGAAGCCCAGCATCTTGATAAGCTCCTTGTTGCGCATGGTGGTGTGAAGCAGGCGCTCGTTCTTCGTAAACTGGCGATGGATGCTGCGCAGGTACACCAGGTACTGCTGCGAGATGTGCAGCAGCATCTGCAGCAGCAGGCGCGTGCGCTGCCGCGTGTCGATGTTCTTCAGCCGGTTCTTCGAGATGTACTCCACCGTGCTGTTGCGGTGCAGGCTCAGTGTGACCACCAGCTTGTCTTGCGGCAGCATGATGAACGACAGCGGCTGCGTATCGTACTGCACGATGGTCTTGTCCACCACGTCGCGCTCGTCCTCCACGGAGGCGCAGTCGATGATGACCATCACCTGGCCGGTGTCGTCGTCGTAGTCTGTGTGGGGGCTCTCTTCCTCGTCCAGTGCGGAGCGGATGAACTCGGGCACGATGCCCAGCTCCGTGCGGAGCCATTCCTTCTCGTCCGGGGTGGGTCCCACGACGTTGACCCAGCTTCCCTGCTCGGGCGCATCCACATGCGTCGTGCCCTCCATACCGGTTTTGAAGAATTCGATCATACCGCCTCCCGTCTTGTCCGTCGATTCTACCCTCTTTGCTCCACGGCGTGAAAGCGAAACGGCGGCCCATTTTCCCGCGTGGGGAAGCGGATGCCCTTGCGGCGCCGCGGCGAAACGGCCCTTACCAGGGTAATCGGCCCAATTTTGCGAATCTGACCGCAAAGTTACGGGCTTTGACCAGCTCGAAGCAGATAATTTCCAGAAATTGCGAGTGTATTGACGGGTAGTTTTCGCAAGTTGTCTCATTGACGGGAGCTCTCCTGAAAGCGCACGATAATAACAGCGTTTTCGAATATCCGCTTTTCTTGGGAATCAAGGTGGAATTATGTCGCGGAAAGCTGGAACTGTCTCGGAAGAGACCCGCGCGCGGTTGCTCGAAACCGCTTCCAAGGAATTTTCGGAGGTGGGATTCCAAAAGGCATCGTTGCGCTCTATCTGCTCCAAAGCCGGTGTGACCACCGGTGCGCTTTATTTCTTCTTCGAGGGGAAAGACGACTTGATGGCGCATGTCATCGGGCCGGTATGCGATAAGCTGTTCGCGTATGTGCGCGAATATTACGGTTCGGATGCGTACGAGAAGCATCGCGGGCTCTTCGCCACAGAACAGCAGGACTACGAGTCGGCGCTGGGCCTCTACCGGCTGATACAGGAGAACGGTCAGGTCGCGTCCATCCTGCTGGGCAACCGCCAGCACAAGGCCGTGGCCGCATTCTTCGACGAGGTCGTGGATGATCTGGTGGGCTATTTGAAGTCCGTCGTGCGTGCTACGAAGCCGAACCTGCTGGAATCGCCGCAATACGACGAATACACGCTCCAATGGCTGGCGCGCGTGCAGATGGACGCGTTCCTGGGCCTGTTCGAGCTGAATATGGATGACGAACGGACGAACCATCAGGTGCGCCTGGTGGTGCGGTCGTTCCGCGGCGCATTCGAGGCGCTGCTGTCGCAGAACAGCTGAGGCGCACGGGGCGGCCGGGCGGCGGTCCGGCCGCTTTTCGCGCTACCAGCCCACGTGCCCGATCTCGGTGTACGCCAGCGCCTCGTCTGGCTCCGGCCGATGGCTCCACATCAGGCTGATGCGGTCCACGGTGCATGCTGCCGCGGGCGCTTCGCCCGTCAGCTCCGCGCACAGGTCTTCCAGCTCTTGGCGCTCGCGCAGGTCCGGCGGGGATTCCAGGCGCACACCGCGCGCAAGCGTCATATGGGGGACGAAATCCTCTTCGATGTCCAATCCGTTCGCCGCCAGATGCAGGCGGAGTATCTCGCGCAGGGCGCGCACGCGCACGGCCTCATGGCCGTCCGCCAGCCCGCGCCAGATCACGGTGCCGCCTTTGCGTTTCGGGAACGTGCCCACGGCGCCCAGCTTCAACTTCAACGGGGCCTCTCCGGCCATCTGCTGCGCCGTCTGCTGCAGCGCGTCGCGGGCGGCCCATTCGCCGTCCTCGTTCAGCTGGCCCAGGAATGCCAGCGTCAGATGCAGGTTCGCGCGGGACGTGGGGCGGGCGCGCTTCACCCGCTCCTGCACTTCCCGTTGCGTGTCCTCCAGGGCGTCCCTGACGTCGTCGTTCGGCAGGAGCGCTATGAACAGCCGTTTCGCTTCCGCTTTCTCCATAACGGCCTCCTTTCGCATAGCCCTACCGTACTATGGCGTACGGACTTCGGCGCGCATCATGCGCAAAACGTTTATCCTTGGTAAAGACAAGGAGGACGCTATGACATTGGAAGAGACGCGAGCACAGATCGACGAAGTCGATACTCAGATAAAGGCGCTGTTCCTGAAGCGCATGGAGCTTGCCGAGCAGGTTGCGGCAACGAAGAAGCAGAGCGGCAGCGACGTGTTCGTGCCGGAGCGCGAGCGCTCCATGATCCAGGGCGAAAGCGCCGATGTGCCGAAATACCTGCGCAGCGAGTACATCGCATTCCTGAAGTACCTGACGGGTGCCAGCCGCCGTCACCAGTATGGCATGCTGCCGGAGATGCAGGACGCTGTCATAAACAAGGCGCTGAAATGTTCCGGCCTGAGCGCGCAGGCACCGCATACCCGCATCCAGACGTCGTTCACGTGCGAGCGCGATTCCAGCATCTTCGCGCTGCTCATTGCCCTGGCGAACGCCGGCGGCATCGGCATCGGCTACCTGCATTCCGAAGCAGACGGTGCGAACCGCCTGGTGTCCATGAGCCTGATAGGCAATGTGAACGACCCCGCCATTCGCCAGCTGCTGTGCCAGATAGGCAAGGAGACTGTGGACTTTCGCATCACGGGACTGGCGTAGGGGCGAACCATGGGCGTCGAAGGTGCATGCGGAGGCGAATATGCCGTCGGCCTCTGCGATGCGCATTGCCATGTGGATTTCGCGGCGGACGCGCGCTCCGTGGCGCGCGATGCGGACCGTGCGGGATGCGCGCTGCTGTGCTCGACGGTCGAGCCGCAGGGCTTCGACCGCGCCCGCGCGCTGTTTCTGCCCGCATCGTTTTCCCTGGTGCGTGTCGGCGTGGGCATGCATCCGCGCTGGGTGGCGCCGGAACCGGAGGCGGCTCGTGCGCAGGCCCGGGAGGTCGTGCGCCGGCTGTCGCACGCGGCGTTCGCGGGGGAAATCGGCCTCGATTTCGGGCCGCGCTATGCCGCCACGGCTGACGTGCAGAAACTCGTGTTCGAGCAGATTGTGCGGGCGTGTGCGGAAGGCGGCGGCATGATGCTGTCCATCCACGCCGTCCGTTCGGCCGGTACGGCGCTGGACATTCTGGAGCGGGCCGGCGCGTTCGATTCGTGCCGCTGCGTGCTGCACTGGTTCTCGGGGACGTCGGACGAGCTGAACCGCGCCCGCGCGCTGGGCTGCTGGTTCTCCGTGGGGGAGCGCATGCTGGCCACGCGGCGCGGACGGGCGTACGTGCGCGCCCTGCCGGCGGACCGGCTGCTGCTGGAGACGGACCTTCCGACGTACGAGGGCGCGCCGTTCGGGTTCTCGCAATTGGAGGGCGCGCTGCAGCGCACGCGCGTTCTGCTGGGCCGCATTGCCGGGGAGCAGCGCGCGCAGGCTGTGGACCGCAATGCTCGGGATATGATCCTGTTCATCGATACCGGCGAAGGGTAGCCCGCTTGGGCAGAGGCCGCATCGGACGTGTTAGCCGGGGGAGGATGGCGCCTTCGTGCAGGCACGCAGGGCATGCTGCCGGATGCGCAGGGCGCTGGATAGCGGGTCGGGGGCAACCGGCTTCTTGCATGGAGTGAACAAAGATTCCTGCAACGAATAGGGTGTATGCGGTTGCCCCGGCCCCTCGGATGCGTTCCAGTATGTGCCGCTTCCCGCTCCCAGCTGTACAGGAATAGGTACAGCCAGTGGGCAGAACGCATCTGATGCGCGCCCCGCCGTCATTTTCCGCAGATTGCGCGCGGCGTAGAATTCACGTCGGAGGAAACGGGCGGTGCGGAGTGCGCCGCCGGCAGGGGACGGTTGACGGTGCCGAACGCACTGCCGACCCGCTAGAGGAGCCCGGGTGCCGCCGCGCTCCCCGCAATTCGGATGGAGGTTCGCCATGATTTACACGCCGCTGACGAAGAAGGCGCTGGATATCTGCTATCGGGCGCATGCCGGGCAGCGCGACCGGAGCGGGGCGCCGTACGTGTTCCATCCGTTCCATGTGGCCGAGCAGATGGATACGGAGGACGAGGTCTGCACGGCGCTGCTCCACGACGTGGTGGAGGATTCCGCCATCACGTTGGACGACCTGCGCGCCGAGGGGTTCCCGGAGCGCATCGTGCATGCCGTGGGGCTGCTGACGCATGACGAATCCGTGCCGTATCTGGATTACGTCCGCGGCATCCGGGGCAACGCGTTGGCCGAGAAGGTTAAGTTCGCGGACTTGGACCACAACAACGATTTCACGCGGCTGGACAAGGTGACGGATACGGATAGGCGTCGGCGCGTGGAGAAGTACGAGCCGGCATACCGCATCCTGCGCGGCGAGATGAAGTAGGCTGCCCGGCTGCCGGTTGCGGCTGCTTGGTCGAAGGGCGTGTCCGGGCACGGCGCAAGATGGAGACTTGTTGCTGCTTGCCCATCTTTCTTACACATGCGGGTAAGACGGTTTACATTACCTCACTACGTTAGATACAGATCGAGCGGCGGAGTCTGCGGATGCCGCCGCTTCTTTTCGGCGTTCAGGGGGACGCCATTTTTCGCATCTCAGGGGGAGTGGTTGTATGGGTCTTACGAAACAGCAGATTATCACCGTCGCAGTACTGCTTTCGGGCACGTTCCTGGCGGTACTGAACATCACGCTGCTTTCGCCGGCACTGCCGACGATCATGGCGGATATGGGCGTGGACGCCACCACGGTCCAGTGGTTGACGTCGGGCTATTCTCTGACGGAGGCGGTGATCATCCCGCTTTCGGCGTTCATCATGGGGCGGCTGTCCACCCGCAAGCTCTACATCGGCGGCATGGTGGTGTTCGCCTGCGGCAGCCTGATGGCGGCGCTTTCGCCGGCGTTCGGGTTCCTGCTGTTGGGGCGCGTGCTGCAGGCCGTCTGCACGGGCGCGGTCATGCCCATGGTGATGTCGCTCATCCTGCTCATCTTCCCGCGTGAGAAGCGCGGCGTGGGCATGGGCCTGGTCACGCTCATCGTGGGCTTCGCGCCCTCCATTGGCCCGTCGCTTTCCGGCCTGCTAGTGGATAGCGTGGGCTGGCGCATGATGTTCGTCATCGTGTTTGTGCTGACGCTCGTCATCATCGCGCTAGCGGCGGCGCTGCTGAAGAATCAGGGCGACTTCGAGCGCACGTCGTTCGATGTGCCGTCCGTCATCCTGTCGTCGCTCGGCCTGGTCAGCCTGCTGTACGGCCTCTCCACGTTCGCGTCGTCCGCGAACCTTGTCGTGCCGCTTGCCATGATCGCGATCGGCGCCGTGCTTGTGGCGTTCTTCATGCGGCGCCAGCTGAAGCTGGAAAGCCCCATGCTGCGCGTGCAGGTGCTGGGCGTCCGGAACTTCCGCGTGGCCGTCACAATCATGTTCTGCATCCAGGCGGCCCTGGTGGGCACCGGCGTGCTGCTGCCGCTCTACATCCAGAACGTCTTGGGCGAGACGGCGCTGACCACCGGCCTGGTCATGCTACCCGGATCGCTGCTCGGCGCTGTTGTGGGCTACTTCGCCGGCCGCCTGTTCGATCGCTTCGGCGCGCGCCCGGTTGCGCTGACCGGCAGCGTGATCACGTTCTTGGGCGGCTTCGGGCTGCTCGCGTTCGCCACGGACTCTGCGATGGTCTTCATTGCGCTCGTGTTTTGCCTGCTGCAGATGGGCCTGCAGCTGACTATCACGCCGGCGAACACATGGGGCATGAACTCGTTGGATAATCGCGTCATCCAGCACGGAAACGCGCTCATCAACACCATGAACCAGGTGGGCGGCTCGCTGGGTACGGCCATCCTGGTGTCTCTGTCTGCCGTGGGCGCCGGCATGGCGGTGAACGCCGGCGTAACGGGCGCCGGCGCCACGTTCGCGGGCATCCACCTGGCATTCGTCGTGACGGCGGCTCTTCTGTTCGCCATGTTCGTCGTGGTCTTGACGCAGGTGCGTGACCGCAAGGAGAAGGCGACGGCGGCGCAGCGCCGGGACCGCGAGGCGCAGATGGAGCGCATCGAGCGCACGGACGCCCAGGAGGGTGTGCTGACGCTGGTTGCCGAGGCCATGAACCCGGAGCCGTATTACGTGCTGGACACGGCGAACATCCGCGAGGTCACGAAGTGGCTTGCGAAATCCGAGACGAGCGGCGTGCCGGTGGTCTCCGCAGAGGACCATACGGTTGTGGGCTTCATCTCCGATGGCGACATCATGAATTACCTGGGCCGCCAGACAGGGCGCATGGCGGACGCCACCATGAATGCGTTCTACCTGATGGACGATGAGGACTACCGCAAGCGCTTCCGCACCATGCTGGCTATGAATGTGATGAAGCTGGCCACGAAGAAGGTCATCTCCGTGTCGGAGGACATGGCGCTTGACCAGGCCACGCGCACGCTGGCGGACCGCCGCATCAAGAAGCTTCCCGTGGTGGACGACGACAACCGCCTGGTGGGCACGCTCAGTCGCCGCAACATCATCCAGAAGATCGCGGGCATGCTGGGCGACGACGCGGCATAGCGGTCGCTGCCCCGCGTGCGTCGGCCGGCTACAGTGGGCGCTGCTGGTACAGGCCGTTGTCGGCGAATCCCAGATGGCGGTAGTACTCGCGCGTGCCGATGCTGCTGATGACGTTCATGCGGCGGTACCCGGCCTGCGATGCCAGCGCGCAGGCGCGCTCAACAAGCGCCCGGCCCAGGCCGGTGTGCTGCGCGGCATGGCCGGCATCGCCGATGCCCGCCACCTTTCCGTAGACGTGCACTTCGCGGATCATGGCCTCCCCGGGCGCCACGGGCAGCTCGTCGGCGTGGGCTGCCACGAACGCGGGGTCGGGAAGCGACAGGCGCAAGAATCCCGCAATGCGTCCGTCGGGCGCCGTCCATTGCAGGAAGCGCTCGTCCGTCGCGGAGGTGCGGTACGAATGGCACGTCAGCTGCAGCGCGGCGCGCTCGACGGAACCGGTGCCTATCTCGCGCGTGCGGATTTCCTGCACGCGCGCTCCCGTGGCGGCGCACGTTTCGGCGACGCGCCGGTCCACGGCCTGGCGCAGGTTGCCCTTCTTGTTGCCCGCCACGATGTCGCCGGCCGAGAAGTCGCGGATCATGCGCGACACGCGGATGAACGGGGGCGTGGCCAGCACGTCGGCGGCCAGCACGTCCAGCAGCTCCTCCTCCGTGTACGGGCGCCATTCGCCCGCCTCGTAGCGCGGCACCAGCTGCGAGCCGGCAACCAGCGCGCAGGGGTACAGCTTGATCTCGTCCGGCTGGTAGGGCTCCTCCGTCACGAAGCGGCGGTAGTCCGCCTTGTCCGCT
>USAB01000081.1 GCA_900552585.1 uncultured Coriobacteriaceae bacterium
TCCACTATCGCCACCCGGGGCCTTGCCGTTGGCGCCGTCCTCCGCCGGCTTCGCCTTACCGGCGATATCGGCTGCCTTTGCCGCAGCCGCATCCGCATACGGCTTCACCTGGCCGGCAACCTGTCCGGCGACTTCCTGCGCCTTCGCGACGGCGGCATCCACTGCAGGCTTCGCCTGGCCGGCAACCTCCTGCGCTTTCGCTGCGGCCGCATCGACGGTCGGTTTCGCCTGCTCGGCCACCTGGCCGGCGACTTCCTGCGCCTTCTTCTTCAACTCGTTGAAATCCAATCCGGCCATGGTGCTCTCCTAACGTTCGGTTGACTTGATAATAGTCGGCATGAACTGCCCGACTCCATTGTGCCACGAATCGGGGCATGGCAGTGCAACCGCACGTGCAAATCGGCGCCGCGAACGCTTCGCGATGCTACTCGGAAAGCACCGGATCGGCGGCGCTGTATTTTCGCACCACCGGGTACATGGCGCGGAATGCGCGGTCTGCGCCAGACTCGGCCGTTGCAGCCGAGCGCAACACGTTCACGACCACGTTGCCCTTGATGCCGCCCAGCTCCTCGCCGGCGAACACGACACGCGCGCCGCTGGGGCCCATCTGGCCGGAGAACTCGTGCTTCACGCGCATCAGCGCCTCGTTCGAGAACGCCTCGATATCCGCGCCCACCGGCAGCAGAAACGGGATGCGGGCATCCACGGAGTCGCCGATATCGACCAGCGAGTTCTTGTTGATGATCGAATTCGGTATGAGATGTGTGCTTCCGCCGGCATCCACGATGGTCGTGTGGCGCCAGTTGATATCCGTCACGCGGCCGGATTGGCTCAGGACCTCGATGTACTGGCCGGGCTCCACAACGCGCCCGAGCGAGACGGACAGGCCGCCGATCAGGTTCGACAGCGTGTCCTGCAAGCCAAGGGACAGCGCGATGCCGCCGATGCCGAGGGCGGCCACCAGACCGGTGACGTCGTAGTCGAAGCACGTTTTGAACAGGATTGCGATGCCGATGAGCCAGATGCACGCGCGCGCGATGTTCGCGAAGATGGAGCTGGCCGGAAAGCTGATGCTTTCGCTGCGGCCAATGCGCGTGATGCCCTTATAGGCAAGATGCTCCACGACCCACGTGCAGAAAAGGATGAACGCAGCAAGGGCGATGGTGATCCACCAAGGATAGTTCTCGTTCAGCATATGGATGAGATCCACGCTGCAAGCTCCTTTTCGCCCCGCCCGCCATTCGCATTGCGCGCTCCGTTCGTCTCGCGCGCCTCAGATTATAGGCTACACCCGTTCGCGCACGCGGCGCCGTGCGGTTCCATCCACAAAAGCCATGCCTCCGCATCTTCTTGGCGCACATCGTACAACCGCGTACGCGTGCTATTCACGCCAGCCGCCGTAACCATACTCAGGCTGGACGTATGCGCCAGGCGTTGGAAGGGGTTGCTGCGCGTGTAGCCGAACTGTATCTTCTGTCGCGGGGCAAGCACGAACTCCGTAGACAGGCCGCTGTTGAAAATGCAGGCGAACGAGCGATTCAGGGCGAAGCCGGATTCGTTGCGCCACAACACCGTGCCCACGACGGCACATGCCGTCGCCGCAGCGCAGAGCACGTATCCCAGCAGGAATGCCTGGTCGATGGAGTGCGCGACAATCGCCGCGCGAGAGAACGAGAACATCCCCACCAGCTCCGGACGAACGTATGCACCGTATGCCAGCTGTGCCGCGAACAGGCCCGCCGCGCAATACAGCGCAGGGTTGCACCAGATGCAGCGACGAATCAGGCCGCGGCGCAACGCAACAGGCGCCACAGCCACCAGATTCTCCTGGCGCGGGCGACCCGCGAATTCCGGCAGCAGGCCATCCAGCAGCTCGTCAACGCGGTCGATCCTCACGAACGGATGAATGACGAGCCCCTCGGCATTCAGTTGATCGGAATTACCCGAGCTGTCGGAAGATGCGGCATCGATGCGTCCCAGGGACACTTCGCAGTACCCTATCCAACGGCGCACGAACGACTGGCGGACGACCACGGATTGCACGCGCGCCACATCGATGCCGGTGTAGCGGCGTTGCAACAGACCCTGCTCGACTTCGACGCGCGACCCGCGTCGGCACGTGGCGAAACCGCCGTAACGCAGCACGACGGGCACCATTCCTGCCACCCAGCCGATCAGCACGAGCGTCAGGAATGCGGCAACAAGCACCAAACCCGCCGCATTGGAAAGAGCCATACCGAACAGGCCAAGAACGCCCAGCGTCGCCGAGACGCCCACGGCGGCGCTGTGCGATGCGCTTGCCAGGAACAGCTCCTTGTTCGTCAGGCCGAACCGGTAGCGCTCGGGTTCCATGCCCGGCGCCGTTCCCCCAAAGGCGCCGCGCCAGCCGATGACGCCGGCAGCGGCATCATCCAGCACGTTCGGCGCCGGCGCGACGGCGGGCTCGCCCCCCGGCGGCACGGGCGCACCAGGCGCAACGGGCCGGCTATCGGATGCGAACGCTGCAGGACCACCCGCAGCCGAGACATCCGCCGACGCGGACGGGTCCCGATACACCAGCTGCGCCTTCTCGCCGGCCAGCGCAGCCGCCTTGCGAACAAACAATTCCATGCGGATGCGCTCGCCCACGTCCAGCTCCACGTATGGAATGCGAATCTCTTTGTTCGACGAGCCGCCGGCTGTATCCACCGCGATCGTGCACACGCCGAACAGGCGCTGCAGTATACCCGCCTTGTGGTTCACGGATTGCACGCGCGCATACGGCACATGCACGCGCTTCTTGCTGAAGATACCGGAATACAGGCTGAACTCGCGTTCACCGAACTCGTACCACAGATGCTTGTACGACCAGGCATGGAGCGCCGCTGCCAAGGCATATACGACGGCGAGGATACCGAAGAAGGCCAACAGGGCGAACGGCACGACATCGATATCGATGCCGGATGCATTCAGCCCGGCATACAGTTCGACGAAATTCTGGGCGACGTTCGCCAGCAGCACCGCCGCCACAGCGAGGGCGGCATTCAGAGGCATCAGCCAGATGTAGCTGCGATGTACGCGATAGGCGTACCCGGTCCGGAACGTGCTGGGATACTTTGCCATGCGCTACACATCCTCGCGTGCCAGGCGCGCGAATTCCGCCGCTCGGTCGCGCAGCTCCTCTGCCACGGAATAATCCAAGCCCGGTATCTCGTGCTCGCCCGCCGCTGTGGACACCGTCACGCTGGCCAGGTCGAACAGGCGCAGGATTGGCCCCTGCCGCGTATCCGTGTTCTGCACGCGAATGAACGGGATGATATAGCGTTTGCGCCAGATGATGCCCCTCGCAATGTCCAGGTACTCCGGCGTCACCTGATAGCGCCATCGCGCATAGCGGATGGGCGGCAGCACGACCAGCCATACGATAAGGCACGCTGCATACACGCCCATAGTCATGGTCGTCGCAGGCTCCACCAGGCCCTTCAGACGGGGCGACAGGCCCAGCAGCTGCAACAGGGCAGCAACACCCACCGCCGCCAGCGTCAGCCAGAGCGCGTCGTTGATTCGCCAAACGTTCTTCACGCGCGGGTCCAATGTGCTTTCGGGCAAAGGCCTCATGGGCGCAGCTCCTTCTTCAGTCGCGTGCCGGTTATTCGCCGGGCAACGGCTTGCCCGAGAAATTCACATCATGCGTAATGGCAACAGCATCCTCTTCGGAAAAATCCAGCTTCTCGAACAGCGCGATGTCCGCAACGGCAAGCTCCTTCGTGTCCCCGTAGATGTCCCAAAACGACCGCGTTTCCACCGCGCCTGTCCAAGGGTTCAGCCACGGAGTATGATCGGGATTCGCGAACCACGTGGAGGACAGCTCCTCCGGCCGATGGGACAGGCCGCGAACCACGGAGTAGCGGTGATGCATGAGCAGCTGCTCGGCATTTCCCAGTCGCGCGCGCTTCACGCCGTGCGGCGAGTAGAGCAACTGCTGCACGAACCGGAAGTCGTACACGGCGGCCCCGAACAGGTCTGCGTCCACCTTCACGCCGTAGACGTGGCTCAGCAGGAACGAGTACACCAGCCCGGCGATGCGCAGCACCTCGTCATCCGCGCGCAGGATATGCGTGGCCGGTGAGTAGTCCGCAATGGTCACGCCGTACTTCTCGAACAGCACCATCTCGTCGAACTCGCTCTCGATGACGGCGTGGACAGCCGACCCGTCGCGGCGATCCAGGCCCTCCACGCCCGCATCGCACACGGCGAACTGCCGTGCATAGACCAGCGGGTGCATGTTCGAATCCAGCAGGTAGTGGCACAGAAAGCCCTGCGCGTACGCGCGGCCGATGGGGATATCGCGCGGGTCCAACGCATACAGCGCCCGGTTCAGCAGGTAGATCAGCTCGTTCGACTTCTCCGCGTGCATCCGGTTGCCCAGCACGCACAGCTTCCCGCGAACCGGGTCGACACGCAGGTAGAACAGCGGGTCGGGTCCCTGGTTGCCCAGCAGGAACGCATCCTGCTCGGGTTTCGAAAGGGCCTGGCCGCCCGAAACGGCATGCAGCACGTCGCGTCCGAAGAAATCATGCGTCATGATGGCAGGCATTCGCTATCGTCCCTTCTCCACATCGTCCATGGCGCGGTTGGCCAGCTCATCGGCCTTGTTGTTGCCGGCATTGTCGGCGTGGCCTTTCACCTTGTTGAACGTGATGTCCGAGAACTGCTTCTTCTCCGCCAGCAGCTCCAGCCACAGCTCCTTGTTCGCCACGGGCTCTTTCTTGGAATTCTTCCAACCCTTCTTCATCCAGCCGTATATCCAGCTGGTAATGCCATTGTAGACATAGGCGCTATCCATATAGACGTCCACGGGAACATCTTTGCGCTTGATGGCGCGCAGGCCCATGATGGCGCCCATGAGCTCCATCTTGTTGTTCGTGGTGTTGCGTTCACCGCCGTACAGCTCCTTCGTGTGCGCGCCCCAGATAAGGTAGGCACCCCACCCGCCGACGTTCCTGTCGGACTGGTTGCCGCGGCATCCGCCGTCGCAGTACATCTCTAACCTGGTCATTGCCGAACCCTCCTTCGTATGCCGCCGTGCGCCGCTATTCCCCGCGCTGGATGGCGCGCAGGCACGACACCACGTCCGCCGGCGTCTCCGCGAAGCGGTCCGCGTCCTTCAGCTCGTCGCGGCTTCCGTAGCCGAACAGGCAGCCGATGCCCGGGAACCCGTGCACGCGCGACACGGCCATGTCCTTGTTGCGGTCGCCCACCATGGCGTATCCGCCGGGGAACTGCGCGGCGATGTCGTTGAATATCTCCTCTTTCGGCACGCCGTGCCATTCCTCGGAGTTGAAGTACCCGGCAAACCAGCGGTCCAGGCCGAACGCCGTGCGCGCCGCCTCCTGGTACGCCACGCGGCAATTGCTCAGGAACACCAACTGCACGCCCAGGTCCTTCACCTGCGAGAGCATGTCCGGCACGTGCGGGAACAGCCGGGCCGTGCCATCCAGGATGAGCTCGTCCATCTTCTGGCCCACGCGCGCGGCAGCCTGCGGCCATACGTCGTCCGGCAAATCCGGGCGGAACGACTTCCACATCTCCTCGGCCGTCAGCCCAATGTATCCCGAGATATCCTCGTCGCTGAACGAGCGCGGCTGTGCCCAGCCGTTGTCCACGAGCCACTGGTAGCCGGCGCGGAACGCCGCCGGATAGATGCGCATGCTGTCATGCAGCGTGCCATCGAAATCGAATATGACCGTCTTCAGATCCACTGCGTCTCCCTTGTCTGCCGCGCGCAGTGCGCGGCGTGAATATTCTCGCCCTACGAGTATGGGCGACCATGGGGGCATTCGCCGCAACATCCGCAAAAAAACAGAGCCGCCTCCCGGGGGGAGGCGGCTCCTGCGAAATGGCTGCTATATGCCATTATGCGGCTCCAACCTGCGAAAACGTTGTTCCTGCAGGCGGTTCGGCACCTGCCGGCTAGGCGTTGACCTGGCGCAGGACGTTCACCATTTCGATGGCGCCCGTGACGCACTCGGCGCCCTTGTTGCCGGCCTTCGAGCCCGCACGCTCGATGGCCTGCTCGATGGTGTCCGTGGTAATGATGCCGAACATCACGGGCACGCCGGTCTTCAGGGACGCCTGGGCAACGCCCTTCGCCGCCTCGTTGCAGACCAAATCGTAGTGGCTGGTGGCACCGCGGATGACGGCACCCAGCGCGATGACGGCGTCGTACTTGCCGCTCTGCGCCATGCTCTGCGCCACCAGCGGCACCTCGAATGCGCCCGGCACCCAAGCCACGGTCACGTCCTCATCGGGAACGTCATGGCGCTTCAGGGCATCCAGCGCACCGCCCAGCAGCTTGTTCGTGATGAACTCGTTGAAGCGGGTCACCACGATGCCCACCTTCATTCCCTGGTTAACGACCTTGCCCTCGATAACGTTGACTGCCATGTCTTTCCTTTCTCTCTCGCCGCGCGGCCATCCGGGCGCATGCAGCGTGGATGAATCCTTCGTACGCATCCGGCACCCGCCTGCGGGCACCGGGAAACGGTTGCTAGTCCTGCGTGTCTGCCACCGGCAGGTTGTCCAGCTTGTGGCCCATGCGATCGCGCTTCGTCTCAAGATAGCGACGATCGAACTTCTGGGGCGCAATCTCGATGGGAACGCGCTCGACGATCTTCAGGTTGAAGCCGCCCAGGCCGTACACCTTCGCCGGGTTGTTCGTCAGCAGGCGGATGGTCTTGCATCCCAGGTTGCGCAGGATCTGCGCACCGCTCCAATATTCGCGCAGGTCAGGAGCGAATCCCAGCGCCACGTTCGCGTCGACGGTGTCCAGGCCCTGCTCCTGCAGCGCATAGGCTTTCAGCTTGTTGATGAGGCCGATGCCGCGGCCCTCCTGGCGCATGTACAGCAGCACGCCGCGCCCTTCGCGCTCGATCTGCTCCATGGCACGGTGCAGCTGGTCGCCGCAATCGCAGCGCTCGGAGCCGAACACATCGCCGGTCAGGCATTCGCTGTGCACGCGGACCAGGACGTTCTCGCCGTTGCCGATATCGCCCTTCACCAGCGCCACATGCTCCTCGCCCGTGATGTCGTTCACGAAACCGTGGATGACGAAGGAACCGTACTTCGTAGGCATGTGCGCCACGGCCTCTTCCTTCATATGGTTGTCATGCTCACGGCAATAATCCTGGAGCTGCTTGATGGAGATGAACGTCAGACCCCATTCCTTCGCCTTTTGCAGCAGCTCCGTGGTGCGCATCATGGTGCCGTCATCGCGCATGATCTCGCAGCACAGGCCGCACTGCTTCATGCCGGCATGACGCAGCAGGTCGACGGTGGCCTCCGTGTGGCCGTTGCGCTCCAGCACGCCGCCCGGCTTCGCGACCAGCGGGAACATGTGGCCGGGACGGCGGAAGTCCTCGGGCTTCGCCGTGTCGTCTACGCATTTCATGGCGGTGTACGAGCGCTCCGCGGCGGAGATGCCCGTGGTGGTGTCCTTATGATCGATGGACACCGTGAACGCCGTCTCGTGGTTGTCCGTGTTCTCGGAAACCATCTGCGTGAAGTTCAGGCGATGCGCGATATCGGCGCTCATGGGCATGCAGATCAGGCCCTTCGCATGCGTGGCCATGAAGTTCACGTTCGCCTGGGTGGCGTACTCGGCCGCGCAGATCAGGTCGCCCTCGTTTTCGCGGTCGGGGTCGTCCACCACCATGATCAGATGGCCGGCCTGCAGCTCGTTGATGGCATCCTGGACGGTGCCCATCTGCGCTGCGTTCTCCGAAACGTTCTCGGTCATTTCTACCTCTCAATCTTGCTCGTAGGGCGCGCCGTGCCGGCGTGCCCCGACGTTTATTCGCATTACCTCAGAAGCCGTTGGCCCGCAGGAACTCCATGGTCAGCCCCGGGGCCTCATCGGCCAGCGAGACATCGTCCGGCTGCTTGCCCAACGCCTTGCCCAGCAGTTTCTGCACGTACTTGCCCACGACGTCGTTTTCCAGGTTCACGATGTCGCCCGCATGCTTGCCCAGCAGGATGGTCTCCTCGCCGGTATGCGGGATCAGCGAAACCTGGAAGTCCGTGGCGGATACGGTGGCCACCGTCAGGCTGATGCCGTCGATGGCGATGGAGCCCTTCTCCACAATCAGGTCCAGGATCTCCGGCACCGTGCGGATGCGCACCCAGACGGCATTCTGCTCCGGGCGCATCTCGACGATGGTGCCCGTGCCGTCGATGTGGCCGGAGACGATGTGACCGCCGAAGCGGCCGTTTGCTGCCATCGCGCGCTCAAGATTGACCGGCGAGCCGCCCTGAAGCGTGCCGAGCGACGAGCGCCGCAGGCTCTCCGCCATGACATCGGCGG
>USAB01000082.1 GCA_900552585.1 uncultured Coriobacteriaceae bacterium
CATGCTGCTGGGGCAGGACAGGGAGGACAACGGCGCCAGCCGGCGCAAAAAGGAGAAGGACGCATGATTTTTCACTGGTGGCACGTGCTCGTCGCAGCCATCCCCATACTGCCCAATCTGTGGAGTCTCTGGCACCTCTGGAGCCACGACTTCAACAATGATTTCGAACGGAAGGTGCGCTGGCTTCTCCTGTGCGTCTTCGTCCCTGTTATCGGTGGCCTGATATACATTTTCAAAGGCCGCAAGTATGCCGGCAGCAAAATTGACCGCCGGCACGCCTAACAACAGATTCAACCCACAAGGCTAATTCAATGAACGTACAGCGTTTACCCCTTCTGGTTCTGGCGGCATCCCTGACCTTTACTCTGAACGGCTGCGCCACGCAGAGCAAAAGCGATGAAATGGAAGCCCAGATTATGCAGCATGACGCCCAGATGCGTCAGATGCAGCCCGTGCAGGCCGATATGTACAATCAGGTACAGTCACTGCGTGAGGAACTCAATGATATCAAAGGCCAGCTCGTCGATATCCGCAATGCCGGCGGCGCCGCCGCCATGGTTGACAAGCTGAACCGCCATGAACAGGCGCTCCATCAGATTGAGACCAGCATGGCCATGAATTTCAACCTCGGCTCTCCCCTGGCCGGCGGCAACGCAGGCTCCGCAGGCCGGTGCAGCTGGTGCTATAGGAGCCGCAGGCGCCGCCCAGGCTGCCGCTCCCGCCACAGCGCCCCAGGCGCCGGCAGCGCTCTCCCAGGGCACGGCTCAGGCCGCTGAAGCGGCTCCCGCAGCCCAGGCCCAGCCCGCAGGCGCAGCGCCCTCGGGTGATACCTGGGGACAGGAAACGCCCCAGCCCAAGGCCCCCAAAGCTGAAAAGGACATGTCCGTGGCTCTCTATGAGGCCGGCGTGAATTCCTTCAACTCCCGTCAGTACGGCGATGCCCAGCGCTCCTTCAGCGACTTCATCAAGAACTTCGGCAATAATCCCAAGGCTCCCAATGCCCAGTATTACCTCGCCGAATGCTATTTCCAGAAGAACCAGTTCAATGACGCCGCCCTCGCCTACGACACGGTAATCACCAAGTACGGCAATTCCGACAAGGCTCCGGCCGCCTATCTGAAGCAGGGTATCTGCTTCAGCAAGATGCAGCAGGACAAAGCCGCAAAAGCGCGTCTCGCCGAGCTCATCAAAAAATACCCCAACAGCCCTGAAGCCACCCGCGCCAAGACATTCCTGAAGACCAATAAATAACGGCGCGTCTCCCCTTCACGAAAGAGAAGGACCTGACCGGATCATCCGGCAGGTCTTTTTTTTTACCCCGAAAAAAAGAGGGAGCACGGCCTGAGGCCGGACTCCCTCCGAATCGTTATGGGAGAAAGAACTACTTGCCGGCGAGTATGGACTCACCAATCTCAAGCGCCCTGAGATTGACGTCCAGAATCTTGGCAGGCAGGAATTTCCTCAGAGCTTCCTCGAAGACGCTGAGGCCAAAGGGCAGGATGCCCGAAGCGCACACTGCGGCAAGCAGGACGGTATTGCCTGCCTGAACCGCGCCGGCCTTTTCACCCAGCTCCCTGCAGGGGAGAAAGTGACTGGCCCTCGAAGCAGCGCCAACCTTGGCCTTGATTTCATCGATGGACGGATAGGTTTCCACGCCGAGGTTCACTCCCACGGGAGGCATGGGGTCAGAGCTCGAGAAAACAACGCCGTCGCTTCTGAGATAGGGCAGGCCGCGCAGGGTTTCCAGAGGCTCAAAACCGAGCATGAGGTCAGCTTCGCCGAAGTCAAGCTTCGGAGCGCGCCAGCCGCCGAGGAGGCACACGGACTCCACAACGCCGCCGCGCTGGGCCATGCCGATGGTCTCTGCCGTGCGGACCTTCCATCCCTTGTCCAGCGCCGCCTGCGCCAAAATGCGCGCGGCAAGGACGGACCCCTGCCCGCCGATGCCCCCTATGACGATGTTCAGCATGAGGAATCCCCTTTCTCCTGCGCGGCGGCTGCATGGGCGACGGCGTCGGAGCTGTCGTAATGCAGCCTAGTGGTCGCGTCCGTTTTCGGAGCGGCCGAGTAGGGCACACGGCCCTCTGTGCGGACCGGTGCCTCAATGGCGTCGAACGGGCAGACGTCCGTGCACAGGCCGCATCCGAAGCACAGCGACGGGTCGATGCGCATTGTTCCCGTTTCCGCATCTAGCGACATGGCCGGGCACCCGATACTGCGGATGCAGCTGCTGCAGCCCGTGCAAACCTCCGCATCGACCGTGGCCGTCTTGTCCGGCTTCACAAGCTGCGTGCACGGCCCTTCGTAGATGATGGCGGACGGCCCGTCGAAGTCGATGGCCGCCTTCGCTGCCGCTTCCGCCTCTTCCAGGAAGAACGGGTTCGCTCGCGCGATGCACGTTACGCCCAGCGCGCGGAGCACGGCCTCGATGTCGATGGGCGTGCTCTTCGGCCCCATGAGCGTCTGGCCCGTACCGGGATGCGGCTGCGATCCGGTCATGGCCGTGGTGGCGTTGTCCAGCACCACGAACGTGGTGTCGTGCTGGTTGTACACGGCATTCGCCACGCCCGTCATGGCGCTGGCGAAGAACGTGGAGTCGCCCACGAAGGCAACGGCCTTGCGGCCGGGCTCCATGGCCGCGATGCCCTGGGCGGCCGTGATGCCGGCGCCCATGCAGAGGCAGGTGTCAATGGCGTCCAGCGGCTTCGCATTGCCCAGCGTGTAGCAGCCGATGTCGCCGCACATTACGTTCGGCCGGCGGCGCAGTGCGCGCTTCACTGCGTAGAAGCTGCCGCGGTGCGGGCAGCCGGCGCACAGCACGGGCGGGCGCTGGGGCGCCTCGGGCGTTTCCATACCCGCTACGTCCGGTAGCGTTTCGAACGGTGGCTTCGTCACTAGCTGGGGGACGCCCAGGAATTCCGCCAGACGCTCAAGGCAGTCCTGCGTACCGTTCTCGCCGCGGTTGCGGGTGCTGCCGTCCAGTTTGCCGTGCACGTCGTAGGGCAGATGCTTGCGGCCCGCCAGCTGGATGAGCGCATCTTCCAGCACATGGTCCAGCTCTTCGAACACCAGGATGTCGCGCAGGCCGTCCGTGAACGCGGTCGCGCGCTCTTCCGGGAACGGATAGGGCGTGCCCACCTGCAGGAAGCGGTACGGCGGCAGCGGCGTTCCCTGCTCGGCAGCGGACTGAGCCAGGATGCGCAGCGCCTCGCGCGCATAGCTGGCGCTGATGCCACCCGCCACGATGCCCTTCTTCACGGGCGCTTGCGGTGCCTGCGTCTGCGGAGAGGCGGGAGCCGCCTCGAGCGGGTTGAACGGGCTGCGGTCGAATTCCGCCTGGATTTGCGGCAGGCGTTCGTTGATCTCGCCGTGCGCTTCGTACGAGCGCTTCGGGAAGATGACCCATTTCGGGTCGCGCTGGAATCCGCCCTCGGGAATCGGGCGCGCCTGTGTGGTCTCCGGGATGTCGAAGAATGTCGAGGCGTGGCACACGCGCGTGGTGGCGCGCAGGATGACGGGCGTATGGTAGCGCTCTGACAGCTCGAAGGCCTCCTTCATCATGGCGTAGCCCTGGTCGGGGCTTGCCGGGTCGAGCACCGGGATCTTCGCGAAGCTTGCAAACCGGCGGGTGTCCTGCTCCGTCTGGCTGGAGATGGGGCCAGGGTCGTCTGCGACGAACACCACGAATCCGCCGCGCACGCCCACGTAGTTCAAGCTCATCAGGGGGTCACTTGCCACGTTCAAGCCCATCTGCTTGCAGGTGAACAGCGTGCGCGCACCCGAGAGCGACGCGCCATGCAGCAGCTCCATGGCTGCCTTCTCGTTCGTGGACCATTCCACGTGTACGCCCTTCGCGGTCCCTTGCGCATGCAGTTTCGCGACGGTTTCGATGACCTCGCTCGACGGCGTGCCCGGGTAGCCCGCCACCGCATTCACTCCGGCTTCCAGCGCCGCATATGCGAACGCCTGGTTGCCCATCAGCAGCGCCTTGCTCACCGGGCACCGCCTCCCTTGATTTCTGGCATATTCGTTCCTTGTCTCCGCTGCGGCATCGAAGCTGTTCAGCCGCGTGCTGGCGCGGCCGGGCGTCAGTCTGCCGGGCTGCGATATAAAAGTTTTCCCATTGTATACCGTTCTCGTGTGCAGCGGACAGGGTGGGGTTCGAGCGGCCGCAGCGTGCCGGGTGCGTGGCGGCCGCTGGCTGTCGGCGTGCGCATCGGCCGCGGGGACGCCGTGTGCATGGCGGCTGTGGTGGCGCCGGGCGTGTGGCGGCTGCGGCGTGCGCTGCCAGCAGATTCCGCATTTTTTGGACGAGAACCGAACTTGGATATGGTTTCATGTTGCCTAATTTTCAGTCGATGGTTCCCCTGTACGACGAGATTTGCATAAGGCCAGGTCAGAGGCGTAGCGTTTTGCCGTGGGGGGGCTGGCGGGCCGTGTCGCGTAGGCCAACATTTGAGTTAGACGAGGTGAAACCATTCCCAAACGCAGCTTTCGTCCAAAAATCGCAGATTTGTTGGCGGCCGACGCCGCGCTCCCCCCCCCGGCGCTGCCAGCAAGGTACAGGGTCAGCAAGCGGCGCGCGACATGCTCAGAAGGTATCGATGTCACTTGTCCTCATGCGGACAGATACCGGAAATCGACCGTTTGAAACATACTCCTTCATTTTGTAGACACATGGTGCTGAAAATAAAGCAACTCGCTGCCAGATGGGAAAGGATGCGTTGAGGCTTCAGTTAGGCGCATCCCGGATTTGGGGTTTGCTTCATTAGGCCTTTGAAGAAGCGGATGTGCCAGTAATTGTTCGCACATGGCAGATTATGCAGTGTATGATTCTGCATCCTGCAAGACGCCCGGTTCTAAACGGCATGGTTGGGTTTCTTCCGAAGGCATAGGAATTTCTGCTGACATAAGCGCCTGAATCGCGAGGGGGGATTATGATCTCGGAATTCGCCTTACTCATCTTCGCGACGCTAGGGGGGGTGGCGGTTGGCCTCTATGTGGCCGCGACGCTGATACCCGTCAAGGAAAAAAAGAAGATGAATCTCCTCATCACGGCCATCCCCTTGGCGCCGCTGCGGCATCGGCAAATGAGGGCGCCTGGAAGACCATCGCCTGTCTGCGCGGCTGCGGGTCGCGCTGCATGAACCGAGCGCTGGTGAAGAACGGCGTGGTCGTTCGCCAAGGAGCCAGATCATGGGTTCCTGCAGCAGGTTCCCGGCGCACAGGCGCGCCGGGAGTTCACGCTTATCCAAGATGGCTGCAGCAATCGGATGGCTGATGCGTTTCGGGCGCTGGCCCAGACGGGGCACTCGCGTTAGCGGTTGACTTTCAGCAGCTCGGCGCGCAATTCTCCTTCGATGCGCGAGATTTCCTCTTCCGCCTGCTGGCGCTTCTCGCGGCCTTCGGCCTGCACCTGCATCACTTCGTCGAACGTCTTGATAAGCTCCTCGTTTGTATGCTTCAGCGTATCGATGTCCACGATGCCGCGCTCGGATTCGCGCGCGACGTCCACGGACGTCTGATGCAGCATGTCCGCGTTCTTGCGCAGCAGCTCGTTCGTGGCCTCCGTCACCGCATTCTGCGCCTTCACGGCCCGCGTGGAGTTCTCGATGCCCAGCGCCAGCACCATCTGGCTCTTCCACAGCGGGATGGTGTTCACGATGGTGGTCTGGATCTTCTCGATCATCACGGCTTCGCTGTTCTGCACCAGGCGGATCTGCGGCGCCGTCTGCATGGCGATGGTGCGCGTCAGCTGCAGGTCGGAGATCTTCTTCTCCAGGCGCTCGCATTTCGCTTCCAGGTCCTGGACGGCCTGGGCGTCTTCGGTCCTGCCCGACGCCTGCGCCTTCGCGCGCAGGCCCGCCAGCTCGCCTTCTCGGACGGCCTTCAGCGCCTTCTTGCCGGCCAGGATGTACATGGACAGCTCCCTGAAGTACTCCAGGTTAAGGTCGTACAGCTTGTCCAGCATGGCCGCATCCTTCATCAGCTTCATCTGATGCGCCTGCAGCACCTTCACGGTCTTCTCGATGTTGCCCTCGGCCTTGTCGTATTTCGCGCGCATGCTCTCCATCTTGTTCGCGCCGCGCTTGAACAGGCCGCGCAGGCCCTTCTCGTCTTCCACGTCGAAGCTGCGCAGGTCCGTGACCACGCCGGCCAGCAGGTCGCCGATTTCGCCCAGGTCCTGCGTGCGCACGCTGGAGAGCGCTGTCTCCGAGAAGTCCGCCATCTTCTTCTGCGCGCCCGACCCGTACTGCAGGATGGCGTTCGTGCTGTGCACGTCGATCTGCTTTGCGAACTCGTCGACCTGCGCCAGCTCCTCGGACGACAGCACGCTCTCCTCGTCGGCCAGCTCTCCGGCCTCGGCGGTCGGGGCGGGGGATGCCTCGTCCCCGGAAAGATGGCGCGCTATGGTTGCGGCGGAGTCCTCGTAATCGTCTTCGGGCAGGTCCGCATCGAACGTGAGTTTGATGTTGTCGCTCATTGTTTGTTGCCTCCAGCTTTCTTGTCGAACGGGTCTTCGGTCAGGCCGTCTTGCGCCAACACGGCGTTCAGCACCGAGATGTCCGTGGAGACATCCCAGGTCATTTCCCTGAACAGGGAATCATGCAGTTTCGCGAACGCCCGGATCAACGTGTCCAGCGTGTTCTCAATCTCTTGGCGCGACGCTCCGATGCTCTGGCTTTGGATGGGCTGCTCCGCAAGCTCTGCGTACGCGTCTAGCAACTTGATGGTCAGCGGCAGGTAGTATTCCACCAGCTGGTCCAGCTCGTCGATGACATCCGGGTCCTGCTCCGCGCGATCGAGGATGCTCTTGACCACCGCATGTATGGCATGTGCCTTCTTCTGGACGGTGTCCGAGCCCAGGTCGGGGATGCGGGCATCGACGTTCTCCAGCAGCTTGCGCCCTTTGGCCAGGCGCTCCCGCTCTTCGTCGGTCAGCGGCCGGCCCTGCGCCCGTTCGCTTGCCGCCTGCTGGCGCAGCCGCTCGCGCGCCCGCCTTTCGGCGGGCTGTCGAACCGACGATACGTCTGGTAGTCGTCGTACGCGTCGTCCGTCAGGAACAGGATGTCTTCGTCGCCGTCCAGGTGCCCCTGCAGGAACAGGTCCTTGTCTATCAGCTTCTCGATGTCCTTCTCGACGTCCTTTTCCGAGCGGCCTGTCTTACATGCCAGGTCGTCCAACTCGATGGAGTCCGCGGTGCCGATGGCCTTGACGTAGCGCGAGAAGCGGTTCGACAGCTTCATGCGCGAACCGCCGGCCGCGGTTACGCCCACGCTTGCGCCGGTGAGCGCGAGGAGCGCTGCGGCGGGGATTCCCAGCAGATTCGCGGAGCCTGCCAGCACGCCGATCAGAGCGATGAATGCGGTAGCGCCGAATGAGAACGAGAACATGCCGCCCAGCACCGCCATCAGCGTGCCGCCGATCTTCATGCCATGGGCGCTTCCGAAGCGCGAGGGGGCAATGCGATTGAACTCGTCAAGCTTCCGATTCTGCTCCAGGCGCTCGGCTTGCGCGCGCTGGTATTCCTCGTACATCTTGCGGGATGTTTCGGCGGCTTGGGAGATGCCCTCGCCGATGCCCTTTGTGGCAACGCCGATGCCCTGCCATACCATTTCCTGGATCTTGCTGAAATCCTGGTGTTCGAGCGCGTCTTGGACGGCGTCGCCTATCTGGTCTCCTATGTTTTTCGGATGCGTCACAGGCCCTCCATCGGGTCAACTTTTCCCTCATAGTATCCCATCGCGGCTGCTGTCGCGCCTTCCGACGGCCGCAGAGCGCCCGCGGCCACGAAAAGAGGATAAGGCTGCCCGCATCGCGGGCGGTCGTCGGGGGTGAAGGCCGTGCGGTGGTGCGCGCGGGCGCGGACTGGCGTGGGCCGCTACCTGCCGCTACGAATCGCTGCATGTTGCCGCCCGCCGCGAGTGCTGCCAACAGATTCCGTATTTTTGGATGAGAATCGAGGTTGGGAATGGTTTCGGCTACACTAATTTCCGAACCGCTGATTTTCCAAACGATGTTGATACGTATAACCCTAGTTCAAATGCCGCAATAAGCTTCTGGGAAAACCTGCTTGATCGGTGTTGCGGGATCCCTATTCAAGTTAGCGTCGGCAATACCATTCCCAAACGCACTTTTCATCCAAGAATCGCAAATCTGCTGGCGACGGCTGCCGATAACGGTCATTGGCGGCAGCGGCCCGCGGCGGGCGGCCGCGGGCCAATCCCGCC
>USAB01000083.1 GCA_900552585.1 uncultured Coriobacteriaceae bacterium
CCGCTGCAGGCCGGCGCCCGTTCGCCATACCGACGCAGACGTTGCCGCCGCAGCCGCAAAGCTATCCGTACCGCCTGCAATGGTCGGAGGGCCTGCTGTCCGCATCCGCGCTCAAGCACGAAGCGGCAGACGAGGAAGACGGAGGCCGCACGCCGCAGTGCCTGCCGAATGCCGACGTACCATACGCAGAGAAGCCGGCGGCCGCCGTGGAGAAGGGCACGGCGTTCCATTCGCTCGGGGAATTCGCCGCCCATGCCTGGCGGCGCACCGGGCGCATCGCCCTGCCGCCGGAAGGGCGGATGGCCGCCCTGGCCCGCCTGCACGGACTGGATGCCGCACAGACGGAGGACCTGCATCGCGAACTGGAACGCTGGACGGCAAGCCCCGTTGCGCGGCAGATGGAGGCGCACGCCCACCTGGATGCCGAGGCCCCGTTCTTCATCCCGCTGGCGGAGCGCGGCGCCGAGGGGGGAAGCCCCCTGACGCTGTACGGCTTCATCGACCTGCTGGCGTACGACCGGTTCGGCAGTGGGACGGCCCACGTGGTGGATTACAAGACCGGCCGCTCGCTGAAGACGGACACCGACCGCCGGGCCGCCTACGAGATTCAGGCGAAGTGCTATGCCTACGCCCTGCTGCTGCAGGGCTTCCAGGACGTGGACCTTGATTTCGTGTTCGTGGACCAGCCGGACGAAGGAGACCCGGCCATCCCGCAGGTCACGCACTTCCCCGCTCCGGGTCAGCCGCGCTACGAGCGGGAAGCGCTGCGCGCCCAGCTGGAGCAGACGGCCCGTGCTATCGTGTGACGCGGCAGGCCGAGCAAGCACGCAAGGAGCATCATGAGCTTTCTGCCCACAAATAAACGCGAAATGGACGAACGCGGCTGGAACCAGGCCGACTTCGTCTACATCTGCGGCGACGCCTATGTGGACCATCCGTCGTTCGGTATGGCCATCATCACCCGCCTGCTGGAGGCGAAGGGCTACAAGGTGGGCGTTATCGCGCAGCCGGATTGGCGCGACCCGGAGAGCATCGCCGCGCTGGGCAAGCCGCGGCTGGCGTTCCTGGTGTCCTCCGGCAACATGGATTCCATGGTGAACCATTACACGGTGGCGAAGAAGCGGCGGCATTCCGACTTCTACTCGCCGGGCGGCAAGGCGGGCCTGCGCCCGGACCATGCATGCGTCGTGTACGGCAACCTCATCCGCCGTACGTTCAAGGACACGCCCATCGTGCTGGGCGGAATCGAAGCCAGCCTGCGCCGCCTGGCACATTACGACTACTGGTCCGACAAGCTGAAGCGCTCCATCCTGCTGGATTCCGGCGCGGACCTGATCAGCTACGGCATGGGCGAGCATTCCATCGTGGCCATTGCGGACGCGCTGGATGCCGGCCTTTCCGTACAAGACCTCACGTACATTCCCGGCACGGTGTTCCGCACGCGATCGCTTGACGCCGTGTACGAACCCATCATGCTTCCCACCTGGGAGGACATGCAATCCGACAAGCTGAGGTACGCGGAAAGCTTTGGCGTGCAATGCAAGAACCTGAACCCGTACCTTTCGCATTCGCTTGTGGAGGAGTACCCGCACGGCGTCTACGTGGTGCAGAACGCCCCCGCCCTGCCGTTGACGACGCAGGAGATGGATGCCGTGTACGCGCTGCCGTACGAGCGCACGTACCACCCCCGCTACGAGGGCGCCGGCGGCGTGCCCGCCATCAAGGAGGTGAAGTTCAGCATCGCCAGCAACCGCGGATGCCTGGGCGAATGCTCGTTTTGCGCGCTGAACTTCCATCAGGGCCGCATCATCCAGAGCCGCAGCCACGAATCCATCCTGGAAGAGGCGCGGCAGATGACGCAGGATCCGGATTTCAAAGGCTACATCCACGATGTGGGCGGCCCCACGGCGAACTTCCGCGTGCCCGCCTGCACACAGCAGGAGAAGCGCGGCGCGTGCCCGAACAAGCGCTGCCTTGCCCCCGAGCCGTGTCGCCAGCTGCGTGTGACGCACAAGGACTACGTGCAGCTGTTGCGCGAGCTACGCAGCCTGCCCGGCGTGAAGAAGGTGTTCATCCGCAGCGGCATCCGCTTCGACTACGCGCTGCTGGATCCCGACCACACGTTCATCCGCGAGCTGGCCGAGTACCACACCAGCGGCCAGCTCCGTCTGGCGCCCGAACATATATCGGAGAACGTGCTGCGCATCATGGGAAAGCCCGGCAACGAGGTGTACCAGCAGTTCGTACGCGAATTCGAGCACGCCAGCGAAGAGGCCGGCAAAGAGCAGTACGTACTGCCGTACCTGATGAGCAGCCATCCCGGCTCCACGATGAAAGAAGCCATCGAGCTTGCCGAATTCTGCCGCGATCTGGGGTACAACCCCGAACAGGTGTCGGATTTCTACCCCACGCCCAGCACGATATCCACGTGCATCTACTACACGGGCGTCGACCCGCGCACCATGGAGCACGTATACTGCCCCACGGACCCGCACGAGAAGGCCATGCAGCGCGCGCTGATCCAGTACCGCAACCCGAAGAACCGCAAACTCGTTGCGGAGGCGCTGAAGCGCGCCGGACGCAAGGACCTCATCGGCTACGGGCCGAAATGCCTCATCCGCCCCAATCGGCAGAAGAGCGACCCGACAGCAGGCGGGCGCTCCGGCAGCGCGCACCCGTCGCGGGGCGCTCGCCATACGGGAAACGGCAAAGGTAAAGCCCGGAAAGAGCACGCCGCGGGGGACCGTCCGGCACAGAACGAGCAGGGGGGAAACGCCCGCCGCAAGCAGAACGGGCACGCGGACGCGCGGGCCGGCCGCAAGCCGAACGAACATGCCGGCGGCGGCGCGAAAGCGCGCGGCAAGCGGCATGGCGGCGGAAGCGCACACGACAAGCGGCGCCGCGGCGGTCGTAGACAATCCGGAAACAACGCAAGATAACGCGTCCGTTCACATGCCGGCAATGCCATCCTTTCGAAGAAACGGCCAGTTCAACCGTGACAAATGAAGACAAATTGGCACGGATGGCACTCGCGTGAACAACGTTTACGCGTTATGATATTTCGCAAGAATGCATACCGTAGCGCATACGACACTCTTTGCATCGCACAACCGAATAGGATCTGCACGCGCTCTGACACATCAAGGATTCCATTGCCTATGTACAAAACCAGAATCATCCCCGTACTCGCCGTATCCGGAGCAATCGCCCTGGGAGGTGCAGCGCTGCCGGCTACCGCTCTGGCCGCCGAAGCCTCGCTCGCCCCTGCCCAGGCAGTCGTCCAGAAGATCAACTACAACACGTATAAGCAGATGCTCATCGACGACGGCTGCTCGGACAGCGAAGTAGAAGCGTATCTGATGCAGTATCAGGCCGCAGAGGAACAGGCCGAAGCGGACGCGAAGGCCGCGAAGGAACACAAGACTGCCGCGAAGGATACGTCAAAGACCGCGGACGCCGCCGGTACGAAGTCCTCGAGCACGAAGACCGCTGCCGCGAAGAGCCCGAAGGACACGTCTTCCTCAAGCGCCTCGAAGGCTTCCGCAAAGACCGCGAAGAAGAATGCGAAGAAGATAGCGAGCACGGCCCAGAAGGCCGCTGCGAAGGCGAAGAAGGCGCAGAAGAAGGCCGACACGGCCGCCAAGAAGAAGGCAGAGCGGGAAACACAGAAAGCCGTTGCCTCTGCAAAGGCCGAGAAAGCCGCCGAAGCCGCTGCGAATGCGAAGGTGAGGAAAGCGAAGCACGCGAAGAAGACCGCCTCGTCCTCTGCGTCCACGGCTGCGCCCAGCACGACCGCCTCCCCACAGGCAACGTCTGCGGGAGCGTACAAGCGCGTGCATTATTCCCAGAACCTGACCACGGAGATGTTCATCGCCTCCATCGGCGAGCAGGCCCGCCAGATCGGCCGCAAGTACGACATCTACGCGTCCGTCCTGATCGCCCAGGCCATCCTGGAAAGCGGTTCGGGATCCAGCACGTTGTCGAAGGCCCCGTACAACAACCTGTTCGGCATCAAGGGCGCGTACAACGGCAAATCCATCCGCATGGCCACCAGCGAGGACAACGGCTTCGGCACGCTGTACACCACCGCCGCGAACTTCCGCGTGTACGCCACGCAGAAGCAATCCATGAAGGATTACGCAAAGCTGCTGCGCGGCAGTTCGTTCTACTCCGGCGCCTGGAAGGAGAACGCGGATTCGTACAAGGATGCCGCCGAGGCGCTGGAAGGCCGCTACGCCACGGACACCAGCTATGCCGAGAAGATCGAAGCACTCATCAAGACGTACGACCTGACCCGCTACGACAAGAAGCTGGACTTCAAGATCACGGGCAAGACAACCACGAAGAGCGGCAAGACCCGCAATCTGACCATGAACGACTACGCGAACCTGGAAGCGCTGGCAACGTCGTGCCTGGGCACGGACTACGTGTGGGGCGGCAACGACCGCAGCGGCTTCGACTGCTCGGGCTTGGTACAGTACCTGTACAAGAATGCGCTGGGCATCCAGCTCACGCGCACCACGTACACGCAGCAATACGAGGGCAAGAGCGTCGACTTCGACGACCTGCAGATGGGCGACCTGCTGTTCTTCAAGCGCGGCAACGATACGTACCATGTGGCCATGTACTTGGGCGACGGCTTCTACATCCACGCGCCGAACGTGGGCGAGACCGTGAAGATTGGCGACATGGAAAGCTATACGCCCTCGTTCGCGAAGCGCATCATCACCACGAAGTCCGTGAAGAAGGCTTCGGCCGGCTCCGCGAACGGCGCCTCCTCTGCGAACTAGCACAGGCAAGCTCCGGACCCGCCGATACGGCCGCCGGCCCGGTTCGACGAAACCCCCGCCATCGGGAACCGTCTCGGCGGCTCCGCACGATGGCGGGGGTTTCTGGTTTTAGCAACCGCGCAAGCGGGAACGGCATGCACCTCCCCGCCTGCGCGGCCGTATCGGCACTATGCGCAATCAGTGGAACGGCACGACGGCGATGAAATCCAGGCCGTCATCGCAGACGTCCGTGATCTCGTGATCGGAGTCCATCGGGCAGTACGTGGCAACGCCGGGGCGCAGCTTCTCCTTATGGCCGTTCACATACGCCGTCGCCGTGCCGGACAGGACGTAGATGACCTCGCTCGAATCCTCGTGCAGGTGCAGCCCGATGGACGACCCCTTGTCCAGATGCCCGTGCATGATCTTCCCCAGATCGTCCACGTACATCTGCGCCTTCAGCTTCCCTTCGCCGCCCTTGAAATGGTCGATGACCGTGGTATCCAGCTTGTCGAACTCGATCAGCATTGCCCTTTCCCCTTTCCTCGTATGTCCTGCTTCCAGTATAAGATGCAGACCCGCGGAAACAAGAAGCCGCAGGGCGACTGCCCTGCGGCGGTAACGAGACGGTATCGTTTTTCCCTGCGGCCGGGCCTACGCGTCTTCCTGAGCGTCCGCACCGTCATCGTCGTCGTTGCGGCCCACCAGCGACTCCGCGAAGGCGTACGGGTCGAAATCCTGCAGATCCTCCAGGCCCTCGCCCACGCCGATCTTGTAGATGGGCAGGTCCAGCTCCGTGGAGATGGCCACGGCGATGCCGCCCTTCGCAGTGCCGTCCAGCTTCGTCACAATGAGGCCGTCCAAGTCCAGCGCCTTGTCGAATTCGCGGGCCTGCTGCATGCCGTTCTGACCCGTTGTGGCATCGATAACCAGCACGGTTGCCACCGGCATGTTGCTGCGCTTGCGCACCACATTCACCACCTTCTGCAGCTCGCGCATCAGGTCGTCGGACGTATGCAGGCGGCCAGCCGTATCGATGAGCACCTCGTCCGCACCCACAGCCTCCGCACGCTCGATGGTGTCGTAGCACACGCTTGCCGGATCGGAGCCGCGCTCGCGCTCCACAATCTCCACATTCGCCCGCTGCGCCCATACCTCCAGCTGCTCGATAGCGGCCGCACGGAACGTATCGGCGCTGCCCAGCAGCACATTATGGCCTTCCTGCGTGCCCTCGTACGCCAGCTTGCCCACCGTCGTGGTCTTGCCGGAGCCGTTGATGCCCACGAACAGCACCAACGACGGCAGGTTCTCGAAGACGTCCCGCTCTGCCGTGGGGAACGCTTCGGCAATCTGCCGGATCAGCAGATCGTTCACCGCGTCGCCATCCGGCAGCGCCTTGCGACGCGCCGCCTCACGCAGGTTGTCCACGATGCCCAGCGACGTGCGCGCGCCGATGTCAGACATGATCAGGATCTCCTCCAAACCATCCCAGAACTCGTCGTCCAGCTTCGCGCCGCGATGCATCAGCACATTCATACGCTCGCGGAACGTGCGGCGCGAGCTCTGCATGCCGATCTTCGTGCGCGCCGCGTTGTCGCCGGACTTGCGCGCCTTACGCTCGGCTTTCTCGGCCGCCTTCGCTTCCTTGCGTTCGGCCTTCGCCTCGGCCTTAAGTTCCTTCGCCTGGACCTTCGCCTCCTTGCGTTCAGCTTTGGCCTCGGCTTTCGCCTCCTTGCGCTCCTTGCGCTTCTCGCTTCCGAACATGCCTGTCCTTTCCCTATCAGAACCGGGCGGCCCGCGGCCGCACCGGAAAGCCCTAGCCCTTGCTAACCCCCGCGCGCGCTCCGTCGGGCGTATCCTGCGCATCCTCCGATCGCATCGCCTGATCCAGACGCTGGCTCAACAGCCGCGTAACGCCGTCCGCCTGCATGGAAATGCCGTACAGCACGTCAGCCATCTCCATGGTACGCCTCTGATGCGTGATCATGATGAGCTGCGTGTCCTTGCGCATCTTCTGCCAGTACGCGCACAGGCGGCGCAGGTTCGTGTCGTCCAGCGCGGCCTCCACCTCGTCCAGAATATAGAATGGCGTGGCGCGCGTCTTGTACACGGCGAACAGCAGCGCCAGCGCCGTAAGCGATTTCTCGCCGCCGGACATCAGCGACAGCTTCGCGATGCGCTTGCCGCGCGGCTGCGCATGCACCTCGATGCCGGAATGCTCGGGATCCTGCTCGTTCACCAGCGAGAGCGCCGCCGATCCGCCCGGGAACAGCTCCGCGAAGATCTCCTGAAAGTTCTTGTTCACGGCGTGGTACGTATCGACGAAGTCGTCCTTCATGCGGTCGTCGATGACCTCCACAATCTTGCGTAGCGACTGGCGAGCCGCCAGCAGGTCCTCCGTCTGGCCCTTCAGGTAGTCGTAGCGCTCCTTCAGCTCCTCGTACTCCTGCGCGGCATCCGGATTGATGGTACCCATGTTCGCAATGCGGCGGCGGAGCTTGTCCACGCGAATCTGGGCCTGTTCTCGGTCATCGATGCGGGGCAACTTCATAGCGCGATCCAGCGGCGTATTGCGGTCCTTCTCGATGGAATCCACGGCATGCTGCACCTGGACTTCCAGGCGCCCCTTCTCCACACGCACATCCGCCAGCTTCGCCGTGGCGTCGTCCATCTCGCCGTGCAGGCGGCTCGAGGTGCGCCGCGCCTCGTCGATGCGGGCGTGGATGCCCTCCGAAGCCGTCTTCGACTGCTCCATGCCGCGCTCCTGCGCGTCGATGCGGCCGGTGACGCTCTCGCGGATCAGCGACAACGCCCGGATGGCGGGATCGAGCGCCTGGGGCGACTGTTTGCGCGCCTGCGCGGCCCGGATGTGCGAGATGCGCTGCTCGAGCTGTGCGATATCCCGGTCGCGTGCCACCACCAGACGCTCGGAGTACGTACAGCGCTCTGCCAGCGTGCTGACCTCAAGGCGAAGCTTCGTGTACGCCTCCGACGCCGCTGCCGCCTCCGCGCGCACGGGCTCCAGCTTCTCGCGGCACTGCCCCAACGCGCTCTTCACGTGCGCCAGCTGCTCGATGGAACGCTGCAGCTCCGACTCAGCCCGCTCGCTTGCCGGCTTCATCTGCTCCAGAACGGAGGCCACATCGCTGCGGCGGCGCTCCAGCGTCCGGCGTTCTTCCTCCAGGCCGTCCGCTTCCTTCTGTGCCTGGACAATCTGCGCGCGCAGCGATTCGTCGCGCCCGCGCGCCTGCGCCAACGCGGACGCCGCATCCGCGCCGTCCTTCTGCAGCGCACGCAGCGCCTCCTGCGCGTTCGATAGCTCATCCTGGGCCGTTGCCGCCGCCGCTTCCGCATCATCCGCCGCACGCAGCGCGTCGCTCAGCTGGCGATGGCGCTCC
>USAB01000084.1 GCA_900552585.1 uncultured Coriobacteriaceae bacterium
GGGCTGGCGCGGCTTCTCGGGCGCCGGCGCGCTAGCCGCAGCCGCCGAGGATTCGGCATTCGCGGCGGGCTGGCGCTTCAGCGCCGCAAGCTCGGATGCCGTGAGCTCGGCCAATTGCGCCGGCGTCAGCAGGTCTGCCGCCGTCAGGCCCTCTGCAGCCTGCTGCTCCTGCCTCTTGGCCTCTTCCTGCGCGCGACGCTGCGCCGCCGCCTCGTCGGCGGCACGGTCGAACGCCTCCTTGCGGGCACGCTTGCGGTCGTTGTCGCGCGCCACGGCCTCTTCCGCGCGCGCCTCCCTCTCGGCTTCCTCCTTCGCCTCCAGCATGCGCTCGAGCAGCTCGTCCTGCGAGGGGATCTCGTTCATCGTGGGAATGCGGGGCGCCGGCTTCTGCGACTCCTCCTTCGCGCGCTTCGAGGCTGCGGGCTTCGCGGCGGCAGATGCGGGCTTCGCGGGCGCCGGCGCGGGCGCGGGCTTTTCAGCAGCGGGCGTCGGGGTCTTCGGGGCCTCCGGCTTCGACGTTTCGGGCTTCGCGGGCGCGGGCTTCTTCGCCTCCTGCTTTGCCGCCGGCGCGGGCGCAGGTGCAGGTTGCGGCGCCGGTGCGGGCGCCTCGGCTGCAGAAGCGGGTGCCGTCGCGGCGGTCATCGGCGGGACGGGCGGCGCAGGCATGAATGCCGGCTGCGGAGCGCGCATGGACAGATCCAGCGGAATGCGCCCTTCGCGCACTATCTGGCGATAGAACGCCCGCGTCACGGACTGCAGGTCTAGCCCCAGGTCCTCGGCCAAATCCTTCGCCTCGCGCAGCGTCTTGCCGTCTACCTCGATCTTGATCTTCGCCATATCTTCTCCTTGCCCCTTACACTGTTTGCTTTCCGCACGTATCGTAACGCAAAAGCGCGTGCCGAAGCGGTGACGCCCGCAGCGGGAGGAAAACCGAAACGAAGCTGCTTCCTTTCTCCATACCGCTCCGTCATAATCGCAGTGAAATCACCGAGGCGCCCCAAGGGCGCGAAGGAGGACCACATGAAGAAGGAAATCAACGTCTATTCCCACGGAACGGAGCTGCTGGAGGCCCTGAGCAAGGGCGTGCTGCTGAATTCGAAGGCCCTTGGCAAGCTGAACACCATGACCATCTCCTGGGGCTCCGTGGGCACGTTCTGGGGAAAGCCCACGTTCGTCACGTACGTCCGCACCAGCCGCTACACGCACGAGCTGCTTGAGGCGAACCCGTATTTCACCGTCAGCGTGCCGTACGGCGCATGCGACCGTTCCATCCTGAGCAAGGCGGGCTCCGTCACGGGCCGCGGCATGGACAAGGTGGCCCAGCTGGGCCTGATGCCGTTCCCGGCCTCCGTCAACGGCGTGGACGGCTTCAAGGAATTCCCCCTGACGCTGGAATGCAAGATCGTCTACAAGCAGACGTTCGACGGCAGCGCCATGCCCCAGGACGCGCTCGACCGCTTCTACCCCGCCGATGTGGACAGCACGAACTGCGGCGCGAACCGCGATATGCATACGGCGTATTACGGCGAGGTGCTGGCCGCCTATATCGAGCAGTAGCATCCTTCGCCGCATCCGCGCGGCCGCAAGCACGGCGGCGCCGGCACCGGCAGGCACGTAAAGAAGACGCCCGTTCCGCTGAGAAAGGCGGAGCGGGCGTTTCTGCGTCGGGGAGACAGGGCCGACGCAGCAGACTACTCTCATCCACCAATTAGAAGCGGATGAAATGCCCCATAGATGCGGATGAGGCCGGCCCGCCATATCCACCTGCGGAGACAAGGACAGGCAATCTTGGCGAACCGGCCGCACTCAAGGGGTGTTTGGGACGAGTAATAAATTAGCCACTTCTAACTATTTGCGCAAGAGCGTACAGGAGATTTGTTAAGCATATATAACTTTCTCCACATCTTGCACACATTTCGCTTCGGAGCCATTGCTTAGCAGGTGCAAGGCGAAGCTGTGCGCGCTAGTCGCGCGTTTGGGAGGACTCCCCTTCCCCGTCGTAATCGTCGTCATCGAACGGATCGGGCGCCGCCTGAGCGGATTTCGGCACCGGCGGTATCCGCGCGGGCGCCTGCGACACGGGGCACTGCGGAGCAGGCTGTGCCGGCGCCTGCGGAGCGGCCGCCTGCTGGCGCACGGGCTGCGACGCAGGGGCTTGCTGCATGGGTGCTTGCCCCTGCTGCTCGCCCGCCGCATTCGCCGTGCGGCGATGCGGAGCCGTGCGCGCCATCTCACCGCGGTGCATGCGATGCATCTCCTTCGCCTCTATCGGGCTGCCCGCCATGTACTCGGGATTCTTCTTCGGGTTCTTCGAGTAGTTCAGGCGCACGGTGATGTACTCCATCACCAGCAGCGCCATCAGGATGGCCATGACAATCAGGTAGCCGTCGATGGCGCCGTTCAGGCCCGCCGTGTGAACCATCAGATACGGCACGAACAGCGAGAAGCCAAACGTGACAATATACAGCCGCATGACATCGCGCTGATGGCGCATGACGGTGATGACCTGGTACAGGAAATCGATGACGCCCGTGATGCCGCCCGCCACCAGCATGATGTACGACATGGTTCGGAACTGCTCGAAGTCCAACCCGTACAGGAAGCTCATGATGGGGATGCCGATCCAGCCCATCAGCAGGATGCCGATAGCCGTGATGGCCGCGATGAGTAGCACCATGGCGAACACGAACAAGTCGAAGCGGCGGCGGCGCGACGGATCGGCCCACGCATTCGCGATGCGCACGAGCATGGGTTTGTAGATGAAGCCGACCGTCATCAGGATGGCCTGCGCCGGGAAGTACAGCGCGTTGAAGTACAGCTGGTTGTCGTACGTCAGCACGCCTTCCATGACGAACTTCGGCATGTTGTCGATGAACGCATACAGGAACAGCGCCAGGAACACCGGGAAGCCGTCCTTGAACAGGCGGATTACGCCGCCGATGGACATGCGCCGCGACTTCGGCGTCTCCAGCAGCGCCAGCGGAAACGTGATGACCACGAACGACAGGATGGCCGCAATGCCCATGGCGATGCTGGCAATGCCCAGGTCATGCGTAAGGAACAGCACGATGGTGCACGTCAGGAATGCAAGCAGCGAGCGCGCGGTCTGCGAGATGCCCGCCAGGTACAGCTTGTCCATCTGCTGCAGGCGGCCTTCGTAAACGTCTGCCAAGCCGTCCACCATGCGGTAGACGAACACCCACATGAACATCGTGAACATCTCGCCGGAATAGCCGCGGATGCAGCAGTAGATATAGCCGATGAGCAGCATGGCGATGCACGTGATCCAGCGGTTCACCTGGTATTCCGTGAAGGAGCGAACCTCCTTCACGTCCGACACCTGGTACGTGCGGATGCCGTAATTCGCAATGATGATCAGCAGCTGGCCAGCCACGAATGCCAGCGAGAAACGACCAGCTTGCTCGGCGCCGCAGAGCTGCGTGACCACGATGGTCAGCAGCGGGAACACCATGCCGAATGCGCCCAGGCCCGCCGTGTTCCAGATGTAGTCCGCCGTGGTCCGATGCCCGGCGTACTCCGCTTCCTGCTTGCTCAGGCCGCCGCCCTTCGCGGCACCCAGCAGGCGGTCCGCCCACGCGTTGATAAAACGGCGCACCGCACCGGGCTCGCCCGCTTCCTTCGCACGGCGCTTCTCTTCGCGCTTCGCTTCCTTCGCCGCGGCCTTCTCCTGCTTGCGGGCACGATGCTGATCCCGCTTGCCGGCGAAGCCGCCGCGCCCGTTGCCGAACGCCCCGTCGGATGCGCGGTCCGCGGACTCCGTCGGCTGCGCGGCTGCGCGGGCGTGACGCGCCTGCGCCTCGCTCCTGCGTGCCTGCGGCGCCTGCATGCGCTCATGCGCATCCTGATAGCGCGGATTGCCCGATTGCCCGTCTCCTTGCCCGTCCGAACCCCTGCGGTCTGCCAAAACGTCTCGCTCCCGTGTATCGCAATGCCGGCAGTGCCGGCCCGGCTTCTCTGCTCTGCGCCGCACGCCGCCAAAGGCGGCTGCGGATCGAATGTCCCTTGCTTTCGAGTGTCTGATTATAGTTCAGGGCAGCGCGAAACCCCGCATCTTCACCATCACGCAACGAGGACGGCAGATTACTTTCATATGCGCGATACCCGCACGCGGCTTCCACGCAATGCGGGCGTTGCGGCGGGAAAAAGAGAAGCTCCGACGGCGTCAGTTCGCCGGGCCGTAGACGAAGTACGGCACGACCAGCCAGCAGATGAGCAGCACCATGATGATGACGAAGAATCCCACGGAACCGACCTTCGAGCGCGTCGGCTGGCGATCCCACCAATCGCGGAATTCGCTTTTCCCTGAAGGCTCGTACGTTTCCTCCCTGCGCACCGCCGCCGCTTGGGCGGGCGTCATGCCGTGGACCTTTTTCTTTTTCTTGCTCATATGGATTGCACCCCCGAATAAACCCGCGGTTGCGGCGCCGGGCCCCCTGTCTGCCTAGCGACGATCCTGCGAATCCTTCTTCGCGATGTTATGGAACTTGCGCTCACGCCGGTGCTTCTCCAGCGTGCGCTCGCAGATGATGTCGATGACCAGCATGATCGCAAACAGACCCAGGCAGCTGCCGAAGAACAGCGCCAGCAGGGTGTTGCCCTCGGATGCCGCATAGCCGGTGAACAGCACGGATACGCCGATGCCGATGTAGCTGAGCCAACGCAGCACGGAAAGCAGCACTTCCTTCGCGCGTTCGCCGCCGCGCGTGTTCCACACCACGGCGTACACGATGATCAGCACGGCTACCACGAAGACGATGACGGGGATCAAACGGTACAGCTGCGCCACGAACAAGGGCATATGCTTCTCCTTCCGTTCGAAACCCGAATCTTATTTCGTTACATTCTATCAAACCCGCACTGCTCAACCTACGTGCCGCGGTTCGGGAGCCTGCGGGGCCCGGAACGGCCCTCCCTGCCGGCGCTTTATGCGCGAACGCGGCGCTGCGGCCGCACGCCGAAAGGCGGGCCCTCCCCGCCGCCGACGCTGCGCTATAAGCCCTGCGTCTTAGCCTGCGCCACGGCGTCCTCGATCATCGCACGCAGATCGTCGATACCGGCGCCCGTGACGGACGAGCACACAGCCACGTAGGCGTCCTGCGCCACCGTCAGCTGGCTGCACAGCGCCTTCACCTGGCTGAACTGCTTCGACTTGCCAATCTTGTCCGCCTTCGTGAACGCGATGACAAACGGGATCTCGTGCGCCGTCAGGAACTCCGCCATCTGGATGTCCAGCTTGCTCACGTCGTGGCGCAGATCCACCAGCAGCACGCACAGCGCATGCTTGCGGTCCTGCGTGAAGTAGCCCTCGATGAGCTCCTGCCAGCGGCGCTTCTCGTCCTTCGACACGCGCGCGAAGCCGTATCCGGGAAGGTCCACGAAATCCGTGCCGTCGCATTCGAAGAAGTTCACCGTGGACGTCTTGCCCGGCTTCGACGACACCTTCACCAGGTTCTTGCGGCTGAACAGCTTGTTCATCAGCGACGACTTGCCCACGTTCGAGCGGCCGACGAACGACACCTCCCAGCGCTTCGATGGCGGCAACTGAGCCGAGGTGCCGTACGAGGCGGTAAACACCGCTTTCTGGAAATTCATCTTCTGCGCTCCTGTCTCTGCGAACGGCCGGCGCGCATGTACCGCGCCCGAATGCGGGCCGCAGCCCGGATTCGGTTCGCCTTGTTCTCTTGCGGTTCCCGCACCCATTATACCGACCGACCCGGATGACGGAGCCGTATAGCAACGCGCGGGGAACGCTTCTTGCCGCGCCCGTTTGCCTATAATGGAACCAGCACAACGAACAGCAACATTCCCGCGGGAAAGGATACACGATGAGCATCGAGCAATCGAACTGCATCCGCCGTTTCACCCGCCTTTGCAGCGACGGCTACGAGCAGGGCTGGCACGAAGGCAACGGCGGCAACCTGAGCTACCGCATGAGCGCCGAGGACATCGAGGTCTGCATGCCCTACATGGAGGCGAAGGGCAATCCGTGGATCGAGAACGGTGTCACCGTCCCGAACCTGGCCGGCAGCTTCTTCATCGTCACCGGCGCCGGCAAATACATGCGCAAGGTCTCCATCGACCTGCACACGAACATCGGTATCGTGGAAATCAACCAGGACGGCACGGCCTACCGCGTGGTCTGGGGCTTCACGGACGGCACGCAACCCACCAGCGAGTTCTGCGCGCACCTGCTGACGCATAGCGCGAACGTGGCGAACGGACACGAGGAGGACCGCGTGGTCTACCATGCGCACGTCTCGAACAGCATCGCGCTTGCGAACGTGGTGCCGGCCGATTCGCGCACCATCACGCGCATCATCTGGAAGTCCATGGCAGAGGCCATCATTATGTTCCCGGAGGGCATCGGCGCGCTGGGCTTCTACGCTCCCGGCTCCACCGACGTGGCCCATGCGAACGCGGAGCTGATGAAGACGCACCGCTGCGCGATATGGGCGCATCACGGCGCCATCCTGACGGCGTCCACATTCGACCAGGCTTTCGGCATGATGCAGACGCTGGAGAAATCCGCCGGCATCTACACCGCATGCCGCGCCATGTGCGGCGGCACGGAGCCCCTGCAGCTGCTGACGGACGACCAGCTGCGCGCCATCTGCGCCTCGTACGATATCAAGCCGAATACGGCGTACTTGGACTAATTGCAGTTCACGCGCGGACGGATACCTCGTCCGCGGCACCTTCCTCGGACCCGGCGACCCCATGCCGCTCGAACGGCATGGGGTCGTCTTGCCCCTGCCAGTGGGGCACGTCGAACTGCGCCGTCCAATAGCCCAGCGACCGGGCGATGATCACGTACGCGAACGTATGCAGCACCGCCACGGCATACACCAGCACCGGCAGCACGGCAATGGCCACGGGCATGACGCCGCTGGCGAAGTAATTCCAGTCCACCTGCCCGCCGTGGAGCAGCGTGATCACAGAATACGCAGCACCCAGCAGGCCCACACCTAAGATGTAGAGCATGGCCAGCACCACAATTGCGCACAGCAGTACCAGCAGGATACCCGCAATGCGCAGCAGCCCGCTTAGGCGGTAGCGCATCATGGACCAGATGCGGGATATCTGGAAGGCGGCCGACAGGCGGCCGTATATCGTCGCGCGCATCCATCCCACCAGGATGAAAGGAATCACGATAAGCGCGAACACGTAGCACAGCACCGTCACCGTGCGCTGGATAAGCAAGTCCACGTCAACCGGCACCAGGGATTGCCAGCTGCCCGCCCACGTAGCCAGGCCGTTGTTGAACAGGATGCCGAACAGCAAGGCGAAGAGCGCCGGCACGGCCAAGAACACCATCTCCAGAACAAACAGATGCATGCCCCGCTGCATCATGCGGTCGCGCCCCGCCGAGCGGATATGCTCCGGCATCGGCGTGCGCACGCCCCAAGCAATGTCGCGCGCCCAGCCGTATACGTAGCCCAGCAGCACCATCGAGCCGATAATCGGGACAAGCGAGACCAGCGAGAGCAGCAGCAGGTTGCGCAGCCAGCCCTTCGACATGCGCACATCGCGCCACGATGTCGCAAAATACCCGCGCTTCAACGCCAGCCTCCCTTCGCATGCCCCGCCATGCCGTCTAGCTTACCGAAAGAAAAGGCCCGATGCCACCTACGGCATCGGGCCTGCAAAACTCTCAAGCAGCAAGAACTACTTCAGGGAAACGGTTGCACCAGCCTCTTCCAGAGCAGCCTTGGCCTCGTCGGCCTTGTCCTTCGGAGCACCCTCCAGAACGGCGGCAGGAGCGCTCTCGACCAGAGCCTTGGCCTCCTTCAGGCCCAGGTCGGTCAGGCTGCGGACAACCTTGATGACAGCGATCTTGTTGTCGCCGAAGCCCTCCAGCATAACGTCGAAGTCGGTCTTCTCCTCGGCGGCAGCAGCGTCGTTCTCAGAAAGAACGGCTGCCTGGTCCAGGTCATAGGTAACAGCCTCCGGGGTAGCGTCCAGCGTGGCCTGCTGGGTGGTAAAGCCACCTGCGG
>USAB01000085.1 GCA_900552585.1 uncultured Coriobacteriaceae bacterium
AAGGCATGCGCGCAAGCCGGTGGCGTGTCCGTTGGCTATTCGCCGGCGCATAATGCGGAGGAGGACCGCGAAGTGTACGGCCACCCGCAGGAGGGTTTCACGCGCCATGTGTTCCTGGATGCCGGCCATGAGGGCGCCTATGCGCGCCTGCTGATGCGGTCCGTGCCGCTGGTGGACGATGCGGATGTCGTGGTGAGCCTGGAGGGCAATTGGGGCACGCTCATGGAGCAGACGGCGGCCATCGTCTGCGGCAAGCCGCTTGTTGTGTTGGAACCGTCGGGCGGCGCCAGCGTCGTGTTCCGGCGCGTCTATCCCACGCTGGCGGCGGAGAACCGCAACAATTACGGCGACCAGGTTGCGTTTGTCCAGACCATCCGACAGGTGGAGCAGGAGATTCTTTCCGTGAGGGATACGGGCTCCCTCACGGATGCGTGCGTCATTCGCCGGGCGCAGTAGGGGGGAGGAGCCCAAAGCGGGCGCCGAAAAGCGAAGCGCGCTCCGATGCGCGCTTCGGGCGGGGACTATCGCTCGAAGCCGGCGTGCTCCATCAGCTTCGCGATACGGTCGGAGTACTCCATGTCCGTGATGCCGGCCTCCTTCAGATCGACGATGGGTGCGTCGTTCCACAGGCTTTCCAGGCGGTAGTAGTCGCGCGCCTCAGGCTGGAACACGTGTACGATGAAGCTGCCGTAGTCCAGCAGCGCCCACGTGCCGTCCTCCACGCCTTCCGTATGCAGGGGCTTGACGCCCTTCTCCTTGCGCAGTTTCTCCTCCACGCGGTCGATGATGGCGTCCACCTGGCGGTTGTTGCGCGCCGTGGCGATGACGAAGTACTCGGTGGAGGACATAAGCTTGCCCACTTCCTGCACCACCAGGTCCGTTGCCTTCAGTTCGTCCGCTGCCTGGGCGGCAACCAGGGCGCAGGCGCGCGGATCTATTTCCTGTTTGCTGTTCTGGGTCACGGGATACCTTCTCTTTCGGGGATTGCGTAATCGAGTGCGCCGCGGGTATGCGGTCCGCACGTGCGGATTCCATGCGGCTTGCCGGCGCCGTGGCGCTGTGCCGCGCACGTGCCGTAGAAACCCCATGCTAGCGGATTGACGAGCGCCTTTCCAGCAACCCGACGGTTTCCGCATGATAGCTTTGCGGAAATAGGTCCACGGGCACAGCGGAGCGAAGCTCGTAGCCCGCCTCCGCGAAGCGGGCGATGTCCCGAGCGAACGTCGCGGGGTCGCAGCTGACATACGCCACGCGCGACGGATGAGCGGTCGCGATGTCCGCGGGAACCGTCTCCGCCAGGCCGGCGCGCGGCGGATCCACCACCAGCGCGTCCAGCTCGCCCAGGTCGGGAAGCTCGCGCGCGGAATCGCCGCCAATGCATTCGATTGTCACGTTGTTCAGGTCCGCGTTGCGGCGCAGGTCGCGCACGGCCGGGCCGGAACTCTCCACGGCCACCACGACCGCACCGTGCTTCGCCATGGGGACGCCGAACGTTCCCACGCCGGAGTACAGGTCGGCCACGAAATCGCCGCGTTTCACATCCAGACCGTCCATGACCAGCTGCACCAGCGTCTCGGCCTGCTCCGTGTTCACCTGGAAGAAGCTGGGCGCGCTGACCTTGAAGCGGCAGCCCGCCAGCTGCTCTTCCCAGCAGCCCTTGCCCCACAGCACCTCGACGTTCTTCACGCGGCGGCTCTTCCCGGTATCGGCGATGACGCGGACGATGCTCGTGGGCTTCAGGGAATCGCGCAGCACCTTCACCGCCAGGGACCGCGGGAACGGCCCCGGCTCCGTCCACAGCGCCACCTCCGTGTCGCCGGTGCGCAGGCTGCGGCGGATGCCGATGCGGAACAGTCCCAGGTCGTTCGTCTTCTGCACGAAGCGCAGGCAACCGCGCAGCGCCCGCGGCGCGCGCTCGATGCCCTTGCACGCCAGCGGCACGGCGTCGATGGCCACCAGACGGTGCGTCTTCTCCTGATGGAAGCCCACCTCCAGCAGGCCGTCCGCGCCCGTGCGGCATCCCAGCTCCAGCTTGTTGCGATAGCCTATCTGGCGCTTGCTCGGCACGGTGTCGGCCACGATGCGGTCGGCCTGCGCGGCATCCAGCTTCGCGATGCGCGTCAGCGCGCCCACGAGGTTTTCCCGCTTTGCGGAAAGCTGTGTCGCGTAGTCGATGTGGCCCCAGGGCGCCACGCTCGCCAGCGCAGGGGTGTACCAGCGCGGCTGAACGCGGCATGCGCCCGGCTGCTCCACGTTCACCAGGACGCCCTCGCAGAACGAGGTCTTCTCGCGCACGATATCCGCAACGACGGTGTCCCCGGGCGCCGTGCATTCGATGAAGGCCGCCTTGCCGTCCGCCGTCCGCCCGATGCCCGCGGGCCCGTACGTGAGGGCGTCGATATGGATGGTCTCACGTCGCAGGGGCCGCCGTGCGTCCGCTGCGCCGCCGTTCGGCGCCGTGCGGTCGCGGCCCGTTTTCGCCGATGTGCCGTTTCGCTTGTTTGCCATGGGAATCCTTTTATGTGCAGTTGCAGTTGCTTGCTCTAGCGCGCCTCATAATACCCTATAATCGATCGAGTTATTGTGTTTGCGAGACGGAGGTGCATACAGGTAATGGCGCTTTACGAACCGCGGTACAAGCCCACGGGCCGGGAGGTTGCGAAGATCACCACGCCGAAGGGCGTCATCCGCGTCCAGCTGGCCGGTACGGATGCCCCCATCCATGTGGGCAACTTCGTGGAACTGGCTTCCAAGGGCTTCTATGACGGTCTGAAGTTCCATCGCTACGTGCCGAACTTCGTCATTCAGGGCGGCGATCCGTACACCCGCGAAGCCACGGAGCAGGAGGTGCGCGAGGTCTCCATGGGCCAGGCGTTCACTCGCATCGGAAGCGGCGGTCCGGGGTACGAGATCCGGCAGGAGTTCTCCGTGAACCCGAACAACCACCATCTCGATGGCTCGCTTGCCATGGCCCGGGGCATGGGCTATGACACGGCGGGGTCGCAGTTCTACTTCTGCCTGGGCGAACAGCCGTTCCTCGATCCGGAATACACGGTATTCGGCCAGACCGTCGAAGGTCTGGATGTCGTCCATGCCTTGCGCGCCGGCGACGCCATCGAGTCCATAGAGATAGAGCATGTCGACCAGGCGCAGATCGACGCCGCAGCCCCTAGGGCATAGCGTATCGGTCAAGGGGGAAAGACAGAAGGGTCATATGAATAACGTACTATTCGAAAATGCCACCGCATCATATGCCGACAGGGATTATGCTGCGGCCCTGAAGGGCTTCACGGACTGCCTGGAGGATCCGGACAGCCCCATCCAACCCGGCGAGACCGGCCTGCTGTACCACCACATCGGCAACTGCCTGGTGCGCTTGGGGGACTATAACGAGGCCATCCACGCGTTCGCGCAGGCTACGGGGGACGAGGCCTATGACGACATGGGCGCCGTGAACTGCAATCTGGGCATGTGCTATGCGAAGCTGCACGATTACGAGGATGCCGTCCGCTACTTCGAGGTGGCCGTGTCCGACAACCGCTATGCCACTCCGTACAAGGCGTACCTGGGCATGGGCAATGCGCTGCTGCGCCTGGGCAAGTCCGCCGAGGCCGGCGCGGCCTACCGTTCCGCGGCGTTGGATTCCGCGAACCCGGATCCCACGAAGGCCCTGCTGAACCTGGGCGTGTGCTTCATGGCGTTGAACCGTCCGGCCGATGCCGTGACGTCGTACGAGAGCGCGCTGCAGTTCGACATGTCGCCTGCCACGCGCAACAAGCTGTACGCGAACCTGGGCCAGGCCTATGTGGCGAACAACCAGTTCCAGAACGCCATCAGCGCATTCGAGAACGCGCTGGCCGACAAGACGTACTTCCTGAACGACGCCGCCAGCGTTGACTACCAGCGCGCCATCGCCATGGTCTCCACCGGCACGGCCGTCATCGATATCAAGCAGGTGCAGGAAGGCACCGACACGTCCGGCATCGACGTCATGACGCCCGAGGCCGACGAGCTGGGCGGCCTGTACGACGACGCCCCGGACGAGATGGCCAGCCAGGCCACGCAGGTCATCGACACCCCGACGGCCGAAGCACCCATCGGCGGCAACGAGGACGACCGGTTCTTCACGGCCAGCGATGAAGAGCTGGAGCAGTGGAGCCGCGACGTGGCGAAGAAGGAGCGCAAGAGCCGCCATATCGGCCGCAAGATCCTGATCACGCTGCTCATCATTGTGGCGCTGCTCGTGGCGGGCGGTGCGTTCGCCTACACGCAGGGCTACGGCTATCCCACGCAGGAGGACATGACGAAGCAGCTGTTCTCGAACCCGTCCGGTTCCATGTCGCTGTTCGCGTCGTCCGTTGACCAGAACACGACCGAGAACCTGGTGGCGCCGCTCATCCAGACGGACAACGTGACCATCGACGGCGTGGACCGCTCCATGAACAGCTCCACCGTCTACGCGTCCACCACCACCTCGCAGGGAGGCACCGTGCAGTATGCCATCTCGTTCACGCGAGATTTCATCGGCTGGAAGATCGACAACATCGAACTCAGCTTCGCCAGCGAGAGCTAGCAGCCAACGATCATTCCCGGGTCCGAGGCGGGTTTCTGTGCCGGACCCGGTATGAATAGAGAGCCATTCAAAAACGAAAGGAACAAACAATATGGCCATCGAAAAGACCTACTCCATGATCAAGCCCGACGGCGTTGCCAACGGCCACATCGGCGAGATTATCAACCGCTTCGAGCGCGCTGGCCTGACCATCGAGCGCATGGAGCTTTCCCGCGTGACGCCCGAGCAGGCGAAGGCGAACTATGCCGAGCACGAGGGCAAGCCGTTCTACGATGGCCTGATCTCGTACATCACCAGCGGTCCCGTGGTGAAGATGGTCATCTCTGGCGAGGGCGCCGTGGCGAAGTGCCGTTCCCTGATGGGTGCAACGAACTGCGCCGAGGCTGCCCCCGGCACGATCCGCGGCGACTTCGGCCTGACCGTTGACGAGAATGTCATCCACGGCAGCGATTCCGTCGAGTCCGCCCAGCGCGAGATCGGCGTGTTCTTCCCGGAGGCCTAAGCAGGGCGGCGCGGGCATCCCGCGAACGCACGGCGCGGCGAAGATGCCGCGAACAGTCGGCAGGGCAATGCGTCCTGCCGGCTTTTTATTTGCACGGATTTGCCCTGGCCCTGAAGCGGCGGAAGCATATGGAGAGGTGATGCACGCCCGGGTGCGTGGTTTTGATTTACCTGTCTTCTATGATATAAATAGTTTCGCAACAGATATTGTTGCTGAATATGTACGGTTTATGAAGGAAGTGGGCGTATAACCCGCTTCTTTTGTTTGTAGGGCGAACATCGAAGGAGGAGATGTGCTCACCGCAAAGGAAAACCAGCTGCTTCAGGCGCTGCTTCCCACGGCGGAGGCATCGGGCGTGGAAATCGTGTCCGTGGAGGTCGTCGGTGCCCGCAAGGCGCCTACGATCCGCGTGTACATCGACACGCCCGGCGGAGTCAGCTTCGACGAGCTGGCAAGCGCGCAGGAATGGGTGAACCGGATCATGGACGAGCTGGACCCGTTCCCCGGCGCCTACACGCTGGAGGTCTCCTCCCCGGGCATCGACCGCCCGCTGCGCACGCTGGAGCATTTCCAGCGCTTCGCGGGGGAGACGGCGGTGCTCATCCTATCGGAACCCTACGACGGCCGGGGCAAATGGACCGGGAAGCTGGCGGGCACGGACGGTACGGACGTGCTGCTGGAAATCGATGGGCGTACGGAGCACATTCCGTACGACAACATCAAGAAGGCCCATGTCAAAGGCCAAGTAGATTTCAGTTAGCGGCACAAGAGCAGGATGATTCGCGGCTTTGCCCTGCGATGCCGCGTGCAAGCGAGAGGAAGGAACAGAATGGCTTCTGAACTGGTAGAGGCGCTTCAGGCACTGGCCCATGAGCGACGCATCGACGAGTTCTACCTCATTGAGAGGCTCGAGGATTCACTGGCCAAGAGCTATCAGCACATTCTGAATCTGGAATGGGATGCCCGCGTCATCATCGACCGCGAGACGGGCAAAATCTACGTCTACGAGATGGTTCCCGTGGGCGAGCCCGATCCGGAGACCGGCGAATATGCGGAATTCGAAGAGCGCGACGTTACGCCCGACAACGTGAGCCGTTTCGCCGCCCAGAATGCGAAGAGCGTCATCAACTCCATCATCCGCGAGGCCGCCCAGCAGAGCATCTACGAGGAGTTCCGCGACCGCATCGGCGACCTGGTTACCGGCACGGTGCTGCAGGAGACGCCCGACTTCACGATCATCAAAATCCGCGACGGTGTGGAAGCGGAGCTGCCGCATTACGACCGCAAGAAGTATCCGAACGAGCGCAACGAGCGTCCGGGCAACGAGCGCTATCGCCACAACCAGCGCCTGAAGCTGCTGATCATCGACGTGCGCGACCCGCTGTCCGAGGAAACCCGCGCCCGCGGCGAGCAGACGCGCCCGGCCATCATCGTGTCCCGCACGCATCCCGACCTGATCCGCCGCCTGTTTGAGGTGGAGGTCCCCGAGGTCTACGACGGTCTGGTGGAGATCAAGTCCATCGCCCGCGAGCCCGGTGCGCGCAGCAAGGTCGCCGTGTATTCGCGCGAGCCGCGCCTGGACCCGGTGGGCGCCTGCGTGGGCCCGAAGGGCTCCCGCGTCCGCATGGTGGTGGACGAGCTGCATAACGAGCGCGTCGACGTCATCCAGTGGAACGAGGATCCGGCGCTGTACGTGGCATCCGCGCTTTCCCCCGCGAAGGTCTCCAGCGTGGATATCGACGAGGCGAACCATTATGCTACCGTGCATGTGGCCGACGACCAGCTGTCGCTGGCAATCGGCAAGGAGGGGCAGAACGCCCGCCTGGCCGCGCGCCTGACCGGTTGGCACATCGACATCAAGTCCACGTCGTTCGCCGGCGAGCCGCTCGCAGAGGAGAACATGCTCATCGACGAGGAGCCCGAGGAAGGCGACGGCATCTGCGCCTACGTCAGCCCCGATGGCATCCGCTGCCGCAACCATGCCCGTCCGGGCAGCGCGTACTGCGGTATCCACGCGGAGGAAGAGGAATAGGCGGAAAACCGGTGGCCGGGGAAGCGAACAACGCACCGCGCGCGAAGCGCCAACGCACCTGCATCGTCTGCGGGAGGCAGGACGACAAGCGGGGGCTCCAGCGCGTCGTGCGTTCCCCCCAGGGTACCGTTCAATTTGACCCCACCGGACGTGCCGCCGGACGGGGTGCATACATCTGCTCCTTGGAATGCTTGGAGAAGGCACGAAAGGGAGGTCGTCTGGCGCGATCGCTGAAGACGACGATGACAGAAGAGGATTACGATCGCGTGGCAGCGGCTATGATAGAGTCCCTGCAGAGCATCGATGGCGGAGTGAAGGAGTGATCAATGGCCGGCATGCGTGTACATGAGTTGGCTAAGGAATTCGGGATGTCGAGCAAGGATATGCTCAACCGCCTCAAGGCGATGGACATCCCGGTTAAGAGTCATGCCAGCGTTCTGAGCGACGCCAACGTCGAGAAGGCGCGCAAGGAGCTTGCTCCCGAAACGGCTCCTGCTGGGTCTGGCGACGGTGCCGGCAAGGAGGCGAAGAAGAAGGCGAAGGAAGAGGCCGCCCGCCGCGCTGCCGTGGAGAAGGAGTGCGCTATGCGCCAGGCCGAGCGTGAGAAGCGCGATAAGAAGCGCGCCGAACATAAGGGCGATGCCGAAACCGAGGGCAATACGAAGCACGCGCCGAAGCCCGCTCCGCATTCCAGCCGCTTCGCAGGCCTTGAAAGCCAGATTGAGCAGGAGCGCAAGCGCGTTGCGCGCGAGCGCGCCCAGGCCCAGCAGCAGGCCCGCGCGAAGGCCGCTGCCCGCGACGTGGCGAAGAAGCGCGCTGTGGAAGAGGCGCTGAACGCCGCGAAGCACAAGAAGAGCAACAGCCATCCGCACCAGGTGAAGCACATTCCCACGCGCCGCTCGTCG
>USAB01000086.1 GCA_900552585.1 uncultured Coriobacteriaceae bacterium
CGCTCCGGGCTCTCTCGCTCGGCGCAAGAAAGTATATTACGCATGGGGATGGGCCCTGTCAAGGACTTTTTTAAAAAATTTTTCGCGGTGCAGAAAACGCATTGCAGGATTGCTCACACGTCTCTTACGCATGTGTATTATACCAGGTCAGAGACTTATGCTCATTCCTACCTACGTACACGTATTTCAGCATGCAACCCCATTCTGCGCCCTACTTCGCCTTGCCGGCAGCAAGCTCATGCAAAAGCGGAGGACGCCTTATTTGGCGCCCTCCGCTTCGCTTCTTCCTTCTTGTCAGAACGGCACTGTCTACCCGTTCAGCGTGCCGACTGCGCGGCGCACCACTATTGCCACGAATATGGCGGCAACTATCTTTATCAGGTCGACAACCACAAAGGGTGCAACGGTAACAGCAAACGACTGCATGGCGCTCACGTTCGCTACGAACATGTACTGAGCCCAGCCGCAGACATAGATGATTGCCAGATACACAACGCCTACGACGATGCCGGTCGCAATCTCGCGTCCCGTGGATACCGCAGTCCTATCGCTCCCGCGCATGATACGCACAATGCCGACGCATGCGAATGCGGCCGCCAGATAACCCAGCAGGAATCCACCCGTCGGGCCCATAAGCACACCGATACCTCCGCGCATACCGGAGAATACGGGAACGCCGATGGCTCCCAGCAGGAGATAGCCCGCAATCGCAGCAACCGGCAGCCACCCGGGCAGCACCAGAAACGCGAAGGCGATGACAAATACCCCCAGCGTAAATGGAATCGGCCCAATAGGCACCGTTATCCAAGCGCCAACCGCGATGAGCGCTATCGTCAGACCGACAAAAGCAATGGACTGCGCACGCGACAGCGAAGCCTTCTTTACCAATGAATCCGCCATCTGCTTCCTATTTCCCTTCCCCCCAAAGTATTCCTGGCTGTTGTTCAAAAACGAAACTGCCTTAGGCGACAGCAAGCACTATTGCCCGATGCAATACCCACCATACCATAAGCACTAACCTTTTCAGAGGGGCATTATTTGTTATCGTCAAGCGGACGCTCTTCACCTCGTGTCAGGAAGCCCTTTCGCTATTGCAAGCAGAAAGATGACTAGGGCACGCGTTGTATTCACTTTTCGGCTCTCGAAGATGTCCTGCCCTGCCTCGAGGGGCTTTCCATATCCATACCGGCTGCATCCACGCCATTGTCCGAGAATTCGCTTCGGCCCTCCGCTGTTCCCGTCGCCTCCGGTACATTCTGCATTTCCGATGCTTCCGGACTTGCAGGCGCTGGTTGTTCCGCACCTCCACGTCGGCTCCCATCCTCATGAGCGGACTGCGGCTTGCCGTGGCGCTGCCTTATCTGACGATTGAACTCGTCATCGTGCCCCATGAACAGGATACGCAGCACATACCCCACGAAGTAGATAAGGCAGACCGCGAGTACCACGACACGCACATACGGCACGAACATAAGGGCCGCCGCCCCACCGGCTCCGATCATCGCGCGTACCGCCCGCGGGAACTGGCTCATCTGCAGCGCGATTACGGCACCGGTAAACGGGATACACATCAGCAGCGCGATGACGAGCATCAGGAGCAGCACGAAGCCCACGGGAATCGTGAAGATGAGCGCGAAGCACACAGCGGCCGCTGCAGCGATGATGACGACGCCCAACAGGCCCATCATGAACATGCCGAACGGATGCGCCCGCACCACGCGTGCGCTTTCATCCATCTGCCGGCCGCCCAACCACAGCAGCAACAGGGCAAGGAGGATGAACGAGACCACCACGAACAGGATGCTGCCAATCTGGAAGTACGGCGCAATGGCAGAGCGAATCTGCGAGACCTGGTCGATGGCGTTCGGATTGTCGAGCGTGTTGTTCACGTTCGCGATGCTGGCCGTGCTGGGAATATCCAGATCCTGACCGGAGCGCACTTGCAGTGTGCCCGTCACCTTCGCATCCGGGCCGATCTCTATCTCCTGCGCAGAAAGCACAACGTCGCCGCTGACCGTGCCGTTGAAGTAGATCTTGTTGCCGTAGGCCACCAGGTATTTCGCCGTGCCTTCGAACGAAAGGGAGTTCGCGCCGCAGTACAGCCCGCTCGCCGTCGAGCCCTTCCCGATGGATAGGCTGTCGCAGGCGAACGTGCCGTTGCCGTGCATATTCACGGAATCAAGCGTTATCGCACGTGCGGCCAAACGTGCGTCGCCGTCAACTTCGACATTCGTCAGATGCATAACACTGGCGATGGACATAAGGTCGTTGCCGGCGCGAACATTCGTCGCCAACAGGTTCTGGCTGCCCCAATACAGGTCGCCGCTTGCATAGCTGTTAGACAGCGAGCTGTCCTGGCTGAATGCCGTACCCGCCGTGTCGCCGGAAATCTGGTTGTACGTCGAGGGTTGATGCGCGGACGTGGAAGATGCGGAGCTGCCGGACGCGGCAAATGCCGTGCCGGAACCGACGCAGGCTGCCAGGATAGCGGCAAGCAGAAGCGCACAGAGAAGAGACGCCGCCTTGCCCATTCGCAATGCAATGCGTTCGTCCATGGCGGCTCCTTCCTATTGGTTTCCCATTGTCGCACGTACAAACCGCCATGCAACGATGTTTTTCCGCTTGCGCGAACGGATACGCGCAGCCCGCAGGCCGCGCGGAGGGCATATGCCGATGGTGGATGGACCCGCTGAAAGGGGCCCGCTCTCAGAATTACGCCTTGATAAGGCCGCTTTCGAGCTTCTTCAGACGGCGCATCTCCCACAGGATGAATACGAGCGTCGTGAAGATGGCCAGGAAGTCCGCGCACGGTATGGCCCAATACAGCGAATCCAAACCCGTCAGAGACGGGAACAGCGCAGGCAGCACATGCGGCAATATGAACAGCAGGGGGATGAGGAACAGAACCTGACGCGAAAGCGATAGGAAGATGGACTTCGACGGCTGTCCCGTTGCCTGGAAATAGTTCGATCCGACGATTTGGAATCCCACGAACGGCAGCAGAAGCAGCTGCACCTGCAGCGCATAGGCGGTGAACTGCGCCAACGCCGCATCCGTCAAACCGAACGCACCAACGATCTGTGTCGGGAACACGTGGATGAGAATCCACATGAACACGGCGATACCGGTTGCACCCAGTACGCCCAGCCAGAACGTCTTCTTCACGCGGTCGTACTTATGCGCACCGTAGTTGTAACCCAACAGCGGTTGGATAGCGATGGACATGCCCACAAGCGGCAGAATGGAAAACACCGCAACACGCTGCACGACGCCGATGGAGGCAAGCGCCGCCTCGGCTCCCAGCGGATGTTGCGCTCCATAGAAGGCAAGCTGGTAATTCAGCACGAAGTTGAACACCGTGGCGCCCATCTGCACCGCAAAGCTAGCCGTGCCCAACGTGAGAATGGTCGTGATGGTGTGCCGATGGGGCTTCATGAGCGCAAGCTTCAGCTTCAACGGAGCATTCCCGCTGCTGCGGAAATACCACAGCACCGTGATGCATGACAAGAACTGGCCGCCGATGGTGGCCAGGGCGCAGCCGAACACCTCCATTCCCAAAACCAGGACCAGCAGGTAATTCAGCACCGTACAGGAAACGGCGCCGATCACCATGGTCAGCAGCGCTCGATTCGGCGCGCCGGCCGTACGGATGAAGTTGTTCACACCGGCTCCGATGCACTGGAAGATGAAGCCGTACGAAATGATGCGAATGTATTGTGCCGCAAGGTCATGCGTCGCCTCCGTGGCGCTGGAGATGGCCAGCAACCAGTTCAGCGTTTGCGGAATGGTGACCAGCACGACAACGAATGCCCAGATAAAGAGCGAAAGCGTGACCGTATTACCCAAACTGCGCTCTGCGTCTTCCTTGCGTCCCTGACCCAAACGAAGCGCCGCCAACGCATTGCCGCCCGCGCCGACGAGCATGGATATGGCCATGAACAGGATCATGATGGGCGTGGCAACCGTCATCACGGATAGGCCGATGGATCCCATAGCCTGTCCCAAGAATGCGGAAGACAGCAGGTTGTACGACCCATTGACCAGCATGCCGACAATAGAAGGAATGGAGAACTCCACGATCAGGCGCGGCAGGGAGGCATTGCCCATGCGGTAGATCTTCTCATCTACCTTGCGTTCGTCCTCACGGTTCGGGTGCGGCTCCGGCGCGTGCGCATTCTGCGGCGCGGGCTGTTCGCCTTGCGTTTGGACGCGGGTGTCCTCTTCCTCCGTATGCTTCATAAACGAAATCCCCCAAAGAATGTAATCGGAACGCACTGACGTGCGGAAACGGCACAGTGCGATTGCGTACTATACGCCGCTGGATGGTTGCGGCATTGTGATGCACGCGCATACATATAAACACTATGTTTGAAATGAATATGTTTTACGGCAGCGCGAAGACATGTAAGGCCATCAGGCACTCTGCCATAGGCCGCACGCCATAGGCGCATTAGCGCAGGTGAATCTCCCCGGAAGAAATGGGCGTGCGCGTGCCGTCTGCCGCGCGCAGCACGAGGCAGCCGTCCGGATCGATTCCCTCGACCATTCCCGCAGCAAGCACCTTATCGTCGATCGCGGCAATCGTCACCGGAGTGCCGATCAGGGCTGCATGCGACTCGTAGCGCTCCTGCAATGCCGCGAACCCGTGTGCCTTCCACAGACCATACACGGTGCCGATGCTTTCCAGCGCGGATACCAGGATGCGCTCCATCAGGCGAACCTGGTCGGCGTCGGGCCGTTCGCCCGGACCGGCGACAACGGGATGCAACGGCAATTCCACCTGGTCAAGCGACTGCGCCGCAACGGGATCCATCAGGTCCGCCAGGTAGGCGGGCGTGTTCTTGCCGCCTACTTCGGCTGCCTGTTCCGGATGGAACACGTTGATGCCGATGCCGATGCAGCACGCATGGTCCACGTATTCGCATGACATGCCGCACAGCTTGCCCGCAGAGCAGACGACGTCGTTCGGCCACTTGATGCGCACGTCATCGGAGTCGTGCGCATAGTCCGCAAGCGCTTCGCACACGGCAAACGAAAGCGCCGGCCCGATGCTGGGCATCTGCCGGACGGGAACATCGGGGTGAAGCAGCAGCGAGAAATACAGCCCGCCATACGGGCTGACCCACGTGCGCCCTTGGCGGCCATAGCCCGCCACCTGCTGCAATGCCGCGGCAACGTATCCTTCGGAAGCCCCCTGCGCGATGGCGTCTTTCACCAGCACGTTCGTGGAGGCCGTCGAATCGAAGGCGTGCACGTCCCAGACACCGCCGGAAAGCCGCAGGTGCGCGCTGATAGCCGACGCGTCCAGGACCACTTCCATTACAGACGTACCGCCTTGCCGACCGTCACGTTCTCAGCCGTGACCGGCGTGCCGTTCGACAGCACGTGGTTCGGCAGGATGTCCTGCAGCGGCTTCACAACGAAATCGCGCTCCAACATGCGCGGATGCGGCAGCTTGAGAATGTCCAGGTCGGACACGTAACCCTGATAGTCCAGAATGTCGATATCGCAGGTCCGCGGCCCATTCGGAATGTCGCGGACGCGCCCCAGGCTGTCCTCGATGGCATTCAGGCACTTCAGCAGCTGTTGCGGCGGAAGGCCCGTACGAATGAGGACGACCGTATTCACGAACGGATCCTGGTCCTCATAGTAGGCAGGTTCGCTTTCGTAAAACGGCGCGACGTCGATAACCAACGTGTCCGGCATCTGGCAGATATCGCCGATGGCCTTGTTCAGCTGCGCGATCTTCGCCTGGCGCTCTTCGCCCGGCTCCGCAACCAGCGGAACGTTCGCACCAAGGCCCAGCAGCGCATACGGGCGCAGCTCCTTCAGCGCATCGATGGTGGCGGGCACATTGTGCGTGCGGATGACGCATGCCCCCAGCTCGCACGCCAACAGCGCCTCTGCGGCACTGGCCGTGTCGCGCTCCCTCGGCTCGGCGATCTCGTACAGCTTGCCGATATAGCTTTTGCGGGAAACGGCCGCCATCACGGGATAGCCCACGTGCACCAACTCATGCAGATTGCGCATGAGCTCGACCGTCTGCGGGATGGTCTTCGCGAAGCCGGGACCGGGGTCCAGGCAGATGCGGTCGTGGGAGATGCCCGCAGCCTCGAGTTCGGCTGCCCGTTCGGCAAGCGCATCGCAGACTTCCCGCACTACGTCGTCGTATTGCGCAAGGCTCTGCATATTAGAAGGCTCGCCCTTCATATGCATGACCACCAGGCCGGCATCGCAGTTTGCGGCAACCTTGACCATATCCGGATCGCGGAACCCGGTGACGTCGTTGATGATAGCGGCGCCCGCATCCACGCAAGCCTGCGCCACCTGCGCATGACGCGTGTCGATGCTGACGCACATACCGTCATCTACCAGGCGTTTCACAACGGGGAGCACGCGATTCGCTTCCTCTTCCACGGAAACGGGGTCGGAGCCCGGGCGCGTGGATTCGCCGCCGACGTCGATAATGAGCGCGCCCTGATCGATCATCTCCCGCGCGTGCGCAACGGCCACATCGGGATCGTTCCACTGACCGCCGTCCGAGAACGAGTCAGGCGTGACGTTCAAGATGCCCATGATGAAGGGCGTCCGGGAATCGTACGAGAAGTTTCCACAACGCCAAATCATGCGAATGACTTCCTTTCGTCGGATGAATTGTTAGTTTTTCCGAGCGGGGTCCTTGTCGTCCTCCGACCGCGGCGCGTCATGGCCGTCATCCGCGTTGGCGGATGCGGCAGAGGCAGCCGGAGCATCCGCCGGCGTATCCGCAGCAGTCTGATCGGATGCCTCTTCGGGCTTCTTTTCGGAAGCGCTGTCGACCTCGGGCTCGCCCAGCTCGGGCTGCACGTCCACCACCGTGGTCGCAGCTTCCTCGCGCTCCCTCTTGCCCTCTTCGGAAGATTCCTTTTCCAGATACGCGTCCCAGCGGTTGTCAAGCAGCGCCTGGCAGGCTTCGCCGTCGACGGTCTCGCGCTCCAGCAGCACGCCGGCCATGAGGTGCATCTGCTCCTTATGCTCGCTGAGGATCTTGTACGCCGTATCGTGCGCCTGGCGCATGATACGGGCCACTTCGTCGTCGATGCGGCGCGCCGTCTCATCCGAGTAATCCTGCGTGTTGCCGTAATCGCGGCCAAGGAAGACCTCGTGGTTCGGCTGGCCAAAGACCTGGACGCCCAGGTCGGAGCTCATGCCGTATTGCGTGACCATGGCACGCGCCATCTTCGTGGCGCGCTCGAGGTCGTTCGAAGCACCGGTGGTGATGTCGTCGCAGAAAATCTCCTCCGACACGCGGCCGCCCAGGAACACCGCAAGCTCTTGCTGCATCTCGCGCAGGCCGTTCATGACCTTGTCCTCCTTCGGGATGGACATGGTATAGCCCAGCGCACGACCGCGGCTGACGATAGTGATCTTGTGCACGGGATCCGCCAGCGGCAGCAGGTGGCCGACCAGAGCATGACCGCTTTCGTGGTAGGCGATGGTGCGGCGCGTCTGCTCGTCCATGATGCGCCCCTTGCGCTCCGGGCCGGCGATGACGCGCTCCATGCTCTCCTGGACCTCGTCCATGGAGATCACTGTCTTGCCGCGGCGGGCGGTGAGCAGCGCCGCCTCGTTCAGCAGATTCGCCAAGTCGGCGCCCGTGAAGCCGGGCGTGAGCTTTGCGATGGCCGCCAGGTCGACGTCCTTCGCAATGGGTTTGTTGCGCGCATGGACCTTCAGGATCTTCTCGCGGCCGCGAACATCGGGCGCGTCCACGACAATCTGGCGGTCGAAGCGGCCGGGGCGCAGCAACGCCGGGTCCAGAATGTCCACGCGGTTGGTAGCCGCCAGGACCACCACGCCCTCGTTGGCGGTGAAGCCGTCCATTTCCACCAGCAGCTGGTTCAGGGTCTGCTCCCGCTCGTCGTG
>USAB01000087.1 GCA_900552585.1 uncultured Coriobacteriaceae bacterium
ACATTACTGTCATGGCCAAAGCTGCCAGAGACAACGGTGCGGATGCGCTGACCCTGTCCAACGGCTATCCGGGACTTGCCATCAGTGCCAAAACCAGAAAACCGGTTCTCGGAAATATTCAGGGCGGCATCTGCGGACCTTCCTTAAAGCCTCTGAACATGCTTCATGTCTGGAAAGCATCCCAGGCTGTTGATATTCCGATCATTGCCCTGGGCGGCATCATGAATGCCGAAGATGCCATCGAGTTCATGCTGGCCGGTGCCACGGCGGTGGCGGTCGGCACGGCGAACTTCATGGAACCCCGTACCGTGGGGCAGGTCATCGACGGCATGGAAAGCTATTGCCGCGAACAGGGCGTAGCGGATATCAACGAGCTGATCGGAGGATTGCAGGCATGAGCACGGCATTGAAAGATCTGGCACCGCGCGATCGCGTGATCGTGGCGTTCGACTGCGGCATGGAGGAAGCGCTTGCGCTGGCGGACGCGCTGCAGGGCAAGGCCACCTGGGTCAAGGTGGGCATGACGCTGTACTATGCCGCCGGTCCCGCGGTCATCTACGAGATGAAGCGCCGCGGCTTCAAGGTGTTCCTGGATCTGAAGTTCCATGACATTCCCGCACAGGTGAAGGGTGCTGCGAAGGCAGCTGTGGAAAACGGCGCCGATATGGTGACGGCCCATACGGTGGGCGGCGCCAGTATGATGCGCGCGGTTGCCGAGGGCGCGGCCGAGGCTGCCAGCGATTTCGGCCTGGACAACCCCGTGACGCTGGGCATCACGGTGCTCACGAGCATGGATGCCGACTCGCTGGCGGCAACGGGCGTCGTCCGTCCGCTGCCGGAGCAGGTTCTGGAGCTTGCCGGTCAGGCGCGAGCGGCGGGCCTTTCCGGCGTCGTCGCCTCTCCGCAGGAGGCCAAGGCGCTGCGCGAGAAGCTGGGTCCCGATGCGTATATCGTCACGCCGGGCGTGCGTCCGAAGGGTACGGCGCTGGACGACCAGAAGCGCGTGGCAACCCCGCGCGAGGCCATCGATAACGGTGCATCGCACATCGTGGTCGGCCGTCCCATCACGAAGGCCGCCGATCCCGTCGCGGCGTTCGAGGATATCGTGGCAAGTCTGGAGTAGCGAAGAGCCGCCTGCCGGTGCTTTATGTCCTTACGGCCGCCCGGGCAAGCTTTCAACAGAGGGCGGCTGCGTGTGCAGGGACGCCTGAGGGCGGAGCGACGCGGCTGTCCGGCTGGGTGGAAGAATCGTGATATTTCCATGAAAGCGGCTGATTATCAGGGAAATTGAGTCCTTTATGGACAATGATACGTTCATTGGAAAGCGGGGAGGAACAAGCCTGGCCATCCTCGCTGGAATGATATGATCCAAAGACGCCGGAAAGCAGTGAAACGCCTATGTCTCGCCTGTTTTCGGCAAGCGCTATATCCAGGAAATGACAATAGGAGCGTTTCGGCGGTGTGCTATTATCCAAACCGTCGGATTTGTAAGATTTAAGGAGAACAGAATGGCTATCCCTCAACTGAGCGATGAGGACCGTCAGAAAGCACTCGAGAAGGCGAAGGCCGCCCGTATCAAGCGCGCGCAGGTTCGCGAGGACCTGAAGAGCGGCAAGATAACCATCAAAGATGTCTTGGACCAGAAGGACGATGAGGTTATCGGCCGCATGAAGGTTTCCACGCTCATCGAGACCATGCCCGGCTACGGCAAGGCTAAGGCTGCCAAGGTCATGTCCGAGCTGAAGATTGCCGAAAGCCGCCGTCTGCGTGGTCTTGGCGAACGTCAGGAAGCCGCTCTGCTCGAGCGCCTGGGCTAAATGCGCAAAGGTAATCTGTTCGTTCTCTCCGGCCCGTCGGGCGCTGGCAAGGGAACGTTGGTGAAAAGGATTGCGGAGCGGATTCCCGATGTATGGGTATCCGTCTCTGCGACGACGCGCGCTCCCCGCGACGGGGAGCGCGATGGCGTTCACTACTTCTTCGTGGATGATGACGCGTTCGACAAGATGATCGCGGAAGACGATCTGCTGGAGTGGGCGAACGTCCACGGCAAGCGCTACGGTACGCCGAAATCGAAGATTCTGGAGCACATGGCCGCCGGCGACCAGGTTATCCTGGAAATCGATGTGCAGGGTGCATTCCAGGTGCGCGACAAGATCCCCGATGCCATCCTGGTGTTTATCGAGCCGCCTTCCATGGAGGAGCTTCGCGCGCGTCTGGAAGGCCGCGGAACGGAGACGCCGGAAGCGGTGGAGAGCCGCATGAAGACCGCCGAGCTGGAACTGGCCCGTAAAAGGGAGTATGATTATCAGCTCGTGAACGACAACTTGGATGCCGCTACGGACGAGCTTGCCTCGTTCATCAACGGCAAAGCGAATAACGAATAAGGACCTGATCGTATGAGCATGATCGAACCGAACATCAACCAGCTGCTGGACAAGACCGACCAGGATGCGTTCCTGCTGTGTACGCTTGCTTCGAAGCGAGCGCATGACATCAACGACATGATGCGCGGTCAGCGCGATCGCGCCATCCAGCTGCAGACCGCTGTCGACATCGCCCGCGCGAACAACCGTAAGCCGCTCTCCATCGCTTTCGAGGAGATTGCGAACGGCGACGTCAGCTACGATCCCACCTCCCTTAAGGATTACGACAGCGAGAACTAGCGGTTACCCGCTTCCATTCCGTTAACATACGTTCGATTCGGATTCAGAGGATTATGGCAGAAGAGCTCTTGGACGAGCCCTATCAGCGCGTCTGTCTCATTCATTATCATGAGATCGGGCTGAAGGGACACAATCGCGGTACGTTTGAAAATCGCCTGCTGAAGAATGCGGAATTCGCCCTGAAGGATAAGCCAATCGTCACGATTCGGCGTATCTCGGGGCGTCTTCTGGTCTTCATCAAGGAGGGCGTGCCCTACGACGAGGCGACGGATATCGCCCGCATCATCTCGCGCTTGCCCGGCGTTGCGCGTGTGAGCTGCGGATATACGTGCGAACGCGACATCGACATCATGAACGATGCCGCCGTTCGGGCGCTGAAGGAATTCGGCCCGTTCGAAACGTTCAAGGTGACGGCCCGCCGCAATCACACGGATTTCGACATCGACTCCATGTCCATGCAGCAGCTAATCGGCGCGCACCTTTGCCGTAACTTCCCTGACAAGAAAGTGAAGATGAAGGGCCAGGATGCCACTGTCCATGTGGAGGTCATCCAGAGCGCGTCGTACGTCTATGCATTCACGATGCCCGGCATTGGGGGCTTGCCGGTGGGATCGTCCGGCAAGGTCATGTGCCTGCTGTCCAGCGGCATCGATTCTCCCGTGGCCCTGTGGCGCATGGCGCGCCGCGGTGCCGTGTGCATGGCCGTCCATTTCAGCGGTCGTCCGCAGACGTCGTCTGCCAGTGAGTACCTGGTGGACGATATCGCACATGTGCTGGAGCAATCCGGCTGCATCGCGCGCGTGTTCGTGGTGCCTTTCGGCGACTACCAGCGCCAGATTGCGGCCACCGTGCCGCCTGAGCTGCGCATCATCATGTACCGCCGGCTGATGTTCCGCGTTGCCGAGGAGCTGGCGAAGCAGAACCGCTGCAAGGCTATCGTTACCGGCGAGAGCCTGGGGCAGGTTGCCAGCCAGACCATCGAGAACATCACGGTCACCAACGCGGTGATTAAAGACCTTCCTGTGTTCCGCCCGCTTATCGGCACGGACAAGCAGGAGATTATCGAACAGGCCGAGGAGCTGGGAACGTTCGACATTTCCAGCACGGACGCGCCGGATTGCTGCACGCTGTTCATGCCGCGCAGCCCGGAGACGCATGCGAAGCTCGACCGCGTGGAAGACGTGGAGCAGGCGCTTCCCATCGAAGCATGGCTGCCGGACATCGTCGCCAGTGCCGAAGTGCACGATTATTCCTGTGCCGCATTTCGTCCGAACAACAGGCATCGGGACTAACGCGACTATTCAGGATTCGGCTTCGTCCGAAATACGCTGCCGTTTTGCAGGCCCGCATCATGCGGGCCTGTTTTGTATAGGGGCTGGCCGTCTCGTATTCGATTCGAGTGATAGATGACTGCCGCAAATTCCTTTCGGGGCATTTGCCGATTTTCTTCTTGCCTACGGCATCTGCCAAAAGGCACTTTAGCCAGGGGGGAGATTCGCGAGGGGATTCTCGTCATGCCGCTTGAGCGCCGCCTGCTATGGTCGGGTTCCTTAAGGAGGATCGAACGGCAGGCAGGGGGAGGCCATGGCATTCATCGACGAGGTTGAGAACTTCGAGGCGAAAGCGCGTTTGCGCAAGGCGGCTCCCCTGGCTGCGGCGGGCATTGCTGCACTGGCGCTTGCTGCGGCGTTCTTCCTGATGCAGGGTGTGTTTTCCGGCGGCGGCGATTTCACGGTCCAGCAAGCGGATGCTGTCAGCGGCTCCGTTTCCGATGTTTCGCCATCGCAAGCGTCCGACGGTGCCGCTGCAGCGGGCGGCGCATCGGGAAGCTCATCATCGGCTGACGTGTGCGTATACGTTACCGGCGCCGTGAAGCATCCGGGCGTGTACCGGTTCGACTCCTCGGCACGGGTGGAGGACGCCGTCGATGCCGCGGGCGGCTTCATGCGCAAGGCGGATAAGGCCTCGCTGAACCTGGCGCGCGTGCTGGTGGACGGAGAGCAGATCGACGTGCCGGCGAAAGGCGGCACTGCAAGTGCTTCCACCTCATCGGCGTATTCGTCTTCCGCAGCCACGGCAAGCGCACGGTCCGGCGCGGCGGCATCCGCTTCCACGGAGAAGGTGAATATCAACCAGGCAACGGCCGAGGAGCTGAAGACCCTGGACGGCGTCGGCGATGCCACGGCGCAGAAGATCATCGACTACCGCACCGCGAACGGACCGTTCAAGAGCATCGAGGACATCAAGAACGTTTCGGGCATTGCCGAGAAGCGCTTCGAAGCCATCGCGGATCGCATTTGCGTGTAACGCCATGGGCAGGGGAAAGGTCGGCCGGCAAGCGGCGGAGATGTTTCCGGCTTTCTTGGAGCTGCTGGGAGCAGGTGCTGCAGAGGGGCATTCCGCTGGGAATCCCTTCGTCTCGGAGCGGGAGCGTTGGCGCGCGGGCCGCCCTTCGCTTCCCCTGACTCTGTGGTTCGCCCTGGGTGCGTGGCTGGGCATTGCCGCTTCTTATGCGAACTTGCGGAATCAGAGCGTGTTCATGTGCCGGATGCTTGCCGTGCTGTCCGCTGCGCTGCTTGTCGTCTGCGTCATCTGCCTGCTGGTCTCTATCGGCCGTGCGGCGTTCATGGTGATGGCGGCCGGCATGTTGTTGGGCCTGATGGCCGGCTGCACGGAAGCGGCAGCGGTGCATGCCGCCCAGGAAGCGCTATGGGGCACCGGTGGCGAAGCGGTGGTGGAATTGACGCAAGATGGGCAAGTGACCTCATTCGGCCAGACGGTGACGGGGAGGATGCAAACGTCCACGGGGGCCGCAGCTCTCGTGCGCATGAATCTGACGGATGCCCCGGTTCTCATGGCCGGGCAGCGGGTATCCGTGGGGACGACGTGGCGGGAGCCGGGTTCCTCGGCAGCGGAGTCACTGTGGACACGGGGCATTGCGGCGACGGCAAATGCCTCCGATTGCACGGTGCTGGAGGCGAGTGGGCCCGCCGCCGCCATTCGAGCATTTCGTGGGCAGGCGATTGCGATGATGGAATCGCTTGATCCCCTGGATTTGCAGTTGCGACAAGCATCGGCGGGCGAGGCGGATGAGCCGACGGCCTCGCATCCGTTCGATGGCAAAGATTTTCTGGAGGCCGTGCTGCTGGGGTGGCGCGATGGGATATTCGAGGCGGATTGGTATGCCGCTGCGAAGATCGACGGCGTGGCACATATGGTGGCCGTGTCGGGAGCGCATCTGGCCATCGTCTGCGGCCTAGCGCTTGCGCTGCTGCGGCGCTTGCGCGTATCGCGAACCGCGCAGCTCGCAATTCAGCTGGTGTTGGTTGCCGCGTATCTCGTGTTGACGGGCGTCGCCGTGTCGGCAGTGCGAGCGGCTTTCATGACCGTCATCGGCCTTTCGGCATTCCTCGCGAAGCGGCGGGCATATTCGCTTGGAGCGCTGTCTTTCGCCATCATCGTCATGCTGACGCTGGACCCGCTGTGTGCGTTCTCGCTCTCGTTCGCTTTGTCGGCTGGTTCCACATTGGGCATCGTGGTGTTCGCCCGCTATGTTTCAGATTGGATGGCGATGCTTCTCGGGCGCGCGCATGTGGGCGCCATTATGCGATCCGTTGCGCTGTGCTTGGCGGCTCAGCTGGTGTCAAGCCCGCTATCGGCAGCGGAATTCGGCCAGGTCTCGCTCGTTTCCCCCGTTGTGAACGTGCTCATAGCGCCCTTGTTCACCGTGATCTGCGGAGTCGGTTTGCCACTTGTTGTCCTGGCAACGGCGTGCGGCGTGGGCGCCGGGGCGCTCTCGCTGCTGGCGGCGGCATGCTCGTGCGTTTGCGCGCTGCTGCAGGCGTTCGCCGCGCTTCCCGGTGCGGCGGTGCCGGTGTATCTGGATTCCGCCGCCTCGCTTGTGCTGGCAGTCGGTTTGCCGGCAGTGCTTTGGGCGGTGTGGCCGCGTCCGAACTGGCGCTTGGTCGGGGCCATGGCTGCAGGGGGTGCCGCCGTCGTCCTGGTCCTCTCGCTGTCCGTGTCCCTGAAAGGCGACGATGTTGTCATGCTGGATGTGGGGCAGGGCGATGCCTTCGTGCTGCGGAGCGCGGGGCGAACGCTGCTGATAGATACGGGCAACCACGACGACCTGCTGCTGCAGGGGCTGGCGCGGCAGGGAATCCGCCACCTGGATGCGGTTGCCATCACGCATGCAGACGATGACCACTGCGGTTCCCTTTCGGTTTTGAAGGGCGTGGTCGGTGTGGATCGCGTATTGCTTGCAAACGAAATGCTGATCTGCGAGAACGCGAAAGCACGGAATCTCGTGCGCACGGCGGCGGATGTTGCCGGCGCTGCAGATGCCGTGAAGGGCGTGTCCGTGGGCGAGCGCATCGTCCTCGGGCGGTTTGCGCTGGACGTGATAGGGCCGGATTCCTTCACGGAAGACGGTGGGAATGCAGACAGTCTGACGCTGCTGTTGCAGGCGGACGATGATGCCGACGGCACCGTGGATTGGCGCGGCCTGTTCTGCGGCGATGCCGAGAATGACCAGATCCGCGCCTATCAGGATCAGGGGAGGATAGGCGATATCGATATCTACAAGGTGGGGCATCACGGCAGCCGCGCTGCCCTGGATGAATCGGCGGCAGAAACGATGCGGCCGGAGATATGCCTCGTAAGCGTTGGGGCGCATAACCGTTACGGGCATCCTGCGGCATCGACGTTGGATACGCTGCGGCAGGCCGGCGGAACTATCTGGCGTACGGATCAGCAGGGGGATGTGACGTGCCATCTCTCGTCTGAACGCATTCGGGTGACTGCCCAGCGCGCATCGTGAGGTAGTCGGCTCAGGGGGCGAACGGCAGGTTTCTGTCTTCAGGCGGAAATTTGCGGAAACCGCTTGCGCTCCATGAAGATTAATGTACCCTAACAACTCGAAGAATTAGAGGATCCTAATATGTGGGCGCGCGGGCATATAGCTCGTGTGCGCCTTGGGGCAGAGGAAGGCGGCTTTCATGGAAGGGGCTTCTGCGGTCGCGGCACGAAATCGGGAGCGGATATTCGAGCGTCGCATCATCCATTGGTGCGCGCCGACGCTGGCCGGTGCAAAACCGGCGAACCTGTTCACATTCGTATTCGAAGATGGGCCGGCTTGCCGTTCCTGCCCGGCGGACGGATGCCGCGAACAGAATCCTGCGGA